>JASFJM010000151.1:0-6526 GCA_050122055.1 Gammaproteobacteria bacterium | reverse complement strand
CCGACGGTGACGGCATCGGCGATTTCAACGGCCTGACCTCGCGGCTGGATTATCTCAACGACGGTGATCCGGACACCGACACCGACCTGGGCATCGACGCCTTGTGGATGCTGCCGATCACCGAGTCCCCCAGCTATCACGGCTACGACACGCTCAATTACGACCGGGTGGAGCTGGATTACGGCAGCGAGGCGGACTTCGACCGCCTGCTGGCCGAGGCCCACAAACGCGGCATCAAGGTGATCATGGACCTGGTGGTCAACCACACCTCGGCATGGCACCCCTGGTTCGTCCAGGCCAATGTGTCGGCGGACGACTCCTTCCACGACTGGTATGTCTGGCGCGAGGACGATCCGGGCTGGACCCAGCCCTGGTCCGCGTCCCAGACCTGGCACAAGTCCCGACGCCTGCCGCTGTATTACTACGGGCTGTTCTGGAGCCAGATGCCCGATCTCAATTTCGAGAACCCACAGGTGCGTGCCGAGATGATCGCCATCGCCAAACGCTGGCTGGCCCGCGGCCTGGACGGCTTCCGTCTCGACGCCTCCCGGCACATCATCGAGGCCGGCGACGAGGCCAAGGCCGGTGGATCACCCGAGACCCATGACTGGTGGCTCGAGTTCGCCCGGGAGGTACGCAGGGACTACCCGGACACGATCTTCATCGGTGAGAACTGGACCACGGTGGACGAGGTCGCGCCGTTCTTCGGCGAGACGCCCTACTCCCAGCTGGACATCAACTTCAATTTCGACCTGGCCGCGGCCATCGTCGGCGGGACCCGGGACGACACGCCGGGTCTGATCCAGGAGACCTTGTGCGACGTGGCGGACTATTACCCGCCCCACGCCCTGGACGCGATCTTCCTGACCAATCACGACATGGTCCGGGTGGCCACCCAGGTCCGGCGTCCGGAGCGGGCGCGGCTGGCCGCATCGTTGCTGTTTACCCTGCCCGGCGTGCCGTTTGTCTATTACGGCGAGGAGCTGGGTCTGGTCAACGGGCCGGGTGACGAGGATCCGGAGAAGCGCACGCCGATGCGCTGGACCGAAGCAGGCGGCTTCACCACCGGCACCCCGTGGATGACCAACCGCAAGGCCAGGCCAGAGATGAATGTGGCCGGACAGCAGGCGGATCCGGACTCCATGTGGCACCTCTACCGCCGCCTGATCCGCTTGCGCAAGACCCATCCCGCGCTGACCAGCGGTGGCTATCGGTCGCTCGTCGTGGAAGGGTCCGGCGACGTGATCGCTTTCGAGCGGTTTACGGATGAGGAGCGGATCGTGGTGGTGGCGAATTTTGCCGACTCACCCCGGACGGACCTGACCGTCCGGCTTGTCGAACCGGGCGAAGATGGGGCAGCCGTGCTGTTCGGCTCCGGCCCGTCGGCCAACCGATCGGCAGACGGCTTGCTGGTCTCCGGCGTCGGCCCGCGCAGCGTGATGGTCTACCAGCTTTGAGGCCAGACGGCTGACAGGGCAATCCATGCAGAGACTGGCAACCATGCCGTCCGGCGAGATAGATCCGACCCGCTTCAGGGCCGTCGCCCTTGTATGTCTGTTGGCAGGTCTGGTCGCCTGTGCGCCCGCCCAAAACGTCAAGCCGCTGCCGAATTTTGTCGAAACCGCCATCGAGCCGGGCGACAAGGTGATCGTGACCACCGTGGACGGCGAGACCAGTGAATTCGTCGTCACCGAGGTCCGCGACGAAACCCTGTTCGGTGACGATCACCGGATACCGATCAGCGATATCGCGACGCTGCAAAAACGCTCCTGGTCAAGACCGGCGTCGCCATGCGGTGGTCAGAAACCGCTGGGTTGTTCGGTGCCGATCGCGATCAGCATCGCGAGCGAGAGTCACGAGTATTACCGGGAGAAATTCTACGACGCCTGTGCCCAGCACGATTACTGCTATCGTCATGGATACCGCAGCTATGGGCTGGACCGGGAGACGTGCGATACGGAGTTCCTGGAAAACATGCGCGCGATCTGCCCGGAGGAGGCCGGCAATGTGGTCACCAGGACGTTCCAGTTGATGGACGACTCCGTTGAGTCGCGACAGACCTGTCTCGCCGTTGCGAACAGTTTCTATGTTGGCGTCCGCCGATACGGCGAGGACAAGTTCGAAATCGAAGGCAGCACCTACTGCGAGTACGACGGTCCCCCTTAGAACCCGCCGGAGCAGCCGGCCGGCTACTTCATGGCCTCGAGTTCACCGACGATGCTCCAGAACGTCCAGGGCCGCGCGCCGATCAGGATGCCGAAGCTGCGCTTCTGCTCATGGGGAAGATGACGATCGATCTCCGTCAGCTCGGAAAATTCCTCCACCAGCCGCTCGATCCGTCGCAACAGGACGTGGATCGAGGCCTCGGACAATTCGCTGGATTCCAGTCTGAAGGTTTCCTGTGAGGCGTCGAAGGGATGATCCACGAACTCGCGTTTGACCTGGGATTCGTAACGCCGGCGCACCGGCCCGGTCGCGCTCCAGCTGATCCGGCTGTCCGTCAACAGTCTCACCTGCTTGCGCGGCATCAATTCGATCAGCCGGAGATCATCCAGCAGATTCAGATAGTGGAGTTGGCCAGCCTCGTCGAGCTTGAGGCGCCTGCCTATGCGATACGGTTTCCATCCCAACAGCAGGAGATAGAAATAGGAGAGCAGTACCGGGTCGGCAGCCAGCGCCGATTCCTGCGCCGTCGTCAGCCGATCGGCTCGATGATCGTCGCGGGAGGCGGCGAGGCGTGACAGATCGTATATGGACATCTCCAGATATCGGCAGACCTCCTCGAGCCGTCGCAGCGAGAAGGTCTTTTCGGAGAACAGCCGCTTGACGCTGGATTCGCTCAGACCCAGCTCGGCGGCGACGTCGCGGTAAGTCAGGCCCTTGGCGCGCAGACAGCGCTTGAGGGTTTCGATCAGATGGGCGGTCTGGCTCATAAAGTGTCACTTATTGTGGTTAAGAAGTATCGGATATCAATACGTCTTTGAATAGTATTGCATTACGGTGCGACAGGGCTAGGCTGAAAGTGGGTCTCGCGGTGGATCCGCGAACCCGGAACCAGGCCATGCCGCCCCCCTCAGCACCCCGGACGGCAAGAGAGAAGGAGACAGATCATGAGGTCTCGACACTTTTTGCTGATCGCCCTGACCGCCTGCGCGGCCGGATGTGCCGCCACGCCGCTCCAGGCCCCTGAAGCCAACTCGATACTGGTGACCCGCAACCCGCCATCCGAGGGGTGCCGGTTCATCGGCGAGGTCCGCGGCAGCCAGGGAAATTTCGTGACGTCCAATCTGACCAAAGACGAGAACCTGGTCATCGGGGCCAGAAACCAGATGCGCGATGCCGCCTACGACCTGGGCGCCAACTATGTTCAGGTCGAACTGGAAAACCTGAGTCACAATACGGCGGATGATTCCTTTGGCGGTGTCTACAACGCCACCGTCATCGGCAACGCTTACCTGTGCCCGGAACTGCCCGATCTGCGCAGGGCCCAAGCCGGACATTGACCGCCGGGCATTGACGTCCGGGATCGTGCGTCAGTCGGGATCATCCGGATAGCGCCAGACTCCACGGTGTCATCCCTGCTCCGGGGTGTTCCACCGTTCCGGCTTCGGCGCCGCGCGGGTCTATACTGATGGCCGAGCCGTTCGCACCTGGCCAAAGGGGTGGGCACCATGAGCGACACGTTGCGAGGCAGCCCCGGCCCCATCGGGCCCAGCTTCTGCGCCGAGGGCGTGAATTTCTCGGTGTTCTCCAAGCGCGCCGATTCGGTGGAGCTGCTGTTTTTCGACGACGTGGACGATGACACGCCGTCCCGGATCGTCTCCCTCGACCCGCAGGTCAACCGGACCTACCACTACTGGCATGTCTGTGTGCCCGGTCTGGAGTCGGGACAGCTCTACGGCTATCGGGTCGCGGGGCCCTGGGATCCGTCGCGACGGCTCCGCTTCGATGGCGACAAACTCCTGCTGGATCCCTACGGGCGCGGCGTCGCGACCGGCGCGGGCTATGAGCGGGCCGCCGCGGCCCGTCCCGGTGCCAACCTGGGGAAAGCCATGAAGAGCGTGCTGGTGGGCCCCGGGGACTACGACTGGCAGGGCGACCGGCCACTCCAGCGGCCCTATTCGGAGTCGGTCATCTACGAGATGCATGTGGGCGGGTTCACCCGCCATCCGTCCTCCGGCCTGCCGCCGGAATTGCGCGGCACGTACCGGGGCGTGATCGAGAAGATCCCTTATCTTCGTGAACTGGGCGTCACTGCGGTGGAACTGCTGCCGGTCTACCAATTCGACCAACAGGACTGCCCGCCCGGTCTGTCCAATTACTGGGGCTACAGCCCGGTGTCATTTTTTGCCCCCCACGCCGGCTATGCCGTGGCGCGGGATCCGCTCGCCGCCGTCACCGAATTCCGCGACATGGTCCGCGCCCTGCACGCCGCCGGTATCGAGGTCATCCTGGACGTGGTCTATAACCACACCGCCGAAGGCGACGATCGCGGCCCCACCTTCTGTTTCCGGGGCCTCGAGGATCACGTCTATTACCTGTTCGAGGAACACGCCGAGCACTACTCGAATTTCAGCGGCACGGGCAACGCCATGAACGCCAACAATTCCATCGTGCGTCGCCTGATCCTGGACAGCCTCCGGTACTGGGTCGAGGAGATGCACGTGGACGGGTTCCGCTTCGATCTCGCCTCGGTGATGGCGCGGGACGAATCGGGCCGGCCCTCCCACAGCCCGCCGGTGCTGTGGGCCATCGAGAGCGACCCGACCCTCGCCGGCACCAAGATCATCGCCGAAGCCTGGGACGCCGGCGGGCTCTATCAGGTCGGCAGCTTTATCGGCGACCGCTGGACCGAGTGGAACGGCAAGTTCCGGGACGATATCCGCCGCTACGTCCGGGGCGACCGTGGCGTGCTGCAGTTATTGCCCACCCGCATGCTGGGCAGCCCGGATCTCTACAGCCACGATGATCGGGAACCCGGCCAGAGCATCAACTTCGTCACCTGTCATGACGGCTTTACCCTGAACGACCTGGTCTCCTATGACCGCAAACACAACAAAGCCAATCGGGAGGACAACCGGGACGGGTGTAACGAAAACTACAGCTGGAACTGCGGCGTCGAGGGGCCGACCGATGATGCGGACGTGGAAGCCCTGCGTAATCGGCAGGTGAAGAACTTCCTCACCATCCTGATGATGTCCATGGGCACGCCGATGATCCTGATGGGCGATGAGATGAGGCGTTCACAGCGAGGCAATAACAATGTCTATTGCCAGGACAACGAGTTGAGCTGGCTGGACTGGAACCTGATGGAGCGCCACGGCGACATATTGCGGTTCCTGCGTTACCTGATCCATTACCGGCTGAATCTGGACATGTCGCTGATCCGGGACCGGGTGACGCTGAAACAGCTGCTGGAAAACACGGAGTTCAAGTGGCATGGGGTGCGTCTGAACGAGCCGGACTGGTCGGACCATTCCCATTCGCTGGCGGCGACGTTTATCGGCATGAACCGGCGGCGTGAGATGCACATCATGGGCAATGCTTTCCGCAAGCCGCTGGATTTCATGCTGCCGCCGACAGGAGCCGGGCAGGCGCCATGGCGCCTGCTGATCGATACGTCTCTGGCGTCGCCCGGAGATATCCACCCGCCCGATGCGGCGCCGGAGATCACGACTTCCGCCTACCGGGTCGAGGCCTATTCCATCGTGTTGGCGGGGCGCCCTTTGTAGATCGGGGACAGTGACCTGATTTCGGAGGGAAGAGAGGTCACTGTCCCCGGGATCTGCCCCCTAGGAATTGGCCGGCAGGCCGTGGGGCAGGGTGCGGGAGCCGCTGCCCGGGCGTCCGGGCAGGACCCAGGCGATCCCCATCAGCAGGATGCCGATACCCACCGCCAGCATCCAGCCCGGGACGCCGGGCACCAGGGCCACGAAGGACTCATTGCCGGTGGCCGCCAGGGTGCTCTTGCCGCCGGCGATGGGGTCGAGCAGGCCGGTGGCCTTCACGGCCGGGTAGCTCAGCATGTAGGCGAAGGCGCCCGCCAGTCCGCCGAACACGAATGCCACGGCGTCCCGGCGCCCATCCGCCATGGCGGCCAACCCGGTCCCCGGGCAATAGCCGACGGAACCGAAGCCGAGTCCGAGCAGGGCACCGCCGAGCAGGACGCCGGTGTAGCTGCCCTTGACCGACAGATGGCCCGGATCGATCAGACCCACGGCCATGCCCAGGAACAACACGCTGGAACTCAGGCCGATGGCGAACAGGATGGCCTTCATCAGATGAAGATCCGTCAGCCGGAGCATGTTGATGATGTTCTCGGGATTGGAGGCGCCGACCCGATGCAGGACGAAGCCGAACAGGGTACCGAGAAAGATTGCCAATACGATTTCCATGAGCGTCTCCTAGCGATGGCCGTCGCCGCGGCGGTAAAGGGTCAATGCCGCCGCGATGCCCGTGGCGAAGGTGGTGGCGGCAAACAGATAGCCGGAGACCGAGGTCTGCATCATGCCGCTCATCATGTGGC
>JASFJM010000150.1:0-6576 GCA_050122055.1 Gammaproteobacteria bacterium | reverse complement strand
CGCCTCCGGGCGTCTCCACCAGCGTCCCCGTGTCGGCCGTCGCTGGCGGCGGCGGTGTCACCGGGGCGGTCGCCGGCGCGGCCGGCGACGCGGCCGGCCGGATGACACCGGACCCCGTCCCGAGCAGGCGATGCAGGAACCCTTGCGGATTGATCACCGCAAGGGTCAGGAGGATGCCGGCCAGGGCACCAGCCAGAGCCCCCGGAAGAAATCCGCTCAGGCGACCGGCCGCTGAATCCACCTGCAGACCCATGGCGGCGAGGAAAGCGTCGGCGTCGGCAAAGCGGCGACCCGGCAAAAAATTCAGTGCGCGTCGGATGGCGCGTCGCTGGTGGGCGGGGATGCCCTTGATCCGTCCCGGCCGCAGCTTGCGCTCCATAGCTTCGTCTGCCGGCACTCGACCGAAGGGATGACGACCGGCGACGATTTCGAAGGCGACGCAGCCGAGCGAGAATACGTCGTCCCGGGGTCCCGGCGCCTCACCCCCGAGCACCTGGGGACTCGCGTAGGCCGGGGTCCGGGCCGGCAGATCGGCGCCGTCGAGGACCGGCTCCATCGCGCGCCCCGGGCGGCGGGTCAGACCGAAATCCAGCAGCCTGGGCTGACCATCCCGGCACAGGAACAGATTGCCGGGCTTGAGATCGCTGTGTACGTAGCCGCGCCGATGCAGGTAGGCGAGACCGGACGCGATCCCGCCGATGATCCGGGTCGCCTCCGACGGCTCAAAGCCCTCCGGGGTCTGCCGGGTGATGGCGCTGCGCAGGGATTCCCCGTCAAGCAGCTCCATGGTCACATAGGGCATGTCCTCGGCTTCGCCGAAGTCGAGCACACGCACCAGATGGGGATGGATCAGCACCTGTCCCTGCAGCGCTTCCGCAAGCAGCCTCCGGCCCGCGTCCTCGCTGTCCCGCAGCTCCGGTTTGAGCAGCTTCAGCGCCAGATCCGTATCGTCGGCTCCGGCGGCGTCACGGCAACGATCCCGGACCCGGAAGACGACGCCCATGCCGCCACGGCCGAGGATGGACTGGATGACGTAACGCCCGCCGATCACGTCGCCGGCCTCGGGCAGCGGCGCCTCGCCCTCCTCCTCCGGCTCCTCGGGACTATCGCCGCCGATGCCCGCTTCGCCCGGCGGCGATGCGGATTCGGCTCCCGGTGTGCTGTCCTCTCCCTCCGGGTCCTCCGGGGTCTCCCATCCGGGCTGCGCCAGCCATCGTCCGGACGGCAGCGGGGTCGGCTCCTCGTCCTCCGGCCCATCCGCTCCTGCGTCGCGGCCCCCTTCGTCCCCGCCGGGTTTGTCTGCCTCGACCGGCTTTGGCCCGACCGCATCAAGCGCCGGCAGGTCCTCATCCAGCAGCGCTTCCGGTTCGGTGAACATCAACGGTAACTCATCGTCGCCAGGATGCTCGCCGATGATCTCGTCGACCTTACGCTCTTCCCCGGATTCACCGTCGGCGCGCCGATCGGGCTCGGTCGCGTCGCTGCCGAATGGAGATGTGTCATCGTCGTCGGATACCCGCGTGATCGCCCGGCGCAACACGTTATAGAGTCCGACAGAGAGCCCGTCGCTGTCGCGGATCGCGTCCAGCTCGGCCACTGCTTCGTCCACGCCGACGCCACCCGCGAGTGCGGCATTGAGGCGCTTTTGCAGCTCGCCATAATCGAGTTCGCCGGCGGCGAAGGCTTCCAGTGCGGTCCTGACCTCGGACATACGGGCTCCCGTCGGGCACAGATTGATCGGATAATAAGGCATCCTGACCGTCTGTCGCGTGACCGGACCCTTAAAGTGAAGCTGAACGCAGATTTCTCCGTACCCGCATGGGCCGTCCTGGACGAGCTCCCATGGCAGCCCTCGCCGGACGGCAGCGTGGAACGCCGCATGCTGGACCGGATCGGCGACGAGGTAGCGCGGGCCACGACCGTAGTGCGCTATCCCCCGGACAGCCATTTCCCTGCCCATCGCCACGATCTCGGCGAGGAGTTCCTGGTGATGGAGGGGGTGTTCTCCGACGAACACGGGGACTACCCGCCGGGGACTTACGTCCGCAACCCACCCGGCAGCAGCCATTCACCGTTCAGCAAGCCCGGCTGCGTCCTGTTTGTAAAACTGCGGCAATTCGCCCGCGACGATCTCCGGCAGGTCTCGGTGGACACCCGCGCCGCTACCTGGTCAGACACGGGCGCGAGCCTGTCCTGGCTCGCCCTTCACCGGCATGGCGACGAGGTCGTGTCCATGGCGCGGCTGGAGCCCGGTGCCGCCCTGACGGACGAGACTTGGCCCGGCGGGGCTGAAATCCTGGTGCTCGAAGGCGGCATCGAGGACGGGGAACGGCGCTACCCGGCGAACAGCTGGTTACGCCTGCCGCCCGGCAGCCGACGACACCTGACCAGCGAGACCGGGGCCTTGTGCTACCTCAAGCAGGGGCATCTCTCCCCGGCCGTCGATCAGTAGCGATCCGCCTCGATCCGGCGGATCTTCCCGCCCTGGCTCAGGCGGTAGAAGCGCCGCAGCTCCGGCATCATCGACGCCCCGGCCCCCTCGGTCAGATACCGCCGGGCCAGCCCGCGGCAGTAGCGGCCCGCGTAACGGTTCGCCTCGGCATAACGCCCGGCCGCTTCGGCAGCTAACGATGGATCGATTTCGGGCAGGTCGAACAGCCAGCGATGCAGTTCGGCCGGCACCCGGCCGCCACGCTGGACCGAGACCAGCATCGCAGTCAGCACGAATTTGTCCACCTCGGCCTGCAGTTCCAGCTCGAGACGCGTGACCTGCCTGCCCATGCGCGCACTCCATACCAGATAGACGAAATGGCTGATGCCCTCCAGGGCCGTCCAGAAATGATCCAGATTCCCGTCGTGGAGCGCCCGCATCGGATTCTCGGCCCGCAATTCGTCCAGCAATCCGCGGTCCAGGAAAACGGCCAGATTGACCTCGTCATGATCGCCGGATACGAGCACCTGCTCGCCGGTGGCGACGGCTGCCTGGCCGAGACCCAGGCTCGCAGCCAGCTGCGGGCAGGTCACGAGATAATCGGTGACGCGATGGGGGTTGGCCACGTCATAGGTGCGTTCGACCAGGCCCTGCAGGCGATGCAGCAGGCGCATCGGATCCGGGCCTCAGTGCTGACGGCTGCTCGAGAGGGACGGACTGACCTGGACTCCCAGCGCGTCCAGCCTGTCCCGGGCCCGGGGACTGCCAGTGGCGATCCACAATTCGTAGAGCCTCAGGATGTCGCGGGGCGTGTAGCGCCGTCCGAGATCGGCGATCTCGCCCAGCACTTCGACGAAGGCCGCGAACTTGTCCGAAAGCTCGGCGAAGATGTCCGCAAAAGCGCTGCCGTGGCGGGAACCGCGGGAGCGGTCGGCGAGGGTGCTGTAGGCGGAGCCGCCCATGTGGATGTAGTAATCCACGTCCACGGGCCGCCGTGCAAGATAATCCGGAAAGAACCCGGCCATAAACAGTGCCACGTCGCCGAGCCGCTGCAGGACGCGGTCCGAGTCCCGGGAAGACGGCGCCTCAATCGCTTCGGCCAGCATCGCTGCCAGCGGCGGCAGTCGCCGTTCGGGTCCGCTGCCGTAGAGCTCCTCCGCTCGGGTGAACAGGGTCAGCATGTTGACCACGTAGTGCACCGTATGGTCCTCGGCCTCCAGCCGCTGGCGCTCGATGGCCACGTCCACCGATTGGCGGAAGAATTCCCGCACGTTGGCGCTGGGGACGACCCGGGCTTGCTTCGTGTCATGACTCATGCCTGCATCACCTCCGCCGGGCTCGATGGCCCGCTGGCGCGGATCTGCGCGGCCCCGACCGCCGACGCCGGCGATGATCCGCGGCTTTTTGTTAACGCGCTTCAAGGGTCGGAGTCAAGGTACTGATTTACAGAATGGAAAATGGCCGCGGCGGGTATCGCGCCGGCTATGTTCAAGGTCGGCGCGATCCGTTATGGTTGTGGGGCTGTGGCTGCCCGACTTCCGAATTCCCCGTGGCTCGCCAGTTTCCTGCTCGTACTGTCGGCGATACTCTCCGTCCCAGCGGCGGCCTACGGACCCGACCTGCTGCTTCGGCAGAAACGATTGTGCGATGAGGAACAACGCTTCTGTCTGCGCGGGACCATCCGCTACTATCCGAATTCCAGGCTGATCGAGATCAATGCGCGCGTGGCCCGGGCACCGGGACCCGGCTGGGTGAGCATCCTGTTCCGCGGTTCGGATCGCAACAACCAGCCCAACACCACGGTGATGGAATTCCCGGTGCGTGGCGATGCCACCGAGATCATCGACCGCTCGTTTATCACCGACTACCCCCAGGTCAGTCAATGGCGCATCATCGGCATGATCTTCGAGCCGGATCCGAAAGCCGTCGATGCAGCACGCAACCAGTAGCCCGCCGCCGATCGGTTAGTATTCCCGGTGGCCCGCGCGGGCATGGATCCGCCGCGGGGACAGCGGTACGGGTTGATTGAGGGGGCCCAGGACCATGCCGAAAGAAATTGCCCTGTTTATCGAGAGTGCCGTCGGCATGGTCGGCGACAATCGGTATCTACAGGCCGTGCTCGCGGTCGCCATCGGTCTGGCTCTGGCACGGATCGCCACCTGGATCTTGAGACTGATCAAGCGCTGGGCCGCCCACAGCAAGACCCGTCTCGACGATCTGTTCCTGGCCAATCTGGAGCGGCCGGTCGCCGTGACCCTGGTGATGACAGGCCTGGGCGCCGCCACCCTGCTGCTGCAGATGCATGAGATGGCCGAATTCGCGACCATCAGCGTACTGCGTTCGATCCTGGTCTTCGTCTGGATGCAATTCGCCATCCGGGTGATGCGGTTTGTCTGTCGTCTGCTCGCCAACCAGCCTGCAAACACCCGGCTGATCCAGCCTGCCACCCTGCCCCTGTTCGACAACCTGGTTCTGCTGACCATGATCGCCCTGGGTGCGTACATGATCCTGCAGATCTGGGAAGTGGACATTACCGCCTGGGTGGCGTCGGCGGGCATCATCGGCCTGGCCCTGAGCTTCGCCGCCAAGGACACGCTGGCCAACCTGTTCGCCGGCGTCTTCATCATCGCCGACGCGCCCTACCGGATCGGCGACTACGTGGTGCTGGACAGCGGCGAACGGGGCAGCGTGACCCACATCGGCATCCGCTCCACCCGCCTGCTGACCCGTGACGATGTGGAAGTGACCATCCCCAATTCGATCATGGGTAACTCCAAAATCGTCAATGAGACCGGAGGACCCCATCCGAATTTCCGGGTGAGATTGCCGGTGGGTGTCTGTTATGGCGAAGACCTGGACAAGGTCCGGGACGTATTGATGGAAGTGGCCGCTGCCAACCCGAAGATTTGCCGGGAGCCGGCGGCGAGGGTCCGTTACCGGCGCTTCGGCGACTGGAGTATCGATCTGGAATTGCTGTGCTGGGTCGCTACACCGGTCCTGCGCGGGCTGGTGACAGATGAACTGGTGGTGGCCGTCTACAAGGCCTTCAACGAAGCCGGCATCGATTTCCCCTACCCGCGGCAGGAGCATTACATTCGCTCCATGGTCAAACCCGGGACCGTCGAGGGCTAGTCGTGTCCCGGGTCGCGGTCAGGCTGACGGCGATCTCCCTCTGGCTGGTCTTGACGTTCGCGAGCGTCGCCGCGGCCGCTGGGGAGATTCTCGAAATCCCGGTCGCGGACGGCGTGCGGACAGTCCACGTGTTCCCTGCTGCCGGTTCCGACCGGCGGGCCTCGCCACTGGTGCTGGTGTTCCACGGTCTCGGCGACAGGGCCGGCAATTTCTCCAGAGCCGTCGCCCTCCACAAGGACTGGCCCCAGGCGACTGTGGTCTATCCGGAGGGTCTGCCGCGCCCCGACCGCCGTGGCATGCGCGGATGGCAGGGTTTTCCCGGCGACGATGAAAACGGCGACCTGGCCCTGGTGGACGCCCTGCTAGAGATCCTGCCGCAGCGATATCCGATCGATCCGGACCGGGTCTACGTCACCGGTTTCTCCAACGGCGCACACATGACCTTCAATCTCCTGCGGGAACGGCCCTGCCGGTTTGCCGCCTTCGCCCCGGTCGGCGCCCTCGCCGAATATGTCTCGGAGGCCAGGACCCCGAGACCGGTGTTGTACCTGTTCGGACGGGAGGAGCCGCGTGAATATACGCAAGCCTGGCAGCAGACGGTGGTCGCCCTGGCGAAATTGAACCGCGCCACCGGCGAGAAGCGGGAGTGGTCTCCGGGGCTGACAGAGTTCGTCCCGGGTCCCGGCGGCCGGGTCACGGTCTACGGCCTGTATAACGCCGGTCACGTCTGGCCGATCCGCGGCAATGAATGGATCGCCGGTTTTCTCGAGCGCTTCTCGCTGCAGGACGGCTGCGCCGCGGTTCGCTGACTACCGCTGCGTGCATCCTGCCGCAGTCCTGCCATGTTCCTGTCACAATCGGGCCTCATGCTGCGCCGCACCTAATAGAAAGGACGGAACCATGAATTACCTGCAACGATTCAGCATCGCCCTGGCCCGAAGCCGGCCGACCCGCAGCGACGCCGCCAGCAGCCGGCCCGGGCCCGGGGGATCCGGTTTCAGGGCCGACTGGCT
>JASFJM010000149.1:0-6610 GCA_050122055.1 Gammaproteobacteria bacterium | reverse complement strand
CGGGATAGACATAGGACAGCTCGCCGCGCAGGGCGGGATCGTCGCTCTGGTCGAGGCTGACAGTGGCCGGCAGACCCGGCGCCAGCCAGCCGGACTGGCGTGTCAGGACATCGGCCTCGATCCAGATCCGCTCCAGATCGGCCATCACCACCATATCCGTGTCCGGCCGGACGAACATGCCCTCGCGTACGTCGAGCCGGGTGACCACGCCGTCCATGTCGCTGCGGAAGACGATGTAGCCGTCCACCTTGCGCTCCTTGCGCAGACGCCGGATCTCGCCAGGGCCGATACCAAGTGCGCGCAGCCGGTTTTCGGAAGCCTTGACCAGCGCATCGCCACCCATCCGGAGAGCCTGCAGGAACTCCTCCTGGGCCGACTCCAGCAGCGGCGAGAACAACTCCACCAGCGGCTCACCCTTACCCACCCGATCGCCGACCGAACTGACGTGCACGCGCTGCGCCCAGCCTTCGGCCCGGGCATGGATATGACGGACCCGGCTCTCGTCGTAGACCACCTGGCCGACAGCATCGATGGTTCGCGGTAGCGAGTCACGGATCACCGGCGCGACCCGCACGCCCAGGTTGTTGCGGACTTCCGGACTGATGCGCACCGTGGCTGGCACATCGCCGGCGCTGTCCCGCTTGTGGGGGACCAGGTCCATGCCGCAGATAGGGCAGCTGCCGGGTTCGTCGGCGGTGACCTGGGCATGCATGGGACAGACGTACCCGGGCTCGGTATGAGCCAGCGCGTGGCCTTGGACCGCATCGGCGGTGGGCGCATCGGGGCCGCGGTCGCAGGCGCCGAGACCGGCCAGCACGACGGCGGCGAACAGCAGGTAAAAACGGTTCATGGGGTCTCTCCTGTCAGATACAGCAGATCCGCCTGGGCCAACAGGCGTCCGGCCTGCAACCGCAGCAGCCGGGTGCGGGCGTCGAGCAGGGTCTTCTCGGCGCGCACCAGCTCATCGAAGGGCGCCACGTCGTTGCGGTAGGCCTGGCGGGTCGCCTCGACCGTGGCCTCGGCCGCCGGCATGACCCGCTGCCCGAAGAGCGCCAGCCTCTCGTCGAAGGATCTGAAATCGCTGGAGGCCGCGTCGAACTGCCGCTTCAGCTCCCGCTGGCGATCCTTGAGACCGCTGCGCAGTTCCAGCTCCCGCGCACTGGCCGAAGCCAGGGTGCGATCCTGCCGCCGTTTCGGGAACAACGGCAGTTCGAAACTGAACATGGCGGAGACAAAATCCGGACGGCTGTCACCGTCGTTGTCACGCCCGTCGCGGAATCCATAGGCCAGGTCCACGGCAAAGGCGGGGCGGTATGCCTGACGAGCCAGCTCGACGCCGATCCCGCCGGCCTCCACCTGTTGGAATTCCGCCATAATCAGGGGATGTCTTGCCAGCGACTCGCCGCCGGTATCGGGGGGTGGCATCGGCAGGACGGGCAGCCGGCTGGCGTCGACCCGGTCAGCCGCCTCGCCCAGCCAGCGGCTCAGCTCGGCATCCCGGTCCATGGCTGACTGCCGCAGCCGCACCGCTTCTTCATCCAGCAGATCCCGCTCCATGGCGATCCGCAACAGATCGTGCTGCGGCCGGCGACCGGCGGCATAGGCGGCGGTGACTGACTCCTCGAGCTGGGCGAACCAGAGTTGCTGATCCCGCAGGATCTCCAGCGATTCCTCGACGCTGGCCCGCTCGATCCAGGCCCGGCGCAGGACCCGCACTACCTGGCGCCGCCGGGCATCGGCGCGGGCAGCCTCCGCCGCCGCCAGCGTTTCGGCGCGGTCACGGCTCAATCCCCGCGTCTGCCCGCGAGGGAACTGCTGGCGCAGGCCCAGCTGGACCTGGGTCATGGGCTCCTGATCCAGGGCGAAGCTGTCGGTGGGCAGATTCAAGGCGCCGAAACGCAACTGCGGATCCGGCAATTGGGCTGCGGCCACCGCATCTTCCTGCAGCGCCTGGCGTCGCTCCGCCAGTCCGGCGAGACCGGCATCGCGCTCCAGCGCGATACGCTCGGCGGCCTCCAGATCCAGCGTCTGTGCCCCCGCGGCGGGCGCGGCACAGCAGAACACCAGGCAGGCGATCGGAATCGGAATTGCGCGGCCACGGCGGCCGCGGGTCATTACAAACATGGGACGTCTCCTCAGACAGACCGGCGAAGGAAAGCTCGGGTCCGGGGAGACGCTAGTTCAGAAAGACGCAGTGCCTCAGATGCAGGGGCGGGCCGTCACGGACCAGAGCGCTGGTCCGCGGCGCCGGCGGCGCGGTCTCGATACGCAGCTCGGGCAGCCGCCAATCGGGAGCCGGGAGCGCCACCATCGAGACCGTGTCCGGCAGCTGCGGAGCGCGGCCGTCGAAATCGAAATCTTCGATAAACGCGCAGCGACCGCCGTCATCCTGGCCATGGTGCGCGTCTTCGGGACAATGGGGACAATCACCGTGCTCGTGGGACGTCGGCAATGCCGGGCCGGCGGCCATCAGACAGGGCTGCAGGGCCATGTTGAGCCACACGACCACGAACATTGCCACGGTCGAAACGACCGTGCGACGCTTCTGCCGACGCTGTCTCAGTACCCTGATCACTCCACTGAGCCTACTCCGGAGGCGCCTCCCTGTCCAAGACCCAGGTCAAAAATCCCTACCGGCTCAGACACGTAGAATGGGCTCGTGAACCGAATTATGCCCAATCCGGGTCTCCTGGCCGCCCTTCTCCTCCCGAGCGGATGCGGCCCGGCGGCCGACCCCCTGCGGCAGCTGGCGCCCCGAGACGGGCTTGTGCGATCGACTCAGCGGCTGCCGTCCTGCCCGGATTCCCGCAGACGCCGGACTTCAGCCTCCAGCTCCTCGATCCGTTTCAGCAGCTCGTCGTAATCCGTGTCCGGTTCGCCAGTCGCCGGGGGATCGCCCAGCGTCGGCGGCGGAGCCGGCGCGGTAGCCGGCGCGGGCGCGGCCGGCATCACCGGTGCCGTCACCGGTGCCGTCACCGGGGCAGTCACCGGGGCGGCGGGTTCCGGCTCCGCAACGGGCGCTGCGGCCGGAGCGGCCGGCGGTTTGGCCTCCAGTTCCTCGACCCGGCGTTTGAGGGCGTCGTACTCTTCCTGGGTGACGGGCGCGGATTCCTCGTCACCCCCGAGATCGTCGAGACCGGTCCTGACCGCCACGTCGCCGGGGAGGAACGGCCGCACCTGCCGTTCCGGCATCGTCGCCTCGGGCACCGCCGCGGTGCGATCGAAGGCGAAGCGTGCAAGCACCGGCCGATGATCGCTGCTGCGCTCGGTGTCCGGGCAGTAGTTGTCTTGGGGGTACATGACCGAGGCGTCGCTGTTCCAGGAGCGGGCCGCTCCGCCCAGCAATACGTTGTCGGCGATGCGCCCCCGTTTGCCACACCAGGTGCCGGTGTTGGGGTCCGGTCGCAGCCAGGTCCATCCGGTACCGGCCAGGAAACGGTCAAAATCCGCGTCGCTGTCGTCCTCTTGCAGATCGAAATTGAAGCTGCCCACCGCCACCACCGGCAGCGTCTGCCTCTCAGCCCAGGCGGCCAGTGCCGCGCTCTGCTTCCCGCGTCGGCTTGGCTGATCGGAGAAGTTCACGACCACAAACAGGAACTCGGGGCCGTCGCCGGGACGGAAGTGCGCCGCCAGCGGCGCCGCGTGCCGCTCGGTGGCGCGGGCCTCGAGGATCTCTTCGCTGGCGAGGAGCTCGATACGATCGCGACGGTACAGGATCAGCATCCGGTCGTTGGCGCCGGTACTGCCGAGGAGACTGCCGAACTCGGTATCGCCGCCCTTCTCTGCGCCGAGCCGCAGTGTCTCGGGCCAGTCCTGCTTCTGCCAGACCTCGGTCAGGCCCCAGATGTCGATGCCTTCTGATTTGCGCAGCTGAGCGGCGATGAAATCATCGCTGGCGTCGTCAGAGTCCACGTTGAACCCCACCACCGCCAGTGTCCCGGCCCAGGCGACGGATGTAGCCATCCACAGGAGGATGGCGAGCGAGCATTGCTTGAACATGTGGTTCCTACCCCCGGGGCTCCGGCGACACGAACGCCGACGCAGGCGCGCGGTGATCCACGCGCCAAAATCGTCGAAGCATGCGTCGGTTCTGTTTCGGAAATATTACAGGCCAGACATCATCCCGCCCGCCGCAGCGCCTCGATCCGCTCCGGGATCGGCGGGTGGGACATGAACAGGCGCTTGATGCCCTGCCCGACCCCACCCGAGATGCCGAAGCCGTGGAGCTGGGCCGGCATCTCCGCCGGCTGCCCGCCACCCAGCCGCTGCAGCGCGGAGACCATGTTGTCCCGGCCGGCCAGCTTGGCGCCGCCTGCATCGGCCCTGAATTCCCGGTGCCTGGAGAAGGCCATGACAATCATGCTGGCGAGGATGCCGAGGAGGATCTGGGCGACGATGGAGGTGATGTAGTACCCGGGCCCGAACCCGCGCTCGGTGCGGAACACCACCCGGTCGACGAAGAAACCGATGACCCGGGACAGGAATATGACGAAGGTGTTCACCACGCCCTGGATCAGGGTCATGGTCACCATGTCGCCGTTGGCAATGTGGCTGACCTCGTGGGCCAGCACCGCATCCACTTCTTCTTTGCGCATGTTCCTGAGCAGACCCGTGCTGACGGCGACCAGGGCGCTGTCCCGGCGCGCGCCGGTGGCGAATGCGTTGGGTTCCGGCGCCTCGTAGACCGCCACGTCGGGCATGCCGATCCCTGCCTGGGTCGCGTGGCGCTTGACCGTATTGACCAGCCAGGCCTCGATCTCGTTGGCCGGCTGCTCGATGACCCGGGCACCGGTCATCCGCTTGGCGCTCCACTTGGAGATCGCCAGGGAGATCAGGGCGCCACCAAACCCGAGCACCGCCGAGAACACGAGCAATGCGCCGAGGTCCAGGTTGACGCCCTGCTCGTCCAGCAGCCCCTGGATGCCCAGCAGCTGCATGGTCACGGCCAGCAGAGCCAGCACCGCGACATTGGTGGCCACGAACAGGAAAATCCGCTTCATGGGTTCTATCCTCCGCTATCCGGCCGCGGTCCCGGGCCGGTCTTCGCTATTGGATGGTGTCAGGGCAGATGAAGTTCAAGCCCCGACGCCGCATTTGTTCAGATTTCGGCGATAGCGCCCTTGCGCACTCCCTCGTACGCCCGTACCCGGAATCCGGCCGCCGGATGCCGTTGTTTAAGCGTCGCGGCGATGTGCCCGGCGATGCACTCCACCGTCGACTCGGTGTCCAGCAGGTCGCAACGGGATCGGGGGATCACCAGTTCGAATTCACCCTGTGGCGCCCGATACTGGAACGCATGACAGCTCACGCCGCCGCGCTCCACGTCGCCCCGCAGGTCCGCCCGTGAGCCCAGATAGATATCGCGCCAGCGCTCCGCCAGCCAGCGTTCGTCGGCTTCACTGCGCTCACCGTCGCGCCAGACCTGGATACGGGAGCGATGGCCATGGGCGATGCGCTGGCAATTACCTTCATGCTGGCGCAGGCCGTGCACGTAACGATACCAGGGCCCGTCGATGGCCTCCTCACGCAGATGCAGGTGTACGGCGCTGACGTTCTCGGGCATCGCCGCCTTGATCGCCGCCGCCAGATGGCGTTCGACGCTGGCCCGGGTGACCGATTCGGTCTCCAGCAGACACAGGGCGTCGTGAGGCGAACGATGGAACAATTCGCCTTCGGCAGTGCGGAACCGGAGGCGGGTCTCCTCGCGATCCTGCTCGAGATTCAGCGCCCCGGCTATGGCCGGCACCAGCAACTTGTGATCCACCGTGTCATCGATGACTGCCTTTACGGTCGGCTTGACCCGGCCGAAATCGAACACCATGCCCTGGACGTCAAGTTCGCCCTCGAGCTCCAGATCCACCAGCCAGCTCTGACCCAGCAGGCCCCGCGCCGGGTCCAGCAGGGCGCAGTCGATGACGGTCAGCTCCTCGACGAACAGACGGGCCATGGCCGGGTGAAACCTCGATCCGGTGGGGCCACACATTCTAAGCCAGACGCGCCGGAGCGGATATGCCACCCGGATTCCATGCCATATACTGCGCGGATGCCAGACCCAAGACCCCCGGCCTCCCTAGCATGACCGCAGCAGCGAAACGTCCACGCCCGCAACTCCGCATGCTGGGCTGGCGGGAGTGGGTCCGTTTCCCGGATCTGCCGCTGCCGCCGATCAAGGCCAAGGTCGACACGGGCGCCCGCACATCCTGCCTGCATGCGTTCGAAGTCAGCAGCTTCGAACGCGACGGTAAGGACTGGGTGCGGTTCCGGGTGCATCCCGACCAGCGGGATCGCAGCCGGGTCGCGGTCTGTGAGGCGCCGGTGCTTGACCGGCGCCAGGTCGCTGACTCCGGCGGCCATCGGGAAATGCGCTGGGTCATAGAGACGCGGATAGAGATCGCGGATCAGCGCCAGCGGGTGGAGATGACCCTGACGGACCGCGACACCATGCGATTCCGCATGTTGCTGGGGCGCTCGGCCATGAAGGGCCGTTTCACCGTCAACCCATCACGCTCCTATCTTTGCGGCAAACCCGCCGCAGCGACCGACGACCGGGAGGTGGAACATTGAAGATCGCCATCATGTCCCGCAACAAGAAACTGTACTCCACCGCGCG
>JASFJM010000148.1:0-6614 GCA_050122055.1 Gammaproteobacteria bacterium | reverse complement strand
TCCCCCGGCAGTCGCTGGTGAAAGAGGCGGACCTGCTGGTCGCCATCGGCGGCGACGGGACCATGCTCTATGCCAATCGTCTGGCGGCGGGCGCCGGTCTGCCGCTGCTGGGCATCAATCGTGGGCGTCTGGGCTTCCTGGCGGACATCGGTACCGACGAGATGCTGGACCGGGTCTCGGAGGTGCTGGCCGGACAGTACGGCGAAGAGCATCGGATGATGCTGCAGGCCGAACTGGACGACGGCGACCAGCTGCTGCGTTGCATGGCGCTGAACGACGTCGTCCTGCAGCGGCGCGAGACCGGCCGCATGCTCGACTTCGAGACCTGGATCGACGGCGTCTACGTGAACACCCACGGTGGCGACGGTCTGGTAGTGGCGACGCCGACCGGCTCCACCGCCTACGCTCTCTCGGGGGGCGGACCGATCCTGCATCCGGGCACCGGCGCTATCGCGGTGGTTCCCATCTGCCCGCATACCCTGAGCGACCGGCCGCTGGTGGTGGGTGCCGATGCCGAGATCGAGGTGCGCCTGGTCGAAGATGCCGATTCGACCTCGGAGGTGATCTGCGACGGCCGCGTGCTGGGAGAGCTGCTCGCGGGTCATCGGCTGCGGATCACGAGGGCGCCCTGCGCCGCCATCCTGATCCACCCGCTGGACCACGACTACTATCGTATCCTGCGCTCCAAGCTGCATTGGGGCCGGGGCAACCGCGGTCAAGGCGGGCTCTGAGGACGATGCTGCAGCAGATCCGGGTCAGCAACTACGCCATCATCGACGAAGCCGAGCTGGAGCTGGGCGGCGGCCTCACGGTGCTGACCGGCGAGACCGGCGCCGGCAAGTCGATCCTGATCGACGCCCTCGGGCTGGTGCTCGGAGACCGGGCCGACGCCAGCGCGGTCCGCCAGGACGCCAGCCGCGCAGAGATCACCGCCTGTTTCGACCTCGGCGACCGGAACGACGTGGTCGACTGGCTGCGCGGACAGGAAATGGATGCGGACGGTGAGTGCGTGTTGCGCCGGGTGATCAGCCGCGAAGGCCGGTCCCGGGGCTTCATCAATGGCTGCCAGGTGCCGATGCAGACCTTGCGCACCCTGGGCGAGATGATGGTGGAGATCCACGGCCAGCACGAACACCAGCACCTGACCCGGCGGGCGAACCAGCGCGCCCTGCTCGACGGCTTCGGCGGCCACGGAGCCGAGTTGGCGGCCGTGGGCGAGGCGGCAGCCCAGGTGGCGCGACTGGAGGCCGAATTCGAAGCTCTGCGCGCGGCCCGGGCCGACCGGGACAGCCGTCTGGATCTGCTCCGCTATCAGGTCTCGGAACTCGAGGGCCTGGCTCTGGACGAGGGCGAGGCAGAGGCGCTCGAGATCGAGCACAAACGCCTCGCCAACACCGGACGCCTGGCCGAGGGCGTGGACTCGGCGCTGACGCTGATCTACGAAGACGAAGCCGGCGCCGCCCAGCAGCGGCTGGCCCGATCTACCGACACCCTGTCACAGCTTGCCGAGCTGGACCCGGCGCTGGCGCCGCTGCACAAGCTGCTGGAGGAGGCCGAGATCCAGATCAGCGAGTCGGCCGATGGTCTGCGCCGTTATCTGGCCGATCTGGACATGGATCCGGCCCGGCTCGAATTCGTCGGCAACCGTCTGGCCGCGATCGGAGAGCTGGCGCGCAAGCACCAGACCGATGCGGCGGCGTTACCGGCACGGCTGGATGCGCTGCGGGCCGAACTGGCCGCCCTGCAGGACGATGAAGTGACGCTGCGTGACCGCGAGCAGGCGTTGGCGGCAGCCCACGAGGCTTATGGCGGAGCCGCCGCGGCATTGAGCAAACGGCGCCGGCGGGCGGCGCGGCGGATGAGCGAGGGAGTCACCGCCACCATGCGGCAGCTCGGCATGCCCGGCGGTCACTTCGAGGTCAGCGTCACCCCGGACGAACCTGTGAGGGTCTCGGCCGCGGGCCGGGACCGGATCGAATTCCTGGTCACCGCCAATCCCGGGCAGCCGGCAGCGCCATTGTCCAAGGTCGCCTCCGGGGGTGAATTGTCCCGCATCAGTCTGGCGATCCAGGTCGTCGCCACCGCCGATTCCGGGCTGCCGTGCCTGGTCTTCGATGAAGTGGATTCCGGTGTCGGTGGCGGTGTGGCCGAGATCGTCGGCCGCCGGCTGCGGGAATTGGGCGACGGGCGCCAGGTGCTGTGCGTGACTCACCTGCCCCAGGTGGCCAGCCAGAGTCACCATCATATCCGGGTGAGCAAGCTGGCCAGTTCCAGGTCCACGCGGACGACCCTCGCCACCCTGAACGACGCCGAAAAGGTAGAGGAACTGGCGCGGATGCTCGGCGGCGTCGATATCACGGCCACCACGCGCAGACATGCGCGGGAGATGATCGATCAGGCGCGCAACCGGGCCTGAGCAATCGGGCCTGGCCTGCCGACTCTAGCCGGTCTTGCTTTCCCGGTAGGGGCAGTCGGGGCGCCGGCAGGCACCGTAGATGATGAGCGAGTGACTGGTGATCTCGAAGCCGTGCTCGCTGGCCATGGCCTTCTGACGGTCCTCGATCATGGGGTCGACGAACTCTTCGACCCGGCCGCAGTCCTGGCAGACGATATGGTCGTGGTGATCGCCGTCGTCGAGCTCGAACACCGCGCTGCCGCCCTCGAAGTTATGACGCTGGACCAGACCTGCCGTCTCGAATTGGGTCAGCACCCGGTAGACCGTGGCCAGGCCGATATCCTCGCCCGAATCCAGCAGGGCCTTGTACACGTCCTCGGCGGTCAGGTGCAGTTCCTGTTTCTGCTCCAGGATTTCGAGGATCTTGACTCTTGGCAGCGTGACCTTAAGCCCTGCTTTCCTGAGGTCGTTGGTCTCCAAAGGGCGACTCCCGGCGGCGGTCTCGGCACATGGAAAGGATAATCGTTGCTGTTATTATTACCGACTTCTACCCGCTCGCGAAAGAAATATGGCCCGCCATCCCAAACCGAACCCATTGCTGACCCCTTCCCCGGCCCGGAACGTGGCCCGGGCGGCCGGCATCCTGTTGTTGGTCGCGAGTCTGGCCGGCACCAGCGGCTGCATGCTGAGGAATTTCACGCTCAAGCCGTATCGCATCAATATCCAGCAGGGCAACTATCTGGAGGAGGAAGACGTGGACCAGGTTCAGGCGGGCATGACTCGCAGCCAGGTCCGCTTCCTGCTCGGTACGCCCATGGTTGAAGATCTGTTCAACACCGACCGCTGGGACTATATCTATTATCTGAAGATCGGCCGGTCGCGGAAGGTCTTTACCCGCCACTTTATCGTCTTCTTCGAGGGCGACCAGGCGGTCAGGGTGGAGAAGGACCTGGGGAACACGCAGGATAACGACGAGGGCGAGATCCAGGAAGCCCGCGGCGACGAGGGCGGGACCAAGGAATCACGCGACGGCTGAACCTACTTGTCGCCGGGGTCTCCCGGCTGCACCCCACGTTGCTCCCCATCCTTCTGATCGGACGCGCCCCCGGCCTCGGTGCCCTTTGTCTTCCCCATCGTCTTGCCGAGCGCAGCCAGCTCTCGCCTGACCACCTTGGGGTCCGCCGTCAACGGTCGGTAGATCTCGACCCGGTCACCGGCTGACAGCGTGTGGCCAGCCTTGATCAGTTTGCCGAATACGCCCAGGCGATTCCTGCCCAGATCGATCTCGGGGAATTGCTCTTCGATCCCCGACAGACGCACTGCCTCATCGGCGGTCGTGCCCGACGGCACCTCCAGCGACAGGATCGACTGCTCTTCCGGCGTGGCGAACGCCACTTCGATACGGATGAACTCAGGCTCGTCCGTAGACATCCCGCGCCCGCTCCACGAAAGCATCGACCAGGGACCGGGCCACGTCTTCGAACACCGGACCGAAAAGCACGCCACCCATGAGGCTGTCGAACTCGAACCGCATCTCCAGCCGTACCTCGCTGGCCGCTTCGTCGATGGATTCAAAGAACCAGTGTCCCTCCAGATGCCGGAACGGTCCGTCGACCAGGCCGATCTCGATCCGTTCGCCCGCCACCATCTGATTCCGGGTGGTGAAGACCCGGGACATCTTCCCTTTGTAGAGTTCGAGGCTCGCCTCCATGAACCGCTCGGTCTCGGAGTGGACCACGGCGGAACGACACCAGGGAAGGAATTCGGGGTAGGCGCGCACGTCGTTAACCAGGCCGTACATATCGACTGCGGCATGGGGCACCAGCGCCGAACGTTGCAGTTCGCGCATGCTCAGACCAGCCCGAGGGCGCCGAGGAACCCGGCCGCGTGCAGGAAGACCAGCAACACAGAGATCGGCGCGATCCAGCGGGCAAGGAATCGCCAGGACCGGTAAACCGTACCGGTGCCGATGTCCAGTTCGTCGGCCGAGGAGTTCTTGCACATCACCCAGCCGGCGAAGACGGTGATGAGCAGCCCGCCCAGAGGGAGCAGCACGTTGCTGGCCAGGTGGTCGATATTGTCGAACAGCGTGCCGCCGAAAAAGCGCACGTGAGCCAGGATGTTGAACGAGAATACGGTCAACAGGCCCAGCGCCCAGATCACCACGCCGATGACGATCGCCGTGCTGCGACGGCTGCGGCCGTGGCTCTCGACGCTCCAGGCGACGGCTGGCTCGAGCAGACCGATCGCCGAGGTCCAGGCAGCGAACATCAACAGGGCGAAGAACAGGGGAGCCAGAATCGCGCCCAGAGGCATGATCCCGAAGGCCAGCGGCAGGGTCTCGAACACCAGACCGGGACCCTGGGCCGGATCCAGCCCGTTGGCGAACACGATCGGGAAGATGATCAGGCCGGCGACCAGGGCGATCACTGTATCCACCACGACCACGGCGAAGGAGGTGCGGCTGATGGAGGTGCCCTCGGGCAGGTAGGCACCGTAGGCCATGATGGCGCCCATGCCCAGACTCAGGGTGAAGAACGCCTGACCCAGCGCGGTCAGCATCCCGGCCCCCGTCAGGGAGTCGAAATCCGCGCGGAACAGGAACTCCGCCCCACCGGCAAAATCAGCGGCGACGATGGAATAGACCAGCAGCAAGCCGAGCAGGAATAACAACGACGGCATCAGGAAACGCACCAGCTTTTCCAGGCCGCGCTCCACGCCGCGGCCGACCACTACCACGGTCAGGGTCATGAACAGGGTGTGCAGCATCACCACTCTGCCCGGATTGGTCACCAGCGACTCGAAAAGATCGTGCACACCGTCCCGGGTGAGGCCCCCGAATCCGCCGCTCAGGCTGTGCCCGAAATATGCGATGGTCCAGGCTCCGATCACGCTGTAGAAGGAGAGGATCAGGAAGCCGGCCACGATGCCCATGACCCCGACCAGTCCCCAGGACGAATGGCTGCCCTCCTCCTCGCCCACGATACGCATGGTGGCGATCGGGTTGCGCCGGCCGCGCCGGCCGATCATGACCTCAGAGATCATGATCGGCAGACCGATGCCGAATACGCACAATATGTAGAACAGGACGAAGGCTCCGCCGCCGTTCTCACCGGCGATAAACGGGAAGCGCCAGATATTGCCGAGGCCCACGGCGGAGCCGCTGACGGCAAGGACGAAGGCCAGCCGCGAGGACCAGAATCCGTGGAGAGAGGTGCGCTTGGCCATGGCGGGTCCGCCGTGGAGCTTTCAAAAGTCCGCGATTTTGGATTAAATCCCTGCCCCAGACAACTTGACCCGGGCAGCCATCCGTCATCTTAACAGCGCATACTGGCGGAGCCTCGATCGCGGGCACGGCCGGGAAAACCATGAAAAAAAACAAGCCCAGTAAAAAAGCCAAATCCGGCGCCAGCCTGATCGCCCAGAATAAGAAGGCGCGGCACGACTTCTTTATCGAGGACGTCTACGAAGCCGGCATGGCGCTGGAGGGCTGGGAAGTGAAAGCGATGCGCGCCGGCCGGGCTCAGCTCAAGGAAGCCTATGTCTCTGTCCGCAACGGCGAGGCCTGGCTCCTGGGCGCCCATATCTCACCGCTAACCTCGGCCTCCACCCACGTGCGCGCCGACCCGACCCGTACCCGCAAACTGCTGCTCCACCGCAGGGAACTGGACAATCTGATCGGTCTGGTCGAGCGCAAGGGGTACACGCTGGTACCGCTCAGGCTCTACTGGAAAGCGGGCCGGGCCAAGCTGGAGGTCGGGCTGGCCCAGGGCAAGAAGCAGCACGACAAACGCGCCGCGGACCGGGATCGGGACTGGAAACGCCAGAAAGAACGCATCCTTAAACACAGTTAATTCATGTGCTTAAGGATATATATTAAGGTTTTCTATAAGTATAGGTCCGGCGACACCGCGCCCCTTACGGGAGCGCCCGGTACTTGGCCGTCGCGTTGTCCACACCCAGCCCGGCCGCCAGCATATCTTTGAGCACCGGGTAGCACTTCCGGTCGAGCAGGTTGAGCGCCTGCACCCCGGCCAGCTTCTCGACCAGCGCGATCGCCGCGTCGGTATTGGCCGCCGGTCCCGCCACCAGGTCCGGCCGTTGCTTGAACGCCGTCTGCACGCCGACGACGGCGTAGGGATCTGATGCACACAGCACCGTGAATCGCGTCAGCTTGCGGATGGCTTCTACCGCGACGCTGCCGTTGTACGGTTCCAGC
>JASFJM010000147.1:0-6635 GCA_050122055.1 Gammaproteobacteria bacterium | reverse complement strand
GGGCCGGAGCCCTGGCAAACGTGCTGCGGGAACTCGAACGCCTGACCCGGATATGGGAGAACAGCCCGATTTCGGACCAGGACATGGACGAGGCGCGGACCGAACTGAAGGCCGTCAACGAAGCCCTCTGGGAGATCGAGGACAAGATTCGGACCAAGGAGAGTGCCGGCAGTTTCGACGAGGAATTCATCGAACTGGCCCGCTCGGTCTATCTGCAAAATGACCGCCGGGCGGCGATCAAGCGCCGGATCAATCTGGAATCCGGATCCGAACTGATCGAGGAAAAATCATACGCGGACTACGGAAGCTAGCGTCCGTCGAGGCCTGCGCGCCGGCGCGACGAAGCAATGATCCCCCACCCGCCCTGTGCGCGCTTCTTTTTTCGCTGCTAGGCTGAAATCAGCCGTAAACGAATTCCCACACTGGCAGGATGAGCCGCCAGACGGAGAATCGTGCCGAGATATCGCTCAATAGACCGACCTTTTTTCAATCCCGCAACAGGAGGCTCAGCATGTCCGTCGCCCGAATTACCGAAATCACCTCCGAATCTCCGAAGAGCTTCGACGACGCCATCGAAAAGGGGATCGACCGCGCCCACAAGACCCTGCATTATGTGCGCAGTGCTTGGGTAGCGGATCAAGAAGTCACCGTAAAGGACGGAAAAATAGCGGATTATCGGGTTCGCCTCAAAGTCACATTCGTCCTGAAGGACTGACCCAGAACCGGTCACGGGCAGGCCTGATCCGGCGGTCAGGCCGCGGCGCGTCGCACCGATCGCAGATCGGCCAGATCAAGCACCTGGCCGCGCCGGGCGATGCCCACGTCCACCTGCAATTCGTCCCGCATCCGTCGGGCCAGGGCTTCCTGGGCCCGGCTCTCGCCGTGGACCAGAAAGACCAGTGGACGCTGTTCGAATCCCTGATACCAGCTCAGCAGACCGTCCTGGTCCGCATGGGCGGAGAGACCGCCCACCGTGTGGATACGGGCCGAAACCTTGACGGTCTCGCCCCAGAGGCGGATACGTTGGGCGCCGTCCACCAGGCGGCGCCCCAGCGTGCCCTCGGCCTGGTAGCCGACGATGATGACATGACAACCCTTGCGCCAGATGTTGTTCTTCAGATGATGTTTGATCCGCCCGCCCTCGCACATGCCGCTCCCGGCCATAATGATCGCACCCTGGTGGACGCGGTTCAGGGCCATCGACTGCTTCGCCGTGCGGCTGATCTGAAAGTGCGGCAGCAGGCTGCGGCCGTTGTCCCGCATGCGCCACAGACGGGACGCCTCCTCGTCGTGGAGATGGGTGTAGCGGGCGTAGGTCTCGGTGGCCTGGATCGCCATGGGGCTGTCCAGGAACACCCGCCAGTTCTCCAGCCCCCAATCGTCCTGATGCTGGCTCAACAGATAGAGCAGTTCCTGGCTGCGCCCGACGGCAAAAGCCGGGATGAGGATATTGCCGTGATCGTGGCTGGCCTCCCGGAAGATCCCCGCCAGCTCGTCGATGGTCTCCTCCCGGGACCGGTGCTGGCGGTCGCCGTAGGTGCTCTCCATGAGCACCAGATCGGCGTCCGCGATGGTCGAGGGATCCCGCAGGATCGGCGCGCCCCGGTGCCCGATATCGCCGCTGAACACCAGTTTGCGTTCGAGCCCGCCTTCGCGCAGCCAAAGCTCGACGACCCCGGAGCCGAGGATGTGGCCGGCATCGCGGAAGCGTATCTGGACGCCCGGCAGGATACGCTTGCGCTCGTCGTAACCGATGCCCTTGAACCGGGGCATGGCGGCTTTGGCGTCGTCCATGGTGTAGAGGGGCCGGACCGGCCTCAGACCTTTGCGCTGGCGCTTGCGATTCTCTGACTCCGCCTCTTTTTCGGCCAGAAAACCCGCGTCCTTGAGCATGATGCGGCAAAGATCCCGGGTCGCTCGCTGAGTATGCACGGGCCCGTCGAAACCATCCCGGATCAACAGCGGCAGGCGGCCCGAATGATCGATATGGGCATGGCTCAGTACCACCGCGTCGATGCTGGCAGGTTCGAAAGGCCAGGGTTCGCGGTTTCGGGCCGTCTGCTTCCGTCCCCCCTGGATCAGACCGCAATCCAGCAGGATCTTTTTCCCCGCCACCGTGATCACGTGGCAGGAACCGGTCACTTCACCGGCGGCGCCATAAAATTCGAGCTTCATCCCCGCTCTCCTGCCCGCTCAACGGGCTTTGGGGCTGGCGTAAAACTCGATGAGTGCCGCGACCTCCTGGTCTGACAGGGCGTTGATGTTCTCGATCATGGCGGACTCGCCGAGCCGCTTGCCACTGCGGTAATCCTCCATCGCGTTGGCGATATAGGCCCGGTTCTGGCCGCGCAGGATACTCGCCTCGTCCGCGGGGTCGGAGCCCCCTTCGGAATGGCAGCTCTCGCAGCTGCGGTTGTGGATGGCCATCCCCTCCTCCGCCAGCCGCGGATCATATTCATTGACCGCGGCGCCGAACGGCCGCGCCGCATAGAACCGCGCGAGGGTGTCCATCTGACCATCGCTCATGGGCTCGGCGATGTCGCACATGCTCTGATCCGGGCAGCCCCCGTCCTCCGAACAAACCGACTTGCGACAGGGTCTTGCGTGCCCGCGGTAGTCATACAGCGCATTGGCGATCACCACCTCGGGCAGCCCGGCGATGTTGGGCACATCCGGCCAGCGGCTGATGCCATCCACGCCATGGCAGGCGGCGCATTGCTGGGCCAGCTGACCGAGTTCGAGCGCCCCGGTCCCGGCCGGGGCCAGCAAGATCAACAACATAAGACCCAAAACACGCATCCTGGCCTCCCTTCCCGCCTGCGGGACGATTGATTGTTCTAGATAGTACTTAGCAGCCCGCCCACCGGCTTGCAAACGCATGGTCGGACCCGCCCGGCTAGCTTGTGGGCCACTGGGATAATGACCTTCGCCACCCCATGGCCAAAGCGTGAATCGGGTCACGCCCTTTTTTACCTTTTTCCTTAATTATCAAACCTGTTAGCCGATAAGAACCTTAACGATTCAGCAACGCGACCGACGGCCGCGCCCGAGCCCTGGAAATGCCGAGTCTGACACCTCAACCATGGAGCGCCAACCCCGACGTGAACGACTCGAATTATCCGTCGGAAGGCACCATGACGTTCGTGAGCCGTCGGCTGCGATGCCGGGTGCTGGTGGTCGACGACGATCCGAGCATGCGGATGATGCTCAGGGAGACCATGGAAGCCGGCGGCCACGAGGTGACGGAGGCCTGCAACGGGGAAGAAGCGCTGGATCGCTTCATCGCCTGCAGGCCCGATATCGTCCTGATGGACGTGGAGATGCCGCGCCTGGATGGTATTTCCGCTTGCCACAAGCTGAGGGAATTGCCCGGCTTCGGCATGACACCGGTGCTGATGGTCACCGGCAATGACGACTCCGCCTCGATCAAGGCCGCCTATGAAGCCGGCGCCACGGACTTTATCAGCAAGCCCATCAACTGGCCGATCCTGGGCCAGCGGGTCCAGTTCATCCTGCGTGCCGCGCGGACCCTGCGCGACCTGGAGGTCAGCGAGTCTAAAAACCGGGCCCTGCTGGGAGCGATCCCGGATTCGATCTGCGTGCTCAATGCGGACGGCCGGATCGAACAGCAACTCGATCACGGCCAGGGCGAACAATGGCTCCCCAGTGACGCCGAAGGACGGATGGTCAGCCACTATCTCGAGTCCGAACACGCCAGGGATTTCCATGCGCACATTCGCAAGACCCTGGACACCGGATCCATGCAGACTTTCGAGTTTCAGCACGGCCGGAAGACCGCGCCCCGGGCCCATGAGGTCCGCCTCATCAACTACCGGAAAGATCGCGTCCTGGCCCTGGTCCGGAATATCACGGAGCGCGTCACTGCTGCAGCCAAAGTTCACCGGCTGGCATTCTTCGACACCCTGACCGGCTTGCCCAACCGGCAGCGGTTCCTCCGGGCGCTGCGCAGTGCCCTGGGCGAGGCCCAGGCGGAAGGCACCCAGATCGCCCTGTTGTTCATCGATCTGGATTTCTTCAAGCGCATCAACGATAACCTCGGCCACAGCACCGGCGACGTACTGCTCAAGTCCGTGGCCTCGCGGCTGGCCGGATGCATCCGCGGCTCGGACATGGTCTCCCCGGCCGAGGATCCCGAGAAGATCCAGAGCCAGAGCCAGACCCTGGCCCGGGTGGGCGGCGACGAATTCGTGATCCTCGCGCGGGGCATCCAGGACAAGCACGATGCCGAACGCATCGGCATCCGGGTCCACGAGGCCCTGCGCAGCCCCTTCAGCCACCTGGGCCGGGAGTTCGTGGTGACGCCCAGCATCGGCATCGCCCTGTATCCCCAGGACGGCGGCGATGCCGAGGCGCTGATGAAGAACGCCGACACCGCCATGTACGAGGCGAAGACGGCCGGGCGAAACACCCACCGGTTCTACTCCGAGTCCATGAGCCTGCGCTCCATGGAGCGGCTCGATCTGGAGCTGAAATTGCGCAAGGCGGTGGAGCACGGCGATCTGGATCTCTACTACCAGCCCAAGGTCGATATCAGGGGACGCAGGATCGTCGGCGTCGAGGCCCTGCTGCGCTGGAACCATCCCGAGGAAGGCTTCATTTCGCCGGAGCGGTTCGTGCCGCTGGCCGAAGAGACGGGCCTGATCATACCGATCAGCGAGTGGGTGACGACCGAGGCCTGCGAGCAGATCCGCGCCTGGTCGGGTGCCGGCCTCGGCGACCTCACGGTCGCCATCAACGTGTCCAGCCAGCTGTTCGGTTTCGGCAACCTAGCGACCATGGTCTGGGGCGCCATCTGTAACAGCAATATCGATGCCTCGAGTCTCGAGCTGGAGATCACCGAGAGCCTGCTGCTGGGGGACCTGAACCAGATCCACAAGACGCTGCGGGAGATCCAGGAGATGGGCGTCGCCCTGGCGGTCGACGATTTCGGCACCGGCTATTCGTCTCTGAGCTATCTGAAACGCCTGAATGTCGATGCGCTGAAGATCGATCGCTCGTTCATCAATGACATCACCACCGATGCCGACGACCGCGCCATCTGCTCCGCCGTCGTGGCCATGGGACACAGCCTGGGACTCAATGTCATCGCCGAAGGCGTCGAAACGGCCGAGCAGCTCGGGGCCGTCTGCCAGCTGGGCTGCGACGAAGTCCAGGGCTTTCTGTTCAGTCGCCCGGTGCCCGCCATCCAGGTGCCGGAAGTCGTCAGGAGCTTCCGCCACGAACTCATTTCCCAGGCGGGAGACGCCGTCATCGACGCGGGCACCCGGCACCCGGGATCTCTCCGCCGAACCGAATAGTCCGGAGACGAAAATGTTGGATCAGACCGCATTGGACAACATCCGCGCCCTGCAGCGGCCGGGACAGCCGGACCTGCTGACGCGGATCATCGAGACTTACAGCCGCAATGCCGAGGCCCTGGTCAGCGGTCTGCACCGCGCGCTCCAGGATGGCGACATCGAACTGGTCCGCCGCAATGCACACACGCTCAAGTCGGCGGCCGCCAACCTGGGGGCGACGGCTCTGTCGGAACTCTGCCGGCAGCTGGAAGAATGCGCCCGGTCCGGTGACATCGATTCGGGTGCAGACCTGTTCGAGCGACTCCACGAGGAGCACGAGCGGGCCCTAGCGGCCCTGGCCGCCGAGCGCGCCGCGCCGTCTGATTCCGGTAAAAGAGGCAACGAGGCAGCTTCGGCCTAGGAAGCTGGCCTGTCAGGGGGAGTTCGAAATCTGCGTCCTGGTGGTGCCGGGACGGGCTATCAGGGTTCGCCGTGGGACAAAGGGATCGGGCGGCCGACCGGGACCCGGGGCGGCAATGCCCTAACTGATCCGGTATTTCTTCATCTTCTCGACCAGGGTCGTGCGGCGCACGTTGAGCATCCGCGCCGCCCCGGCGATGACGCCGTTGCTCTCCTGCAGGGCACGGACGATCAGCGACCGCTCGATATTGGCCAGATAGTCTTTCAGCGTCACGTGGGGTCCGGGCAGGCCGAAATCCTGGGGCAGCGGTCCCGCCGCGCGGGCCCGTTCGTCCGCTTCCCGGTCTGTCTCCCGGATCGGCACGTTGTGGGTATAGCGCCCGGGCAGTTCTCCGATATCGACCTTGCCGCCCGGATAGAGGACGCACAGGCGTTCGAGGAGATTGGCCAGCTCGCGGATATTCCCCGGCCAGGGATTGTCACGCAGGACGCGCAGCGCACCCCGGGTGAGTTCGATGGGCTGCAGCCCCGACTTCTTACAGCGCTCGATGATACTGGCGGCTAGGGAGTCAAGATCCTCGATGCGATCCCGCAGCGGCGGCATCTCGATCGGGAACACATTCAGCCGGTAATAGAGATCGGCCCGGAAGCGTCCGTCGGCGATCCGGGCCTCCAGGTTCCGGTGCGTGGCCGCCACGATACGCACATCACAGGACCGGCTCTTGCTGCTGCCGACCCGCTCGAACTTGCGTTCCTGCAGCACGCGCAGCAGCTTGACCTGCATCGGGAAGCTCATGTCGCCGATCTCGTCGAGAAACAGCGTGCCGCCCTCGGCCATCTCGAAGCGGCCGGCCCGGGAGGAGATGGCGCCGGTGAACGAGCCCTTCTCGTGGCCGAACAGTTCGCTTTCCATCAGCT
>JASFJM010000146.1:0-6644 GCA_050122055.1 Gammaproteobacteria bacterium | reverse complement strand
CCCGCCAATGACCATCCTGTTCGAAGTGTTCCTGCTGACGCTGACGGTCATCACCGCGCTGGCGGTGGTGCAGGCGCGCAACCTGGTCGTGGCCGTGATGCTGCTCGGGATCTTCAGCCTGTTGCTAGCGATCAACTTCTTCCTGCTCGATGCCGCCGACGTGTCGCTGACCGAGGCGGCGGTAGGCGCGGGCATCTCCACCGTGCTGTTCCTGGGCGCCCTCGGGCTCACGTCGGAGTACGAGAGCAAGCGTCCGGGCCGCCGCTGGCTGTCCCTGCTGGTGGTCGCCAGCGCTACCATGGTCGTCGTCTACGCAACCTTCGACAAGCCCCGCTTCGGCGATCCCGAGGCGCCGGTGCATCAGCACATCGGGCCCTGGTATCTGCAGCAGACCGAGCAATCGGTGGATATCCCCAACGCCGTCACCGCGGTACTCGGCAGCTTCCGCGGCTACGACACCCTGGGCGAGGTGTTCGTGGTCTTTACCGCCGGTATCGGCGTGCTGTTCCTGCTCTCGGCCCGACGGCCCCGCCCCGCCGCCGGCCGGCGGCGGGAGCCGACGGGGCAGCAGATCGGGCTGCAGGACGAGTTGCTGCTCGGCGTGGCCGGCCGGCTGCTGGTGCCCTTAATCCTGCTCTTCGGTCTGTACGTGCAATTCCACGGCGAATACGGGCCGGGGGGCGGCTTCCAGGCCGGCGCCCTCATCGCCGCCGGCTTCATCCTGTTTGCGCTCGTCGACGGCCAGCAGCGGGCGCTCGACGCGCTGCCGCGGCGGGCGCTGAACGCGCTGATGGTGGGCGGCGCCCTGCTCTACGGCGCCGTCGGCGTGGCAGGCATGCTGATGGGTTCGACCTTCCTGGACTACTCGGTGCTGAGCCAGGATCCGATCGCGGGACAAAAGCTCGGCATCATCCTCATCGAGGCCGGCGTCGGCATGACCGTGAGCGGGGTCCTGCTGAACATCTTCCACGCCTTTGCCGCCAGGGACCGCATCCGATGAACCTGCTCGGGCTTTACAACTACTGGGTGTTCGCCGTCCTGCTGATGATCGGTTTCTACGCCGTGGTGGCCAGGACCAACCTGATCAAGAAGCTGATCGGATTGTCGCTGTTCCAGGCCGCCGTGTTCCTCTTGTATATCACGATGGGCAAGGTCAGCGGCGGCACGGCGCCGATCCTGCAAGAAGGCGTCAGCGATGCGATGTACTCGAATCCCCTGCCCCAGGTGCTGATCCTGACCGCCATCGTCGTGGGCATCTCGACCACGGCCCTGGGGCTCGGCATCGTCGTGCGCATCAAGGAGGACTACGACTCCATCGATGAGAAGGACATCCAGGAGATCGACCGGCGGTGACCACGCTGAACGCGCACCTGCCGGCGCTACAGGTGGTGGTGCCGCTGCTGATCGCGCCCCTGGTGACGGTGCTGCGGCCGCGTGGCCTGGCCTGGGCCGCCGCGACCGCCACCAGCCTGATGGCATTCCTGATCTCCGTGGCGCTCGCCGCCGGCGCGCTGGCGGGCGAGGACCAGCGCTACGAACTCGGGGCCTGGGCCGCGCCTTACGGCATCGAGCTCGCCGTCGGCAGCTTCGGGGCGCTGCTGCTGCTGATCCTGACCGGCGCATCCACGATGGCGCTGCTGGCCGGAAAAGCCAGCCTGGACCAGCAGATCGAGAGCGGGCGCCAGCCCCTCTTCCTGTCGGCCTGGCTGCTGGCCCTGGCCGGCATGTCGGGCATCCTGGTCTCGGGGGACGCGTTCAACATCTTCGTGTTCATGGAGATTTCGTCCCTGGCGAGCTACATCCTGATCGCTGGCGGACCGGATCGCCGCGCGATGCCCGCGGTGTTCAAGTATCTGATCATGGGCACCATCGGCGCGACCTTCTATCTGATCGGCGTCGGTCTCGTCTACATGATGACGGGCACTCTGAACCTGAGCGACCTACAGGTGCGCATCCAGGACGTAGTGAACCTCCGCCCGATCCTGGTCGCCGCCGGTTTCATCACCGTGGGGCTCGGACTGAAGGCCGCGGTGTTCCCTCTGCACGTCTGGCTGCCCAACGCCTATAACTTCGCCCCGCACGCGGTGACCGTGTTCCTCGCGGCCTGCGCCACCAAGGTCTCTCTCTACATCCTGCTGAGATTCGATTTCGTCGTGTTTCAGCAGAACCTGCTGGGGCACGAAACGCATTTCGCCGCGTTCCTGATGCCGCTGGCCGTGATGGGAGTCCTGGCGGCATCCGCCGTGGCCCTGTTCGAATCCAACGTCAAGCGGCTGCTGGCCTTTTCTTCGGTGGCCCAGATCGGTTACATCCTGCTCGGGGCCAGCATGGTGTCCCTGCCCGGCCTGACCGCGAGCCTGATGCACATGTTCAACCACGCACTGGCCAAGGGCGGCCTGTTCCTGGCCGTGATGTGCCTGGCGATGCGTTTCCCCACCCTGGAACTGGACGATCTCGCCGGTGCGGCCAGGCGCATGCCCTGGACCATGGCGGCATTCGTGGTCGGTGGGCTGAGCCTGATCGGCATCCCGGGGACGGCCAGCTTCACCAGCAAGTGGTACCTGATCACCGCGAGCATGGAACTGGGCGGGGGCGGATGGCTGCTGGTCGCCGTCATCGTCGGGGGCTCGCTGATGGCGGTGGCCTACATCTGGCGCATCGTCGAGGCGGCCTGGTTCCGGCAGCCGGAGAACGGGCAGACGGACCTCAGCGAGGCGCCCGTACCGATGCTGATCGTCACATGGGTCGCCGCCCTGGCCAATATATATTTCGGTCTGGCGCCGTCGCTCCAGATCAGGCTGGCGTCCGACGGCGCCAGGATGCTGCTGGGAGATCTCCCGTGAGTCCGGAGACGGCCGTCCTCCTGGCCTTGTCCATCCCCCTGGCCGGCGCGGTGCTGATCGCCCTGGCCGGCCGGATCAACCCGGATCTGCGGGAGACCGTGACGCTGCTGACAGCAACCGGGTTGATCGGGACCGTCTGGAGCCTGCTGCCCGATATCTTCGACGGGATACGTCCCGGACTGGCGCTTACGGAGATCCTGCCGGGCATTTCGATCGCGTTTCGGGTGGAACCGCTCGGCATGATGTTCGCCGCGCTCGCCTCGGGGCTGTGGCTGATCAACTCTGTCTATTCCATCGGCTACATGCGCGGCAATCGCGAAAAAAACCAGACCCGTTTCTATGTGATGTTCGCCGTGTCGCTGGGCGCCACGATGGGGATCGCCTTCGCGGCCAATCTGTTCACCCTGTTCATGTTCTACGAGATGCTGACCCTGTGCACCTATCCGCTGGTGGCGCACAAGGGCGATCCGGCGACCGTGCGCTCGGCACGAGTCTACCTGGGCATCCTGATTCTCGCTTCGATCGGCCTGTTGCTGCCGGCGATCGTCTGGACCTACCTGATCGCGGACACCGGCGACTTTGTCCCCGGCGGCATCCTGGCGGGCCGCCTCGATGGCCCGCTGGTCGGCCTGCTGCTGGCCCTGTTCGTATTCGGCACCGCCAAGGCGGCCGTGATGCCCATGCATCGGTGGCTGCCGGCGGCGATGGTCGCGCCGACGCCGGTCAGCGCGCTGCTGCACGCGGTCGCAGTGGTCAAGGCCGGGGTGTTCGTGATCACGAAAGTCATCGTCTATGTCTTCGGCATCGATTTCCTGTTTGCGCAGCCGAGCAGCGGCTGGCTGCTCTACGCGGCCGCGTTCACCATCATCGCGGCCAGCTTGGTGGCGCTGAGGCAGCAGAACCTGAAGCGTCTGCTGGCATATTCCACCATCGGCCAGCTCTCCTACGTCATCCTGGCATCGGCCATCCTCAAGCCGCTGGCGGAAGTGGGCGCCGCCATCCACATGGTGGCCCACGCCTTCGGCAAGATCACCCTGTTCTTCGCCGCTGGCGCCATCTATACGGCCTCGAAAAAGACCGAACTCAGCCAGCTCCACGGCATCGGCCGGCGCATGCCCTGGACCATGACCGCCTTCACCGTCGGGGCACTGAGCATGATCGGCGTGCCGCCGACCGGCGGCTTCGTCTCCAAGTGGTACATCCTGGCCGGGGCCTTCCAGGCCGACAATTACCTCGCCCTGGGTACGATCGTCGTCAGCACGGCGCTCAACGCAGCCTATTTCCTGCCGATCATCTACCTGGCCTGGTTCGGGCGCGACCGCACGCCGGCGGATCAGGACCACGGCGAGGCGCCCGCGGCCTCGGTGCTGGCCCTGACCATCACGGCCGTCCTGGCTCTGGCATTCTTCGCCTTCAACGGCCCCGTCATCGAGCTGGAATCGCAGCTCGTCCGGGGTCCCGCTTCCGGCCTGCAAGGACCCTGAGCATGGACACCGACACACCGCGGCAGCCCACCCCCCCGCCGTCATCCCCGGGCGAGGACGACGCCTGGCTGGCCAGGCCCTCCAGCATCCGGCTGTTGTGGCGGCTGTTCTACCTGGTGCTGGCCGCATCCGTGGCCGCCCAGCTGGTGATCAAGGTCAAGGGGTACTTCGGGGTCGACGGCTGGTTCGCCTACGGCGCCGTCTATGGCTTCCTGGCCTGCGTCGCGATGGTGGTGTTTGCAAAATTCCTGGGCCGCTTCGTGAAACGCGGCGAGGATTATTACCGGGTGGGCGAGGATGACTGAATTCCTGCCACCGGCCCTGATCCTGCTGCTCGGGGCGCTCCTGATCGGCCCGGCGCGCGGCGCCTGGCGGACCCTCGTGGTGCTGGTCACACCGCTGCTGACCCTCGCCGCCATCTGGCAGGTGCCGGACGGGGTGGTGACGACCGTCACTTTCCTCGAGTATCCGATCGAGCCGGTGGAGGGCAGCCCGGTCCGCCGCCTGTTCGCCACCATCTTCGCCATCATGGCTTTCGCGGGCGGGCTGTTCGCGTTCCGGCATGCCAGGTGGTACGAGCTGGCGGCCGCCTTCGCCTACGCGGCCGGCGCCGTCGGCGTGAGTTTCGCGGGGGATCTGATCAGCCTGTTCCTGTTCTGGGAACTGATGGCACTGTTCTCGACCGTGATCGTCTGGTGCGGCGGGACGCCCGAAGCCCGGGCGGCCGGCATCCGCTACGCCATCATGCATCTGCTGGGCGGCGTGATCCTGAAAGTGGGCATCGAGGGCGTCTACGTCCATACGGGTTCCCTGGATGTGCGGCCGATGCTGGCAACGGACTTCGACACCTGGGTCATCCTGATCGGCATCCTGATCAACGCCGCCGCGCCGCCCATCTCCGCCTGGCTGTCCGATGCCTATCCTCGTTCCAGCCCGACCGGTTCGGTATTCCTCTCCGCCTTCACCACCAAGACAGCGGTGCTGGCGCTGATCCTCCTGTTCCCCGGTGAGCCGGTGCTGATCGGCGTGGGGCTGTACATGGTCATGTACGGGATCATCTACGCGCTGCTGGAAAACGATATCCGCCGCATCCTGGCGTTTTCCATCGTCAACCAGGTGGGTTTCATGGTCTGCGCCGTCGGCATCGGTACCCAGATGGCCATCAACGGCGCCGCGGCCCATGCTTTCGCGCACATCATCTACAAAGCGCTGCTGTTCATGAGTGCCGGCGTGGTCGTCTACCGGACCGGGTTCAACAAGTGCACGGAGGTGGGCGGACTGTTCCGCACCATGCCGCTGACGGCCGTCTGCGGCATCATCGGAGCGCTGGCGATCTCCGGATTCCCGCTGACCTCGGGCTTCACGACCAAGACGCTGATCTCCCAGGGGGCCGCGGACGAGGGTCTGGTAGCGGTCTACTTCCTGCTCGCGGCGGCGTCCGCCGGTGTCTTCCTCCACGCCGGCATCAAGTTCCCGTGGTTCGTGTTCTTCCAGCGCGACTCCGGGCTCCGCCCCAAAGATGCACCCTGGAACATGGCCGTAGCGATGGTGTTCTTCTCGGTGCTGTGCATCCTGTTCGGCGTCGCCCCGCAGCTGCTCTATCCCTTCCTGCCCTATCCGGTGGACTACCAGGCCTATGCGCCCGGCAAGGTCGTGTTCTATCTGCAATTGCTGTTGTTCAGCGGGCTGGCCTTCTTCCTGCTCCTGCCCATGATGAAGCGGACCAATACCCTGACGCTGGATACCGACTGGCTGTGGCGCATCGGCCTCAATCGCGCGTGGATCGCCATCGAGTCTCTGCTGGGCCGGGCGGGTGCATGGCTGGCGGAGATCCGCCAGCGTCTGCTGGGGCGGATGGGCGCCACCGCACAACGCTACTTCGGCGGGTCCCCGCGCGGCGTGTTTGCCCAGGCCTGGCCCATCGGCACCACCGCCATCTGGATCGCGGTGCTGCTGACGGCTTACGTCATCTTCTATTACATCGGCTGATCCCGGCTGCGGGGATGATGACCGCGACATCCCGCACGTCGGGGTGCAGGAGATAAATTAGTGACCCAAGGCGCGGTTTGAAAAAGTCGCGTATCCGAAATTGACGGCTGGATACCCGATCTGACCATGCCGGCGACCCGGCCACCGACGCCGGAGTTTCCGGCGTTGTAAGCAGGCTCCAGTGTTCGATCCTCCGGGCGCTCCCCTCGTTCTAACCCGTCAACACGGCGCCGGCCCCGGCACCCCGGGGTAAGTCGACCCAGGCGCCCTGGACTATCTTTAAAGGTAGAGGGATCTGTTCAAAGACACCGCCAATGGAGGTGTCAGC
>JASFJM010000145.1:0-6655 GCA_050122055.1 Gammaproteobacteria bacterium | reverse complement strand
GACCCTTTCGTTCGAGGAACGCGGCCCGGCGACTATGCCCGCTGTCGGCGGCTGAGCAGCGGCCAGCCGGCTCCTGGGGCCGCATTCCTCAGGAGCCGCCGTTGCATCCGGCGTTCGCGGCGATGGGCTGAGATGGCGCCGTGACCACCCGGCCGTCGGCAACTACGCCGGGCGAAACCACGCTGGCACGAGGATCGGGATCGTGCAATCATATCCCCGGTAAGCATCAATTTTCCGGCGCGGTAAGTGTCAAGACAACGGCCGGAAGCGTCCTGTTAGGGAGTTCTGCGTCATGATTATCGGTATTCGCGCTATCGCTCTGATCTCAGCGGCGGCACTGCTGACGGTATCGGCCGTGGCGGTAGCGGATAGTTATCCGCAGGGCTGTGTCGACTGTCACATACTCAGCGAGAGCGGCACCGGGAACAAATACGTAGGTGATTTCCGGATTGAGCCGCTGCTGGCCCAGACCGGTCATCGCTGGTTGAGGAAGATCAAGACGGTCCCAGACGACTGCTCCAAATGTCACAGCGATGACAGCGATCTGCCGCTGGGCACGATCGTGCACCTGGTTCACTTCGAGAAGCCCGCGGCCAACCTCTACACCACCGAGTTCGGGGGCAAGTGCGCCAACTGTCACGCCATGGACGGCCCCTCGGGTGAGTCACTCGTCAAGAGCGGTCCGAAAAACTGGTAGCCACCGCCGCCGGGACGGCTTCCATCGGTATTCGCCGGTAAGCGCGCTTCGAGATACAGGGATTCGATCATGATGAGAGTTGCACGAATTCTGGCACCAGCGATGCTGGTCTTCATCGGCAGCACCGCGCTGGGAGATGACTATCCGCAGGGCTGCGTGAGCTGTCATGTGTCGACTGAGCAGCAGGACCTGCGCCTGAACGTCATCTTCGATCAAATCGAGCACTCCAGGGCGGGCCAGCGGACGTTGCTGATCCCGACCGGCTGCCAGCGCTGTCATGCCGATGAGGATGGCGTCGGTGGCGCCCTGTCAACGCTGATCCATCGATCCCACTACACGGGTCCGATCAAAGAGAAATTCATCGGCGAATTCAACGGCGACTGCGTTTCGTGTCACAAGATGGACACGGATACCGGTCAGGCCCAGATCAGGAGCGGTAAACGCAACTGGCAGCTCAGGATTGTGCCCGAGTAGACCAGACCCGGCGGGCATGATCAGGCGCCACAGCCGGAGCGCCAGAGCCCGGAGCGCCCCCATCTTCACCGCCTCCACCCGCGACAAATGCACAAGTGCTCGCCGCGCGCATCGCGGCTTGCACATCGGTGGGTCATGCTGAAAGAGCTCCGCGAGCGCATCCGTTACCTCGTCGACCGGGCCTTCGCGCGGGAGTTCGTCGGGCAATTCCTGTTGTTCGGGGTGCTGGTGGTCGTGGTGACCCTGATCGGCATGTCGGCCATCGCTTTCGGTCTGTTCTCGGCGGAAAACGCCGACGTCCCGGGGATCCCGCGCAAGATCGACGGCGGCTTCCTCGACTCCTTGTGGTGGTCTTTGAATCAGGTGCTGACCCTGCGCGGGTTCCAGCGCATGTACGGCGCCTCGGGGCCGATCCTGCTCTATGCCCTGTTCCTTTCGGTCAGCGGACTCGCGGTCTTCGGCCTGCTGGTGTCGATCATCAACAACGCCATGCGGCGTCGGATCGAGATACTGCGCACGGGTGAGACGCCGGTAAAAGAGCGGGGCCACACGCTGATCCTGGGCTGGAACAACAAGATCTTCACGGTGCTGCGGGAGCTGGCCCATCTCGACCCTGACACACGGGTGGTCATCCTCGCGCCGAAGGAGATCGGCAAGATGGAGAATGCCCTGCGTGTCGCCGGCATCGGCTATGAGCGGATCACCACCATCCTGCGCAGCGGCGTCCCGAGTAACCTGAGAGAACTCGAGCGGGTGGCCCTGGAGCGGGCAGACAGCATCATCATCCTGTCCACCGATGACGACGACCGGGACTCGATCAAGACGCTGGTGCTGCTGGCCGGCCAGCGGCACTGGCGCCATGGTCGGCCGGCGATGACGTCGGAGATCGTACGCGACGAGAACTACGAGCTGGCACAGATCGCCGCCCGCGACCGCATCCACATCACTTCCTCCAGCCGGGTGATCAGCAAGGTCATCGTGCAGACCATCCGCAATCCGGGTCTGGCCGCGGTCTACAACGAGCTGCTGTCTGTCGGTGGCAATGACCTCATGGTGGGCCGGGTAGCCGAGACGGTCGACAGATGCCTGGGTGAGATCGCTTATGGATTCCACGAGGCGATCCCGATCGGGATCACCTGGAAGACGGAGTCGGAGGACGGTGTCCGCCACGCGGCCGGCCTCAACCCGGGTCCCGACTATGAGATCGCCGAAGACGAAGATCTGGTGCTGCTGGCGACCGGTCGCGAGCTCAACTACCGTGGCCTGAGCCGACCCAATGAGCCGATCATACGCAGCGTCGAGAGCCAGCAACCGAAGGTCCCGGAGCGGTTGCTGATCATCGGCTGGAACGACCTGATGCCGGATGTGTTACAGGAACTGGATGCCCACGCGCTGACCGGTACCGAGATCACCATCCTGTCCCTGCTGGAGGTCAAGGACGTGGAGGAGCGGATCCAACGCCAGCTCGAGGCCTCGCTGCGCAACGTCTCGATCCGTCCTGTGACCGGTGACGCGGCCGAAGAACGTCCCTTCCGGGAGCTGGAGATCGACGACTTCGAGAGCATCGTGATCCTTGCCGATGACGGCGGCGGCAAGTTCGATGCCGACACCCGTACCCTGCGGGTGTTGCTGCGCCTCTCCAGCCTGCAAGGCAAGCAGCAGCAACGCCCGCACACCACCGTCGAGCTGCTCGACGATGCCAACCGCGACGTGCTTGAAGGTCTGCGGGTGGACGATGTGGTCGTCAGCCCGGAGATCGTCAGCGCCCAGCTGGCCCAGGTCTCGCGGCAACCGATCCTCGGCCCGATCTTCCGCGAGTTGCTGAGCGCCGGGGGCGTGGAGATCAGTCTGCGGCCCGCCACGGACTATGTGGAGCCGGGCGTGGATTGCCGCTTCGACGATCTGACCGCCGCGGCACAGGGGAAACTGGAGATCGCCCTGGGGCTGCGGCTGGCCGAGGGTGCCCGGCTGCTCCTCAATCCCCCGCGGCACCAGGTGTGGCGTCTTGGAGAATCCGACCGGGTAGTGGTGCTGGCGCAGCAGGTCTATCGCTGAAGCCGGGCCCCGACCCAATGGGGTCCGGCCACTGGCAGGCGTGAGCTAACGGTACGGAAAGACGGCCGGTGCGTCCCTGAGTTGCTCCGGCAGGATCAGCAGGCGGTAGCCGGTCTGCCACTGCAACACATAGGTTTCCTTGGCCATCTGGGCGCCATTCTCGTCCACCCGATAGGGGCCGAGGATGGAACGGAAGGTCATGGTCCGGAGCTGCTCACGGACCGCGTCCCGGTCCAGTGATCCGGCCAACCGGACCGCCGCTTCCAGGACCTGGCCGCCAGCATAGCCATAGGCCGCATGGACGGCTGCGTTGACGCCGAACTTCGCCTTGTACCGGTAGGAGAAATCATAAGCCATGGGCAGGAAGCCGCTGCGCATCCAGGCGACGACGCCCATCACGTTCTCGGCGTCTTCACCGAGCGCAGCGCCGAAGGTCCTTTGCGCTGGCCCGACCGTCAATGCCACAACCCCCGGAGTCAGACCGGCGTCCCGGACAACACCCACCAGCCGCACCGAATCGTCCAGATAGGTGCCGCCGATCAGCACCTCGGGGTCCGCCGTCGCCAGCGACTCTACTAATGACTTGAAGTCCTCGGTCTGCCCGGGATACTCGGCGTCGAAGACGACGGCCATCCCGAGTTCGCGCGCCTTGCGCCGCGCGCCCGCTGCCACCTCCCGGGGAAACTCGGCATCCCCGTGGAGGATGGCCACCCGGGTCAGCCCGTTGTCATGGGCGAATTTCAGCGGCAGATCCATATAGCGGTCCGCCGGTGTGTCAATCTGGAAGATATTGCTGAAACCCCGGGACCAGATCTTGCTCGCTGCCGCACCCGTCGCCACCATCGGAAAACCGTGCCGTTCGGCCACCGCGCTGGCCGCATAGGTGATATCGGAACTGTAGGGGCCCAGCAGCAGGTCGACCCGGTCCTCGGTAATGAGGCGCTCATAGAGCCGGGCGCTCTGTTCCGGATCGGATCCGTCATCGTAGTAGACGATCTCGACCTTGCGCCCGAGCAGCGCGCCGCGGCGATTGACGTCATCCGCCCACATCTGCATGCCCTGGAGCTGGTCCAGGCCGAGAAGCTCGTACTCGCCCGACAACGAGACCGTGGCGCCGACACGGATCGGCGGCGCCGTTTCCGCCGCCGAGGGCGCGACGGTCACCAGCCCGGCGAAAGCGACGATGAGTGTCAGCAGGAGTCTCATGGCTATCGCTCGATATCCAGTCTGCGTTTGGTGGTGATGAGCATACGCACCATCCGGTACTCGAAGGGCGTCCCGGTCTCGTAATAACGGAAGGCCACGTTGGCGCGGGTGTCGAGGATGAACAGCGTGGTCCATACCACTTCGTGCCAGGTTTCGGGCGCGAAGATCTCTTCCCGCAGCCGGTTGTTCACATACCAGTCCACGCCGGCGCCGATGCCGTCGCGCAGAGACGAAGGCCCGAGCAGCGGCAGCACCAGATACGGGCCCGGACCGACACCCCAACGCCCCAGGGTCTGGCCGAAATCCTCCTGGTGTTGCGGGATCCCCATGCGGGTGGCCGGGTCGAACAGCCCGAGCACGCCGAGGGTCGTATTGACCGCCACCCGTCCGGTGGTCTGCACGACCTTGCGCGGGCTGAACTGGAGCGCGCTGTTGAGGATGGTGTTGAGGTTGAGGAAATTGGTAAAGAAATTGTGGATGCTGCGTTCTACCGGGGCCGGGGTCACGGCCTGATAGCCTTTAGTCACGGGCAGCAGGAAGTTCTTGTCGACAAAGGCATTGAAGCGATAGACGCGGCGGTTGAAACCGTCCCAGGGATCGTAGACATCACCGACGTGTGTCACGCCGGGCTGCAGCACTCTTTCGGCCGAGAACACCGGTTGCTCGGGCTCGTCGCCCTCGATAATCGGCGCCGTGCTGCATCCGGAGCCCAGCGCCACCATCAGGGCGATGGCGAGAAACCCGCTGTGACGGCGTATCGCTCTCATCTCAGGGCGTCGCACCGGGGTCCATGATGGACAGCATGCGCCCGATGTAGTCACGGGACTCCATATTCCCCATGTGGCCGCCGCGGGGGAAGATGGTCGCCCGCTCGCCGAACATGTCCTGCAGGAGCTCGATCTCGCCGGCCTCGAGGATCAGGTCGTCAGCGTTGTGGATGAGATAGACGTCGTCGGCTCCGCGCAGATAGTCACCGATGGTGACCAGGCTCATCCGCTCGATCAGCTCGCTGCGCGAAAGCCCGGGTTCGAGATTGGCCTGATAGGGGTAGAAGTAGGCGTGGAAATAATCGGTGAAACCCAGGCGCATGGCGACTTCGTTGTAGACCCCGAGATCGGTGTTGCGGGTCAGCCGGACATTACTGGGCTTGATGAAGCCGAAGTCGGTCATCACATCGGAGGTGAACGCCATGTTGGCCGAGGCGATGCGGAATACGAGCCCGATCAGGGATGCGAGCAATTCGTCGGTGGGGCGCAGGACCTCGAAGGCCTTGAACAGCAGTTCTTCGTCGAACCGCACCGAGTCCGAGCGACGATAGGCCTGGCCGACCGCATCGACGATCCTCTCGTAGAAGGCGTCGAAATTATCCGGGCCGCCCGGGATGTTGTCCAGCATGCGGTCCAGCAGCGAGATGGAACTGTATAGCCGTACCGGCGGGTTCATCATCAGCACCCGGCGGAAGTCGAAGACGTTCTGCTCCGCATCCAGATAGCTCACGTGCGCGGCGTTGAAGGCGCCGAGACTGTAGCCGGCCAGATAATAGTCCGTGATCTCCAGCTTGCCCTGGAGCTCGTCCCGGATCTTCTGCATCGCCCGGTAGAGATCCCGGGCATCGTCGAACGCGCCCCCGGGGACGCCGCTGCTGGAGGCCGCGACGACAAAATTGGCGCTCACCGGCGAGCCGAGCGCCACCACGTGGAAGCCCTTGGAATAAAACGCCCGGGCGGCCAGCCAGTTCTTGCTGCCGTCATGGGCCGCGCCGGTGCCAGCGATAGTGAAGACAAGCGGCGCCGGGCCCCGCTGGGCGGCGTAGGAATAGCGCAACTCCTGGTCGTACCAGAGGGCGTCGGGCGCCTCGCGCTCGAGCACCCGGATACTGCGTCGCCGGAACGGCACGTCGGTCGGCACGGGCGCCTTGAGCGGCGCCGGCGTACCCACGACCGTGGCCAGGAAAGGGTCGGCGATGGGGTAATCGTAGGCGGTTGCCGATGCCGCCCAAAAGAGCGTCAGCGCAAATCCCAGCCCGAGCAGGACCGGTCTGGTGCCAAATAGCCTCGTCAAACGTCACCCCCGGATCGCGTGAGGATAGCAAAAAAGCGGGGGAAGTAAGACGATTGTTGACCATTCCCGCCCGGGCGACCGGCCAGCAACCGCGGTCGCGGTGGAAGCCGAGGGCCCCGTTCGATTAGAATCTCGCTCCCGATTGAATGATGGACTGACCAT
>JASFJM010000144.1:0-6690 GCA_050122055.1 Gammaproteobacteria bacterium | reverse complement strand
CGCTGTTGCGTCTCGGCGAGGTGCAGGGTCTGCCGGTGATCGACGAGGCGCTGCTGGAGAGCGAGAACCGTTACGACGGCAATCTGCGGGTGCAGATGGACATCAGGGAGATGTCCGGCCCCTTGCGGGTGCTGACCCTTTTCTGGGGTGACTGGCGTGTCACCAGCGAGTGGTATCGATGGCCAGTACAGCGTTAAAACGCGCCGTCATGGTCCTGATGCTGGTCGCGGGCCTGATGCTGTGGTTGGGCGCCATGGTCCTGCTGGCGACGGCGACCGAGGATGCGGACGAGTTCGGCCGGCTCTATGGCTGGCTGTTCCTGCTCAATGCGCTCGGCGTGCTGACGCTGCTGGTATTGATCATCGGCAATCTGATCAAGCTGGTGCAGGAGTATCGTAATCATGTACCGGGCTCGCGCCTCAAATCCCGCATGGTGGCGACCTTCGTGGTGCTGGCGGTGGTGCCGTTGATCATCGTCTACTATTTTTCGATCCAGTTCCTCAACCGTGGCATCGAGAGCTGGTTCAGCGTTGATGTGGAGCGCGGTCTGTCGAACGCCCTGAACCTGAGCCGGGCGACGCTGGACACGCAGATGCGGGACTTTGCGCAGATCACGGAGATGATGGCGACCCGCCTGCGAGAGAGCTCGAACGTCGGGCTGGCCACAGAATTGGCGCGGCTCCAGCGTGAGACCGGTGCGGGCGAGATCACGGTCGTCGGCCGCAACAATCGCATCGTCGCGTCCATCTCCGAGCGGGATGATCTGGAAGTGCGGGCGACGCCCAACGACGAGATCCTGCTCCATATCCGTACCAACGACAGCTATGTCGGCCTCGACCCGCTCGGCGAGGGCGGCTATCGGATCCGCACCGCCATCAACATCCCGGCGACCAACCCGTTCGCGGAACAGCGCATCCTGCTGGCCATATTCCCGGTTTCGGAACGTATCAGTTCCCTGGCCGATGCGGTGCAGACCTCCTACGCGGAATATGGCGAGCTGTCCTATATGCGGCGCCTGCTCAAGTACAGCCTGAGCCTGACGCTGACCATGGTGCTGCTCCTGTCCATGCTGGCCGCGGTCTGGGGTGCGTTCTTTTTCTCCCGCCGTCTGGTGGCGCCGATCCAGGACCTGATAGCCGGGACGCGCGCGGTCGCCCATGGCGATCTGGATACCCAGCTGCCGCTGCCTGGCAGTGACGACATGGGTTTTCTGGTCCGATCATTCAATGACATGACCCGACGGTTGTCGGATGCGCGCGAGTTGGCCAGCCGCAGCCAGCAGGCGGTAGAGAACGAGCGGGCCTATCTGGCCGTCATCCTCGGGCGGCTCTCCACCGGAGTGGTGTCGCTGGAGACCGATTGGCGCATCCGCACGGCCAACGAGGCGGCTGGCGCCATCCTCGGTGTGGACCTGGCCGCTTCCATCGGCAGCCCGCTGCTGGAGGTGGCGCGCGGTAAGCCCCTGCTGGAGCAATTCGTCGAGGTGGGACGCAGGCACATCATGCAGGGCGAGACGGAGTGGAGGGAGCAGATCGTCCTGCGCGGTGACGTCGGGCGGCGGGTGCTGATGTGTGCGTGTTCGGCACTGCCCTCCGAAGACGGACAGCCGGCCGGGTATGTGGTCGTGTTCGATGACATCACCGCCCTGATCCAGGCCCAGCGGGATTCGGCTTGGGGTGAGGTCGCGCGCCGACTGGCCCACGAGATCAAGAACCCCCTGACTCCCATCCAGCTTTCCGCCGAGCGGATGCGCCGCCGCTTCCTCGATCAGATGAAAGACCAGGATGCGGAGGTGCTCGAGCGCGCTACCCGCACCATTATCCAGCAGGTCGAGGGCATGAAGCAGATGGTCAATGCCTTCAGCGAATACGCCCGGGCTCCGGACATGAACCTGGCCAGGACCGACCTGAACCGGTTGATCACGGAGGTGGCGGAGCTCTACCGGGTACGGGAGATCGCCGTCGACATCCGCCTGCAGCTGGAGCCCGATCTGCCGCAGCTGGAGATCGACGGCGTGCGCGTCAGACAGATCCTGCACAACCTCATCCGCAACGGTGTCGAGGCGCTGGAGATGTGTGCCGATGCCCGTCTGACCATCGCCACCCGGATCAGCGAGATCGACGGGCACCCGGGGGTGGAGATCACGGTCCGGGACAACGGTCCCGGATTCCCCGGCGACGCACTCGAGCACGTCTTCGACCCCTACGTCACCTCCAAGCCGAAGGGCACGGGCCTGGGGCTGGCGATCGTCAAGAAGCTGGTCGAGGAGCACGGAGGCCGGGTCGAGGCATCCAACGCGAACGGCGGCGGCGCCATGTTGAGCATCCTGCTGCCGGCGGATGAGGCGGCCCGGGAAGCGTTGATTCGCAAGGAAGCCGGCAAGGCCGATTATCGGAGAGAACGAGCATGAGTACCGCCCGCATTCTGGTCGTGGACGACGAGTCCGACATCCGTAGTCTGCTGGACGAGATCCTGACCGAGGAAGGTTATGAGGTCGAGGTCGCCGCGGACGCCCGGGAGGCGCGTGCGAGCCGGGTCGATAAGGAGCCGGACCTGGTGTTGCTGGATATCTGGATGCCGGACGTTGATGGCATCACGCTCCTCCGCGAGTGGTCCGAAGACCCGGCTCAGGGCTCCTGTCCGGTGGTCATGATGTCCGGGCACGGGACCGTCGAGACGGCGGTTGAGGCGACGCGGCTGGGGGCCTTCGACTTTATCGAGAAGCCAGTGTCTCTGGCTAATCTGCTCCGGGTCGTGGAGCGTGCGCTGGAATCAGGCAGGACTCAGCTGAAGATCGGTGCCCGCAAGCTGGTGCCGCCGATGCTCACGCCTCTGGGCAAGAGCCCGGCCATGCGCAGCCTGCGCGATCAGGTCGAACGGGTCGCGATGCACGACACGGCTGTCCTGCTGCAGGGCGAGCCCGGCACCGGCCGTGAGATGTTTGCCCGCTACCTCCACTCCCGCAGCTCCAGGTCCGATCTGCCATTCGTGCCTATGATCGCCGCCTCCATCATCGATGAGGATGCGTCGCGCCAGCTGTTCGGTATCGAGGCCGAGGGACGCATCCATCCCGGCGTGATCGACGAGGCGGGTCAGGGCACGCTGTTTATCAATGAATTGGGTGATCTGCCCCCGGAGGGCCAGAAAGCCCTGCTGGGCGCCATCGAAGCCGGCACCTATGCCAGCGTCGGCGGGGTCAACCCGCGTCCGCTGGGCTGCAGGATCCTCAGCTCGGCACCGCCGGGTTTCGACAAGCTGGCGCCGAAATCTTTCCGCCAGGATCTTCTTTCCCAGCTGTCAGTGGTGACCCTGCGGATCCCGCCGCTGCGCGAGTATTCGGAAGACGTCCCCGAACTGCTCAGGTATTACGTGGACAAGCTGGTCGAGGCCGAACAACTCCCGTTTCGCCGCTTCAGCGTCGCCGCCCAGAACCGGTTGCGGCATTATCCCTGGCCCGGCAACGTGCGCGACCTGAAGAATCTCGTGCATCGCCTGCTGATCATGGGCGGCGACGAGGAGATATCCCTGACCGAGATCGAGGAACTCCTCGCCGCCGAGGCCGCTCCCAGCGAACCCCTGGTCAAACAGGACCTGCTGGCGCTTCCGCTGCGCGAGGCACGGGAGCAGTTCGAGCGCGCTTACCTGCAGCAGCAGCTGATCTTCTGTGACGGCAAGGTCGGGCGGCTGGCCAAGCGGGTCGGCATGGAGCGCACCCACCTGTATCGCAAACTCCGCTCGCTCGGCATCGATTTCCGCCAGTCCGCCAGCGAGGACTGAGCCGCCCGCTGCCGGCCTGATTACTGAGCGGGCGTCTTCGCGCGCAGGGCCAGATACTCGATCCCCGCGCCGCTCAGGCGGGTCTGCATGCGGCGCAATTCCGAGGGGTCGCTCACCGGCCCGATCTGTACCCGGTAGTGGGCGCGATCGTTGACCGTGACCTTGCGGATATCCGAGGACAGGCCCAGCAGCGCGAGGCTGGCCTTGCGCCGGTCCGCATCTTCGAATTTGCGGAACGATCCGGCCTGCAGGTAGTAGGTGCCCGGAGCCATCTCCCGGGTTGGCTGGTCCGGCGCACTGGTCGCTTCCGCGGGTCCCGGCACCACGACCTCGAAGTCCGGCAGGATCTCGTAGAAGTCGAACACCGGCCCGGTCTCCTCCGGCTCCTGAGACACCGCCGTCGCCGAGGCCGGGACCCGGGCGGGCGCCGGAGCCGTCGGCACGCCACGGCTGTGGTAGAGATGGACCAACAGGGCGATGGCGAGCCCTACCGCCAGACCCGCCGCAAAGCTGCTCTGGCCTTTAGCCCGGGCGCTCGATCGGCTCCCGCGTTTCCGATGCTTGTAATCCCGCGCCATCGTCGGTGACCTACATGCTCTCCGGGGCGGACACGCCGACGATGGCGAGTCCGTTGCGCAGTACCTGACGGGTCGCGGCGATCAGGCTCAGCCTTGCGTCGCGCAGGTCGGCGTCTTCGACCAGAAAGGTATGGGCGTTGTAATAGGTGTGGAATTCGTTGGCCAGCGTCCGCAGATAGTTGACCACCGTCTGCGGCGCGCGGTTGCCGGCTGCCAGCTCGATCACCTCCGGATACCGGCCCAGGGCTCGCATGAGGCTTTGCTCGTGATCTTCCCGTAGCTGATCGAGCGCCGAGCGTCCCGCCACCGGATCCCATTCCAGGCCCTTGTCGTGCAGCTGGCGGAACACGCTGCAGATCCTCGCGTGGGCGTACTGGATGTAATAGACCGGGTTTTCGTTGGTCCTGGATTTCGCCAGTTCCAGATCGAAATCCAGATGCTGGTCATTGGAGCGCATCACATAGAACAGTCGCGCCGCGTCGTTCCCGACTTCTTCCCGCAGTTCGCGCAGGGTCACGAACTCTCCCGACCGGGTCGACATCTGCACTTTCTCGCCGCCGCGGTAGAGTACCGCGAACTGGACCAGGCGGACCTCAAGGCTGTCCGCCGGTTCATTCATGGCTTCGAGTCCGGCCCGGACCCGGGCCACGTAGCCGTGGTGGTCGGCGCCGAGGACGTCGAGCAGCAGGTGGAATCCGCGCTGCCGCTTGCCCAGGTGGTAGGCGATGTCGGATGCGATGTAGGTAGTCTGGCCGTTGTCCCTGACCACGACGCGATCCTTCTCGTCGCCCAGATCGGTGGCCCGGAACCAGAGCGCTCCGTCCCGTGTGTAGGCCCGGTCCTCGCTCTTCAGCCGCTCGATGGCGGTGGCGACCAGACCGGAATCGGTCAGGCTGCGTTCGGAGAACCATTCATCCATGTGGACGCCGAATTCGTCCAGATCCCCACGGATGTCCGCCAGTATGCTGCCGAGACCGGCGTCGAGCACCCGGCGGTAATCTTCACCCAGGAGGCTGCGGGCATTGTCGATCAGGGCATCGATGTGGGCTTCCTTGTCGCCCTCGGGGCCGTCCGGAGGCACGTGGGCAAAGGCCGCTGCGGCGGACCGGTGCAGCCGATCGCTCTCATCGCGGTGGAGCGCGGCGGCGATCTCGCGGACATAACCGCCACGGTAGCCGTTGCTCGGGAAATCGAACGCCTCGCCGCCCAGCTCCAGGTAGCGCAGCCAGATGCTGACCGCGAGGATATCCATCTGCCGCCCGGCGTCATTGACGTAGTACTCCCGATGGACCCGATAACCGCAGGCATCGAGGAGATTGGCCACGCTGTCGCCATAGGCAGCGCCGCGGCCATGGCCCACGTGCAGGGGACCGGTGGGGTTGGCGGAGACGAATTCGACGATCACCGCCTGCCCCTTGCCGCTCTGGTTGCGGCCGTAATCTGCGCCCTGCTCGTGGATGGCCTCGACCTCCAGCTGATAGGCGCGCGGGGTCAGGAAAAAATTGATAAATCCGGGGCCGGCGATCTCGGTGCTTTGCACCAGATCGGAAGGAGGCAGGGCATCCAGGATCAGGGCCGCGATGTCCCGCGGCTTCTTGCGCGCGGTCCCGGCGAGGGTCATCGCCACGTTGCAGGCAAAATCGCCATGCTTCGGATCGCGGGTCCGCTCTACCCGGGATTCGATGGCCGCGGCTTCCACCGGCAAGGCGTCGCCGGCCAGTGACTGCAAAGCGCGCGCGACCAGGGATTCGATCTGCGTCTTCAAAGGGCTCCTCGCCGGTCAGGCGCTACCTGCACGCCCGGGCGTCATACGCTGGAATGAGCCGCGCATTCTACAGCGGCCGGAAGGACGAAAGAAACGACTTCTCGGACTCAAAACAGCTCCACCGGATCCACGTCCAGCGACCAGCGGACCTGGCGTGCCTGTTTTGATCCCTCGATCTTCGCCAGGAGCTGGTCCAGCAGCCGATGCAGGGTGGGCCGATGTTCGGCCTGCAGCAGCAGCTGGGCGCGATAGCGGCCGGAGCGGCGCTCCATTGGCGCCGGCGCCGGCCCCAACAGGCGCACGCCGGGGCCTGCAAACGTCCTGCCCCAGTCCCGGCAGGCCTGCAGGAATGACAAGGCGCCTCCCGGTTTGTGGGCTTCGGCCCGGACCAGCGCCAGGTGGCTGAACGGCGGCCATCCGGACGCCTGCCGTTGCGCCAGGGCGGCGTCGGCGAAGGCCTCGTAACCGTCGCTGATCAGATCCTGGAGCAGCGGGTGTTCCGGATAGGACGTCTGGATGAGCACTTCGCCGGGGCGGTCGGCGCGCCCGGCGCGTCCGGCCACCTGCAGG
>JASFJM010000143.1:0-6713 GCA_050122055.1 Gammaproteobacteria bacterium | reverse complement strand
CCCTGGTCCTCGACGCCACAGCTGTCCTTGATCCGGGTCACGGTCAGCACCGGCGCATCGGGATCTGTCGTATCCAGTTCGAACTGATAACAGCCTTCCTCGGCCAGTGAGATATTGGTGTTGCCAAGGCCCCCGCCGGGTCCGAGCGTGAGCGGCGTACCGAGCACGACCGGGTCCACCTCGTTGGTGAACTCCACGCTCCAGTCTGCGTCGGCCACTTTGAAGCCGTAATCACCGGCAGCGATCCGCAGCCGCGCCTTGTAGACGTCGCCGCCGAAGTTGACCAGCTTGCCAGCCGGTGTCGCGTTCCAGTCGGTAAACCCGCCGCGCAGGAACATATCCACGCCATAGGCGTCGCTGTTGTCCAGGCCCTGGTCTTCCACCGCGCAGATGCCGCTGCCGGCCTCGAAGTCCATGTCGTCCCGCTGGGAGTTGTCTTCCGTGGTGCCCTGGAGCGCGATCTCGGTGCCGTAATAGACCTGCGGGATGCCACGAGCCCCATAGAGCAGGCCCAGGGCCATATCCAGACGTTCGACCGCCTGGGGCTCCGAGGCCCCGCCGTCCAGGGCATTGGTGACGAACCGGGTGACGTCATGGTTGTCCAGGAACGTGGTCAGGCGGGTGGCGTCGGTATACTCGGCATCGTTGGCGAATACGGTCGCGATGGTGTCGGTGGCGGCGGACCGGCTGGCCAGCGCATTGTTGGCGGCAAAGTACAGCGCGAAATCGAACACCGACGGTGAGCCGACCTTGTCCTGATAATAGGCCAGGAAAGTCGAACGCCCGTCGAAGACCTCGCCGACGCTCCAGAACTGCGAGCGGTCGGCGGCGCCGCCGGGACCCAGCAGATCGCTCCAGATCGGCGTGTTGACGTGCTTCATCACATCCCAGCGGACGCCGTCCACGCCGCTCTGATCCATCAGGTACTGAGCCTGGGCGACGATGAATTCGGCGGTCTCCGGATTCTCATGGATGAGATCCGGAAGGCCGGCGATGCTGCAGGTGTAGTCGCTGTTCTGGCCGTTGCAGCCGGGGGCCCCGAGCCGGAACCACTCCGGCTCCTGGTCGACCAGTTGGGCGTTGTAGCCGGCGTGGTTGACCACGATATCGAGGATGATCTTCAATCCGGCCGCGTGCGCGGTGGTGACCAGTTCCTGGAGCTCGGCCAGGGTGCCGAAATGGGGCTCGATCACCTGCCAGTCCTCGGCCCAGTAGCCGTGGTAACCGGCAGAATCCACCAGGTTGGGACCATTGACGGCCGGGACCTGCAGGGGCACCGGCGAGATCCAGATGGCCGTGAAGCCCATGGACTGGAAATAACCTTCGTCGATCTTGGCCTTCAGACCGGCGAAGTCGCCGCCGTGCCAGCCGAAATTGTTGTCCGGCTGTGCGTCGTCGCCGCGCCGCGCACCGGTCTCGTTGTCGTTGGTGGGGTCACCGTTGTTGAACCGATCGGTGAATGCCCAGTAGATGATCTCGTCGCGGAAGTCCACCAGCGTCTGTGCCGCGCCGATATTGGCGTCGATGGCACTGCAATTGTTGGCCGTGTCCGGGTCCGCGTTGTCGGCATCCTGGCCGATACAGGTCTCGAGACTGACCGGGGTGTCGCCTTCGCCGGTAAAACTGGCGTAGAAGGTCAGATCACAGACCAGCTGCGAACCGAACGGCATGTCAGCGTCGGTACTGGCAGTCCCGGCAGCCAGGTCGAATTGCAGCTCGCCGACGGTGGCGCCGCCGGTCGCGGTGCAGTCGGCGTAAAGGGCGGTGGAATCGTCCAGCGCCAGCCGGTCCGGCTGGTCGATCACCAGATCGACAGGGACATTGGTCACATCCCGCGGACCATTGTTGGTCAGGGTGATGGTGTAGTCGAAGGTCGTGCCTGCGACGACCGTCGTATCGCCCGGCGTCGAGGTCGACGCCAGATCGGCTTCGTTCTTGAACGTGGTGCTCGCGCCGTCGACGGAGGCGCCGCAGCCCGTCAGGGCCAGCGCCGCGAGGCCCAGCAGTGCCGTTAGAACATTGCGTTTCATCGAGATTCTCCAGTCCGTTCTGTGGCCCGCGGAGGAGCCGATTCGTTATTTTGCGGCGGCCAGGGCCGGAGTTCGGACCCGGACCTTGTTGGACGCGAACCCGCCGAACATAACAGAGCTTGCCGGTCGGCTGTATCGTGGTGAATACGAAGCCCGGATGCTGCGGAGCAAAAAAAGCCCGCCCCCGGGGTCGGGGGCGGGCATCGGGTACTGCGGTTGTACCGGTGGCGGCCGGGTCAGCTGCCCGAAGTGGCCTGGAAGGCGTCCAGATCGGCCAGGATGGTCTTGGAGTGGGTATCTACATCCACTTTTTCGTAGTGCTTGGCGATCCGGCCTTCGGGATCGATCAGGAAAGTCTGGCGTTTGGCCAGCTTGATGATACCCAGATTGCGCACGACGCCGTATTGTTCGGCGACCTCGCCCCCGGAGTCGGACAACAGCGGGAACGGCAGGCTGTACTTCTCGGCGAATTCCTCATGGGATTCCACGTCGTCCAGACTGACGCCCAGGATGACGGCGTCCCGCTCCCGGAAGGCGAAGATGTTGTCCCTGAAGTTGCAGGCCTGGGTGGTACATCCCGGTGTATCGTCCTTGGGATAGAAGTAGACGGCGACCCACTGGCCCCGATATTGCTCCAGGGTTTGTGTCTTGCCGTTCTGGTCCATGAGGCTGAATTCCGGGGCGGTGTCGCCCACGGCGGGCGTTTCCGCCATGACCGGCGAGTGCCCGAACAGGAGCCCGCAGGCGGCCAGGATTATGATGGATCGGAGTTTTGGCGACATGGGATCGTTTCCTCCAGCGGGACCGGCGAGGGGCCGGTCCCGGGCGATGACAGGATGGCGAGCACAGGATACTGTGAACCAGTTAACATCGCATCCGACCGTATTGATGCTGACTGGTTCCGACGGACCGGCAGATCGCGACGCGGAAGGCATCGGACTCAGATGGGTACAGCTAAACCTGCAGAATCCGGCATCCACTCGGTGCCCCACTGGGCCAACGTCGGTCTGATCCTCCCCGGTGGCGGCGCGCGGGCCGCCTATCAGGTCGGGGTGTTGCGGGCGATCGCCCGCATCGTCCCCCGCGGCGCCCCCAGTCCGTTCAACGTCATCAGCGGCACCTCGGCGGGCGCCATCAACGCGGCCGCGGTGGCGGCTTACGCCGACCGCTTTTCAGCCGGCGTCAGCGCACTCAATTCTGTGTGGCGGAATTTCACCACCGACCAGGTCTTCCGGACGGATCCCTGGTCGATGCTGCAGGCCAGCCTGCACTGGATGGCGTCGATCCTGACCGGCGGACTCGGCCCGTTCAATCCTCGCAGCCTGCTGGACAACCGGCCGCTCTGGCAGCTGCTTCGGGAGCGGATACCGCTGCACCGCATCGACTCCAATCTGGCGGCCGGCTTCCTCCGGGCCGTGGCGGTCAACCTGTCCAGCTACCATTCGGCCCGTTCGGTGTGTTTCTTCCAGTCCGGGCCCAGCGTCGCCGGATGGGAGCGCTCCCGGCGCGCCGGAGTCAGATCCCGGCTGAGCGTCGAGCACCTGGTCGCCTCGGCGGCGGTGCCGATGATCTTCCCCGCGGTCAGGCTCGGGGATGAGTTCTACGGCGACGGCGCTATGCGACAGCAGAGCCCGCTGAGCCCTGCCATCCAGATGGGCGCACAACGTCTGCTGGTGATCGGGGTGCGGGACGAGAAGACCCACGGCGGTCCACGGCCGCGACGTCCCGAGCGACCCAGCCTGGGGCAGATCGCGGGCTACATGCTCGACACCATCTTTATGGACGGCCTGTATACCGACATCGAGCGCATCACCCGCATCAACCAGCTGCTGGAGCAGGTGCGGACCGATAAGCTGCCGCCACAGCTGCGCCATCTGCGCCGGGTGGAGACCCTGGTGATCCTGCCGAGCCAGAACATCCGCGAGCTCGCAGCCCGGCACGCCCGGGCGCTGCCGCTGCCGCTGCGGCTGCTGCTGCGCGGCGTCGGCGCATCCTCACATGGTCAGGGCCAGCTTCTCAGCTATCTGCTGTTCGAGAAAGGCTTCACCCGGGCGCTGATCCGGATGGGGCACGACGACGCCATGGCGCGGCGGGATCACATCGAGGCCCTGCTAGGCGGGCAGCCCATGCCGGTGCTGGATGCGCCGGACGAGGTGGTCGGCGACATCTCAGGTCAGTAGCAGGGCGCCGAGCCCCAGGAACACCATGAATCCCACCACGTCGGTGACCGTGGTCAGGACCACGCTCCCGGCCAGGGCCGGATCGATCTTCATGCGCCGCAACAGCAGGGGGATGACCACGCCCGACAGGGCCGCGACGATCAGGTTGATGATCAGGGCCAGGGCGATGATGCCGCCGAGCAGCCATGATCCGAACCAGAGGATGGTGGCGGCGGCGACGACCAATGCCCAGCCGACCCCGTTGAGGACGCCCACTGCCAGTTCACGGATCATCAGCCAGCGGGCATTGGCGCTGTGGACCTGACCGAGTGCAACGCCGCGGATGATCAGCGTCAGGGTCTGGCTGCCGGCGATCCCGCCCATGCTGGCGACGATCGGCATCAGCACGGCCAGGGCGACGACCTGGTCGATGGTCGACTGGAACAGCCCGACCACGGATGCGGCGATAAATGCGGTGGCCAGATTGACGCCCAGCCAGATCGCGCGTCGCCGTGAGCTGGTCACGACCGGCGCGAACATGTCTTCGTCCTCGGCCAGTCCGGCCATGCTCAGGATCGAATGCTCGGCTTCTTCCCGGATCACGTCGACCACGTCGTCGATCGTGATGCGTCCGAGCAGGCGGCCGTCCGAGTCGACCACCGGTGCCGTGACCAGATCCCGGACCTCGAACAGGTTGGCCACCTCGTGGGCATCGATGCTGGCAGGGACGCCTCCGACGCTGCTGTCCATCAGCTCTGCCACGGTCTTGTTCGGTGGCGCCGTCAGCAGGCTGCTCAGATAAAGATAGCCGACATAGCGGTCGAAGCGGTTGACCACGTACAGGGCGTCAGTGCCGGTCGGCAGCTCGCCGCGCATGCGCAGATATCTCAGCACGACCTCCAGCGTCACGTCCGGCCGCACGGTGACCACGTCCGGATCCATCAGGCCGCCGGCGGTGTCTTCGTCGTAGGCCATGACCGAGCGCAGCCGTTCCCGGTCCTGCTGGTCCATGGACTGGATCACCTGGCGCGTGACCGCCTCCGGCAGATCAGGCACCAGATCCGCCAGGTCATCGAGATCCATGCCATCAGTGGCTGCGACCAGCTCGTCGACCTTCATCCCGCCGACCAGCTTTGCGCGGACCTCTTCATTGAGCTCGACCAGCACGTCGCCGTCGCTGCTGGTATCCACCAGTTCCCAGACCACCTCCCGTTCCGCCGGCGGCAGGGACTCGAGCAGGTCTGCGATCTCGGCCGGGTGCAGGGAATTCACCATCCGCTGCACGCGCTGGAGCGTGCCGCTCTCCAGCGCGTCGTGCAGCAGTTTCAGCCGCGGCGCGCGCTGGTCTGGCGCGTCCATACTCATGGCGACGTTCTCCGGCAGCGGGTGGGTCGTTGGCAGAGCCGGGAGTGTAAAGGGCGCGGGCGCGGGGCGTCTAATGAGACGTGGTATCTATCCGTATCAGCCCGGCAATTCCGAATGCCGCAGCAGCACGCGGAATCCCTGATCACGGAATAGTGACGCCAGCCTTTCGGTAACGAATACCGATCGGTGTTGGCCGCCGGTGCAGCCGATCGCGACGGTGAGATAACTGCGGTTGGACCGCTGGATCTCGGGTATCCAGTGCTCGAGGAAACCGGATACGTCATCGATGAACCGCCCGACCGGTGCGTGACCCTGGAGATATTCGATCACCGGCTGGTCCAGACCGGTGAGCCCGCGCAGACCGCTGACCCAGTATGGATTGGGCAATGAGCGGGCATCGAATACGAAATCCGCGTCTCCGGGGATGCCGTGCTTGTAACCGAAGGACTGGAAAAGCAGCGACATGGAGCCGTCGCTGGAACTGGCCAGGCGCTCGCGCACGGAGACCCGCAGCTCATGGACACTCATGCGGCTGGTGTCGATGACCACATCGGCCAGATCGCAGATCGGCGCCAGCAGCTGGCGCTCGAAAGCGATGGCCTCCTTCAGACCGCGGCCGTCAGAACTCAGTGGGTGCTTGCGCCGGGTCTCGCTGTATCGCTTGAGCAAAATCTCCGTGTCCGCCTGCAGGAACAGCACCTCGCATCCGTCGCCCTGCTTGCGCAACTGATCCACCAGCCGCGCGGTCTCTTCCACGTCCTCCGGTGCCGGGCGCGTGTCCAGGCCGATGGCGATCTGATCGAACTTGGGATCCCCCATCTCGCACAATTCGTCGATCAGCGTGGGTAACAGACGCGCGGGGAGGTTGTCGAGCGTGTAGTAATCCAGGTCCTCGAGCATGTGCAGGGCCACGCTCTTGCCGGATCCCGATAATCCGCTGATGATCAGCAGACGCACGGGTTCAGCTCGAGGCAAAGCATGATCCTGCCGACCGGCGGCCCGTCGTTCAGGCGCTGGCCGACCGGGCCGGAGGTTCGCTGCGGGACCGGGTCAGCATCTCGTAGAGGCTGCGGCTGCTGCTCGCGCCGCGCAACATGTCCAGGAAACCCGGCTCGCGGAAGAGCTGCGCCACCTCCTGCAGATGGTGGCTACATTCCGG
>JASFJM010000142.1:0-6868 GCA_050122055.1 Gammaproteobacteria bacterium | reverse complement strand
CACGTCGAATACTCGGGGATGGCTTTCGCCGTTTTCTTCCTGGCCGAATACGCCAACATGGTGCTGATCGCCGCGTTGACCGTGATCTTCTTCTTCGGCGGTTGGCTGTCGCCGTTCCAGGGGCTGCCGCTCGTCGGCGATACATTCCTCGGCGCAAGCAGCTTCTTCTGGTTCGCACTCAAGCTGTCCTTCTTCCTGTTCTGTTTCCTCTGGTTCCGGGCCACCTTCCCGCGCTACCGCTACGATCAGATCATGCGGCTTGGATGGAAGGTCTTCATCCCCCTGACCATCGTCTGGCTGGCGGTGGAGGGCGTGCTGGTGGCGTTCAAAGTCGGGCCCTGGTTCGACTGAACGGTGAACAGACAATGATCAAGAGCCTGTTCAAGACTTTCTTCCTGACCGAGCTGCTGGGCGGATTGCGTCTGACCCTGCGCAATCTGTTCGTGAAAAAAGTCACCATCATGTACCCGGAGGAGAAGACCCCGCAGTCGCCCCGTTTCCGCGGTCTGCATGCTCAGCGGCGCTATGCCAACGGCGAGGAACGATGTATCGCCTGCAAACTGTGCGAGGCCGTGTGCCCGGCCCTGGCGATCACCATCGAGAGCGATGCGGCCGAGGACGGCACCCGGCGGACGACGCGCTATGACATCGATCTGTTCAAGTGCATCTACTGCGGTTTCTGCGAGGAGGCCTGCCCGGTGGATGCCATCGTCGAGACCCGCATCCACGAGTACCACATGGAGAACCGCGGCGAGAACATCATGACCAAGGAGAAGCTGCTGGCTGTCGGCGACCGCTACGAAGCCATGATCGCCGCCGACAAGGCGGCGGATGCGGCGTACCGATGATCGACGTGGCTCCCAAAGACAAGGCCCGAGCGTGACGGAAGCACTGATCTTTTATTTCTTCGGCAGCGTGCTGGTGCTCGCCGCCATCGGCGTGATCACCGCGCGCAATCCGGTCCATTCGGTCATGTCCCTGGTGCTGGCGTTCGTCACCAGCGCGTTCCTGTGGATGCTGCTTGAGGCCGAATTCCTTGCCATCGTGCTGGTGCTGGTCTATGTCGGCGCGGTGATGGTGCTGTTCCTGTTCGTGGTGATGATGCTGGACGTCAAGGTGGAGCAGGCGAGGGCGGGCTTCACCCGGTATGCGCCGATGGGCATCGGGCTGGTGATCCTGATCGCCGCCATGCTTGGTTACGTGATCTGGGCCCGCACCCGGGAGATGACCTTCCTGCAGGCACCGCCGCGGATGCCGGCCGATTACAGCAATACCGAAGCCCTGGGCAGTCAGCTCTATACGGTCTACATGTACCCCTTCGAACTGGCGGCGGTGATCCTGCTGGTGGCGATCATCGCCGCCATCTCATTGACCATGCGCCGGCGGCCCGGCCTCAAGGTGCAGGATGTGGCCCGGCAGGTGGCGGTGCGCCGCGAGGACCGGGTGCGGATCGTCAGCATGGAGTCGGACAAAGACTCATGATCACGGTCGCCCATTACCTCACGTTGTCAGGGCTGCTGTTCATCCTCAGCATCGCCGGCATCTTCCTCAACCGGAAGAACGTCATCCTGCTGCTGATGTGCATCGAACTGATGCTGCTGGCGGTCAATTTCAATTTCATCACCCTCTCGCGCTTCCTCGGGGACGCGGCCGGACAGATCTTCGTGTTCTTCATCCTGACCGTGGCGGCAGCGGAATCCGCCATCGGCCTCGCGATCCTGGTGGTGCTGTTCCGCAGTCGTCGCAACATCGAAGTCGAGCGGCTGGACTCGATGAAGGGATGAGCATGGAGTCGATCTACCTCACTATCGTGCTGGCGCCGCTAGTTGCCGCCATCATCACCGGGCTCGGCGGCAGGCTGGTCGGGCGGGCGGGCGCGCACACCCTGACCATCCTCGGCGTGGCGAGCGCCTTCGGACTGTCGGTCTACGTCTTGCTCGGGCTGCTGGATGGGAGCGTCGATCCTTACAACGGCACGGTCTACGTCTGGGGCATCAGCGATGGCGTCCGCATGGAAGTCGGGTTCCTGGTCGACCGGCTGTCGGCGCTGATGATGGTGGTCGTGACTTTCGTCTCACTGATGGTGCACATTTACACCATCGGCTATATGAAGGACGACCCCGGCTACACCAGGTTCTTCTCTTATATCTCCCTGTTCACTTTCGCCATGCTGATGCTGGTGATGTCGAACAATTTCCTGCAGTTGTTCTTCGGCTGGGAAGCGGTCGGCGTGGTGTCCTACCTGCTGATCGGGTTCTGGTTCAAACGGCCCTCTGCGGTACATGCGAATCTCAAGGCGTTCCTGGTCAACCGGGTCGGGGATTTCGGCTTCCTGCTGGGGATCGCGGCGGTGCTCTATTTCACCGGCAGCCTCGACTACAAGACCGTTTTCGCTGCCGCACCTGGCCTCCAGGGGGCCAGCATCGAGGTGTTCGACGGACGCCCGTGGTCGGCCCTCAGCCTGATCTGCATCCTCCTGTTTGTCGGCGCCATGGGCAAATCGGCCCAGGTGCCCCTGCATGTGTGGCTGCCTGATTCCATGGAGGGCCCGACGCCAATCTCGGCGCTGATCCATGCGGCCACCATGGTCACGGCCGGGATCTTCATGGTGGCTCGGATGTCACCCTTGTTCGAGCTGTCGCTGACCGCCCTGAGCGTGGTGCTGGTGATCGGCGCCACCACCGCACTGTTCATGGGCCTGCTGGGTCTGGTCCAGAACGACATCAAGCGGGTGGTGGCGTATTCCACCCTGTCTCAGCTCGGCTACATGACCGTCGCCCTCGGCGTGTCGGCCCATGCCGCCGGCATCTTCCATCTGATGACCCATGCGTTCTTCAAGGCCCTGCTGTTCCTGGCGGCAGGCTCGGTCATCATCGCCATGCACCACGAGCAGGACATGCGCAAGATGGGCGGCCTGCGCAAGTACATGCCCATCACCTACTGGACGGCGCTGATCGGGTCGCTGGCTCTGATCGGTTTCCCCGGCTTCTCCGGTTTCTTCTCCAAGGACGCCATCATCGAGGCGGTCCATTTCGCTTCGATCCCGGGCGCGGACTATGCCTATGCCTGCGTCCTCGCCGGCGTATTCGTCACCGCCCTGTATACCTTCCGCATGATGTTCATGGTGTTCCACGGGGAGGAGCGGATGGATGCTGATACCCGCGCGCATCTGCATGAGAGCCCGTGGGTGGTCACCGTGCCCCTGATCCTGCTTGCCGTCCCGTCGGTGGTGGCCGGCTGGATGACCGAAGAAGCGATCCTGTTCGGCAATTACTTCGGCGCTGCCATCCAGGTCTTGCCGAGTCACGACGTCCTGGCCGAACTGGGCCGTCACGGCACGACGCCCGCCTATTTCCTGGTCCACGGCCTGATGGCGCCACCGTTCCTGCTGGCCATGGCCGGGGTGGCGGCGGCCTGGTATCTGTTCCTGCGGCGCCCGGATATTCCGGCAGGACTGGCGGCGCAGTTTGCCGGGCTCAATCGCCTGCTGGTCAACAAGTACTACTTTGACGATCTCAACGAGAAGGTACTGGCGCCGGCCTCGCGAGCGCTGGGACGGCGCCTGTGGCATACGGGAGACGAGGTGCTGATCGACGGCGCAATGGTCAACGGCTCGGCGCGGCTGGTCGGCTGGCTGTCCGGGCTCTTCAGCCGGGTGCAGACCGGTTATCTGTATCACTACGCCTTCGCCATGATCGTCGGCCTCGCCGCGATGCTGGGCTGGCTCCTGCTGGGAAGCTAGGCACAAGGGACGCGTATACATGCAGATGCCGATTCTCAGCGTCGTGATCTGGCTGCCGATCCTCGGCGGCTTGCTGGTACTGGCAGCGGGCGAACGCGCCGCCCTGGGCCGCTGGCTGGCACTGGGTGCGGCTATCCTGACCTTCGTCGCCAGCCTGCCCCTGTACACCGGCTTCGATACTGGCACCGCGGCGATGCAATTCGTCGAGCGCACGCCCTGGATCGCCACTTACAACGTGGATTACTACCTGGGCGTCGATGGCATCTCGATGCCGCTGATCTTGCTCACCACGTTCATGACCGTGCTGGTCGTCATCGCCGGCTGGGAAGTGATCCAGGAGCGCAGTTCCCAGTATTTCGCTTCGTTCCTGATCCTCGAGGGCATGATGAACGGCGTGTTCGCGTCCCTGGACGGGATGCTGTTCTACGTCTTCTGGGAGGCCATGCTGATCCCGATGTTCATCATCATCGGCGTCTGGGGCGGGCCCCGGCGGGTCTACGCCACCCTCAAATTCTTCCTCTACACCTTCCTCGGCTCGGTGCTGATGCTGGTGGCCCTGATCTACATGTACCTGCAGTCCGGCAGCTACGAGATCGCCGCCTTCCAGGCCCTGGGCCTGGGCATGAGGGAACAGGTCCTGATCTTCCTGGCCTTCCTGATCGCCTTCGCCGTCAAGGTGCCCATGTGGCCGGTCCACACCTGGTTGCCCGATGCCCATGTCGAGGCGCCCACGGGCGGCTCGGTGATCCTGGCGGCGATCATGCTCAAGATGGGCGGCTACGGTTTCCTGCGTTTCAGCCTGCCGGTGACGCCGGACGCCAGCATGTCCCTGGACTGGCTGATCATCGGCCTGTCCCTGATCGCGGTGGTCTATATCGGTTTCGTCGCCCTGGTCCAGGCGGACATGAAGAAGCTGATCGCCTATTCGTCCATCGCCCACATGGGCTTCGTCACGCTGGGCTTCTTCCTCGCCTATTCCATCCAGGTCCGCACCGGCGCTCTGAGCGGCGCGGCCATGGGGCTGGAGGGCGGCATGGTGCAGATGATCTCCCACGGGCTTATCTCCGGCGCCATGTTCCTCTGCGTGGGCGTCCTCTATGACCGGGTCCACAGCCGCCAGATCGCGGACTATGGCGGTGTCGCCAACACGATGCCGAGATTCGCCGCCCTGATGGTACTGTTCGCCCTGGCCAATGCGGGCCTGCCCGGCACCTCCGGCTTCGTGGGTGAATTCCTGGTGATCCTGGCCAGCTTCAAGGCGAATGTCTGGTATGCGTTCCTGGCAGGCACCACGCTGGTCCTGGGCGCAGCCTATACCCTGTGGATGGTGCGCCGGGTGCTTTACGGCGAGATCGCCAACGACAACGTGGCGGGCCTGAACGACCTGGACGCCAGGGAGTTTCTGGTGCTGGGCATCCTGGCATTCGCGGTGCTGCTGCTCGGCCTGTGGCCGGCGCCGCTGCTGGAGGTCATGGGCCCGACCCTTCAACAATTGCTCGAGCAGATGGTGCAGTCCAAGCTATGAATCCGGCCCCTGCATTCACCATGCCTGCCTTCCTGCCGGCTGCCGCGGAGATCGCGGTGCTGGGCATGGCCTGTCTGATCCTCGTGGTAGACCTGTTCCTCAAGGACCGGCAGCGCTGGATCACCTACAGCCTGTGCATGCTGACCCTGGCCCTTGCCGCCTGGCTGACCGCGTCCGTGGTGCCGGACGGACGGCTGCTGACCTTCAGTGGCACCTTCGTCTCCGACCCGCTGGCGCGGGTGCTGAAGCTGTTCAGCTACGGCGTGGTGGCGGTGGTGTTCCTGTATTCCAAGACCTATCTCCAGGACCGGGGCCTGTTCCAGGGCGAGTACTACCTGCTCGGGCTGTTCGCCACCCTGGGCATGATGGTGATGATCTCGGCCCACAGCATGCTCACGCTCTATCTGGGTCTGGAACTGCTGTCCCTGTGTCTTTACGCCATGGTGGCCTTCAGCCGTGACGATCCGCTGGCGGCGGAGGCGGCGATGAAATACTTCGTCCTCGGCGCCATCGCATCGGGCTGCTTCCTGTTCGGCACCTCGATCATCTACGGGCTCACCGGCTCGCTGGATCTGGGCGAGATCGGGCGCGCCGTCCGCACTCTCAACGGTCTCAATGTCCATCTCTTGTTCGGCCTGTCCTTCATCCTGGTCGGGGTGGCTTTCAAGTTCGGCGCAGTGCCGTTCCACATGTGGATCCCGGACGTCTACCAGGGCGCGCCCACCTCGGTGACCCTGTTTATCGGCTCCGCCGCGAAGCTGGCCTCGTTCGCCCTGCTGGTGCGGGTGCTGTTGGAGGGGCTGGGTCCGCTGCAACCGAGCTGGGGCGGCATGGTGCTTGTCCTGAGTGTCCTGTCGATCGGTCTCGGCAACGTGGCCGCCATCGCCCAGAGCAATCTCAAGCGCATGCTGGCCTATTCCACCATCTCTCACGTCGGCTTTATCCTCATGGGGGTGCTGACGGGCACGGCGGACGGCTACGAGTCCGCCATGTACTACACCCTGGCGTACGTGATCATGGCGACCGCCGGCTTCGGCATGATCCTGTTGCTCAGCCGGCGCGGGTTCGAGGCCGAGGCGCTGGATGATTTTCGCGGGCTGAACGCCCGCAGCCCCTGGTTCGCGGGCGTGATGATGGTGGTGATGTTCAGCATGGCCGGCGTGCCGCCGTTCCTCGGCTTCTGGGCCAAGCTGGCGGTGTTGGGCGCGGCGGTGGATGTGGGCCTGACCTGGCTGGCTGTCTACGGCGTCGTGCTCTCCGTGGTCGGCGCTTTCTACTATCTGCGGGTCGTCAAGCTGATGTATTTCGACGAACCCGCAGATGATCACGCACTATCCGCGGGACCCGATCTGCGTCTGGTATTGAGCCTGAACGGCCTCCTGATCCTCGTCCTCGGCATCTGGCCCCAGGGCCTGATATCCCTATGCAATCAGGTGATTAGCTTCTGATCCGTCAGACCCGGCCGATTCGGGCAGGCGGGTGTTGGAAATGCCGCGGGCAGTTTGTATAATGCTGCTCGGCGATTGCGGGGTGGAGCAGTCTGGCAGCTCGTCGGGCTCATAACCCGAAGGTCGCAGGTTCAAATCCTGCCCCCGCTACCA
>JASFJM010000141.1:0-6878 GCA_050122055.1 Gammaproteobacteria bacterium | reverse complement strand
GCTGGACGTAGAGGCGGCCACCCGGGAGACCAAGGCCGAGGCGCAACCGGCGGTGGTCCCGGAACCCGGCGCGGAACCCTTGGTGCTGGTGGTCGACGACGATCCCAATGCCCTCGATCTGCTGGGGCGGACATTGCAGGATGCCGGCATGAGGGTGGTCACCGCCAGCAACGGTCAGGAAGCCGTGAACCTGGCCCGGACCCTCCACCCGGCTGCCATCACCCTGGACGTAATGATGCCCGGCCGGGACGGTTGGGACGTGCTGCGGGAACTGAAGGCGGATCCTGCCACCCAGGACATCCCGGTCATCATGGTGACCATGACCGACGATCACGGGCTGGGCTATGCCCTGGGGGCCACCGAGTTCCTGACCAAGCCGGTCCAGCGATCCAAGCTGGTGCAACTGCTGGAACGCTACGCCACCGACAATGAAGACCGCAGCGCGCTGGTGGTGGACGACAAGCCGGAGAATCGGGAGCTGTTGCGCCGCGCCCTGGAGGAGGAAGGCTGGCAGGTCAGCGAGGCCGGTAATGGGAGGGAGGCGCTCGACCGACTGGCCGGGCAGACGCCGTCTCTGATCCTGCTGGACCTGATGATGCCGGTGATGGACGGCTTCGAATTCGTGGTGGAGATGCACAAGCTGGACCCCCCGCCCAGCGTCCCGATCGTGGTGGTGACCGCCAAGGACCTGAACGAAGAGGATCGCCGCCGCCTCAACGGAGGCGTGGCGGGTCTGATCGAAAAAAGCGGTCTGGACCAGGAATCGCTGCTGAGTCAGCTCCGGGATCAGCTGGCCGCCGCCCGTTAGCCCTGCCGGGCGGCGATCAGGCGATCAAAGCCACCCCGTCGTCCGCCTACTCCATGGCCAAGGCCGGTCTGCATTCCCTGACCCAGCATCTGGCCATGGAACTCGCCGATCAGGGCATCCGTGTCAATGCGGTCTCGCCGGCCGTTGTCGCGACCCCCATCTACGAGACCTTTATCGACCCGGCCGACGTGCCGGAGGCACTGGCGGGCTTCAACGATTTCCATCCCGTCGGACGCATCGGTCAGCCGGAGGATGTCGCGAACGCCATCGATTTCCTGCTTTCGGACGCTCCCGGATGGATCACAGGAACCGTGGTCGACGTGGACGGCGGTGTAATAGCCGGGCGCAATTGACGGTCTTTATGGGTAACAGGCAAGACAGGAGGAGATGACGATGGCGTATGCAATACAGCGATTGGAAGCGAATGCTCACTGGCTGCTCCGGGTAGCGCTCGCAAGCGTATTCCTGTTCCACGGTATCGGTAAGGTGGCCAACGTGGCCGGATTCGCCGAGATGATGGGACTGCCCTTTGCCGTCGCCGCGCTGGTGACGTTTGCCGAGGTCGCCGCGGGCATCGGCATTATCGTCGGCGGGTTCAGGAGTGAGTTGATCACCCGTCTGGCGGCGGTCGCGATGATCCCGGTGTTGATCGGTGCCATCGTCATGGTCCACGGTCCACGATGGAGCTTTACGCCGGCCGAGGGTTTCCCGATGGGCGGGATGGAATTCCAGGTGGTGCTGCTGCTCGGTGCGGTCTATTTCCTGATCGTGGGCAACGCGAAGGCGAGCCGGGCCGCTTGATCCGCGGTGAACTGACGGGCCGGCTGCGTTAGGTATCCGGCCCGTTTTCTTTTCCAGTGGGACCGACTCACCACAAAGCCGACACCGGCTCCGGGATTATTCGACCAGGTCCCAGTAAGGCCGGCCCCCGAATCGCTCCTCCAGCAGATCCACAAACAGCCGCACCTTCGCCGACAGATGCCGGTGTCGCGGGTAAAGCGCCCATAGCCAGATAGGCGGCGGCGTGTAGTCCGTCAGGATGGTGCGCAACTGCCCTTCCTGTAATGCCTGTCCGACGATGAAGCTGGGCAACAAGGCGATCCCCTGGCCGGCGACGGCCGCATCCTTCAGCACCTCACCGTTGTTGGACCACATCACGCAACCGATAGCATAGGTCTGGTCCGTGTCCGGCCCCACCAGCCGCCACTGGCTGCCGGATCCGAGATACCCGTAGTGGAGACAGCGGTGCTGTTTCAGATCGACCGGATCGTCAGGCTCTCCGGCCATCTTCAGATAACCGGGCGAGGCGCAGACGACACGTTTCGCCGGCACGATCTCTTTCGCGATCAGGCTGGTGGACAGGCTCGGCTCACCTGCCCGGAGCGTGACGTCGAACCCCTCCTCGATGGGATCGATAAAGCGGTCGTTGAGCGTCAGTTCCACATGGACATCCGGATGACGGCCCATGAATTCGGCGATGACCCCGGACAAGTGCAGGGTCCCGAAAGACATGGGGGCATTGATCCGCAGATTGCCCGTCGGGTGCTGCTGCAACTCGGTGATCGCCGAGATCGCTTCATCGAGATCGCCGAGAATCTGGACGCAGCGGTAGTAAAAGGCGAGCCCGGTTTCGGTCGGCGTCACCTTGCGGGTACTGCGTCTCAGGAGCTGGGTGCCCAGCGTGTTTTCCAGATTGATGACGGCTTTGTTGACCACGGATCGCGACAGACCCATCTTGCGCGCCGCGGCCGCGAAGCCGTTTGTTTCCACGACCCTGGTGAAGGCCCGCATGCTTTCGAATCTGTCCATGATCCAGCCTCGATATTGTCGCTGAATTGGCGACATAATGTCATTGAATTAGCTGATTGTCTCTGGAGAAGAACGGCAGCAGAATATCCCAAACTTGCGAATGGTTCTTATCTCGGAGGACAACATGCTCGCGATTCGACATGCAGAGGAACGGGGACTGGCGAACTTCGGCTGGCTGAACAGCCGTCATACGTTCTCCTTCGGCAACTACTACGACCCCCAATTCATGGGTTTCGGCCCCCTGCGGGTGATCAACGAGGATCGGGTGCAACCCGGCCGGGGCTTCGATACCCACGGCCATCGGGACATGGAGATCATCTCCTATGTGCTGGACGGCGCCCTGGAACACAAGGACAGCATGGGCAACGGCTCCATCATCCGGCCCGGGGACGTCCAGCGGATGTCCGCAGGTACCGGCGTGCGCCACAGCGAATTCAATGCCTCGGACTCGGACCCGGTGCATTTCCTGCAGATCTGGGTGCTGCCGGAGAAAGACGGCATGGCGCCGGGGTACGAGCAGAAGAACTTCTCCGAACGGGAGAAGCGAGGACGCTTGCGACTGGTCGGATCGCGGGACGGCCGCGATGGCTCGGTGACCATCCATCAGGACGTGGACCTGTACGCGACCATTCTCGCGGACGGCGATCGCGTCAGCCATGAACTGGCGGACGGCCGCAAGGCCTGGATCCAGCTAGCCCGGGGGAGCGCGGCACTCAATGACCAGCCCCTCGATCCGGGCGACGGCGTCGCCGTCGAAGGTCCCTCGGCTATCACGCTGACGGGCTCCTCGGACGCGGAAGTCCTCCTGTTCGACATGGGTTGAGGCCGGAGATCAGCGATGAGTGACAAATCGAACCGGGACGTTATCCCGGGCCGTCGGGACTTCATCAAGCAGGTCGGCACGGCCGGCTTGCTGACCGCCCTGGCCTCCCGCTTCCCTGCCGCCTACGGCGCATCGGCCGCAGATGGAGGGACCCGCATGCCCGGCACGATCCTGATGAACGGGAAATTCGCCACCCTCGACCCGGCCAGGCCGCGGGCGACGGCGGTGGCGATCAGGGACGGTGTTTTCCAGGCCGTCGGCAATGACGAGGAGATCATGCGTCTCGCCGACGCGGACACGAAAGTCATCAACCTGGAAAAACGCACGGTCATCCCCGGCCTCAATGATTCCCACACCCATGTCATCCGCGGCGGACTCCACTACAACATGGAACTCCGCTGGGAGGGGGTGCCCTCGGTCGCGGATGGGCTCAGGATGCTCAAGGTCCAGGCGGACCGCACGCCCGCCCCGCAATGGGTGCGCGTCGTCGGCGGCTGGACCGAGTTCCAGTTCGCCGAACGGCGTATGCCTACCCTTGACGAGATCAACGCGGTGGCGCCCGATACCCCGGTGTTTATCCTCCACCTCTATGACCGGGCCCTGCTCAACGCCGCTGCGCTGCGCGCGCTCGGCATCACTCGGGACACGCCCGATCCACCCGGTGGTGTGATCTACAAGGACCGTCTCGGCAATCCGTCCGGCCTTCTTTTGGCCGAACCCAGCGCACTCATCCTCTATTCGACGCTCGCCGCCGGGCCGGTGCTGCCGTTCGAAGATCAGATCAACTCATCGCGCCACTTCCAGCGCGAACTGAACCGGCTCGGCGTGACCAGCGCCATCGACGCGGGCGGCGGCGGCCAGAACTATCCGGATGACTACGAGGTCATCCAGGAGCTGCACAGACGCGGTCAGATGACCCTGCGCATCGCCTACAACCTCTTCGCCCAGAAGGCGGGTTCCGAATACGAGGATTACAAGCGCTGGACCGGCATGGTGAAGCCCGGCGAGGGCGACGCCATGCTGCGCATGAACGGCGCCGGCGAGAACCTGGTGTGGTCGGCCGCGGATTTTGAGAATTTCCTGCAGCCCCGGCCCGAGCTGGCCGATGACATGGACAAGGAGCTGGAGCGCATCACCCGTTTGCTGGTGAAGAATCGCTGGCCGTTCCGGATCCATGGGACCTACGACGAGTCGATCGCCCAGTTCCTCGACGTATTCGAGCGGGTCGACCGGGAGATCCCCTTCGACGGGCTGCGCTTTATCATCGACCACGCCGAGACCATCCGGCCGGCCAGCATCGACCGGATCAAGGCCCTGGGCGGCGGAATCGCCATCCAGCACCGTATGGCATTCCAGGGCGAACACTTCGTCGAACGCTACGGCGCGACCGAAGCGAAATTTACGCCCCCGGTGACCGATATGCTGGCCGCCGGCGTACCGGTCGGCGCCGGCACCGACGCGACCCGCGTGGCCAGCTTCAACCCCTGGGTGTCCCTGTACTGGCTGGTGACCGGCAAGACCCTGGGCGGTCTGACGCTTTATCCCGAGGATCGCCAGCTCGACCGCGAACGGGCCCTCTCGCTCTGGACCCGTGGCAGTGCCTGGTTCTCCGGCGAGCAGGATGTCAAAGGCGCCATCGCCGCCGGCCAGTATGCGGATCTTGCGGTGCTGTCCGCTGACTATTTCTCGGTACCGGCCGAAGAGATCAAGGACCTGAGTTCCGTCCTGACCATGGTGGGCGGGGAAGTCGTTCACGGATCGGGAGGATTCAGCGATCTGGCGCCTCCGCTGCCCCCTGCCAGCCCGGACTGGTCGCCGGTGCGCGCTTTTGGCGGCCATTACCATGCCGCCGCATCCGGGCACTCTGCCATGACCGGGCATCAGTGTCTGGCCCACGGACATCATCACCACGCTCATCCGCCGATCGTCGCGGCTGCGCCCAAAGATCCGTTCTGGGGCTCGGTGGGCTGCTCCTGCTTCGCCTTCTAGGCGTCGTCGAGGCGTGGCACCCGCCCATCCCGTCCCGGCGGGCGAGGCCGGAATATCCGTGTCCGGAGATATCGGACCGGACCCGGTTCGGAGCGCCCGACCCGTCAAGAACCCCGGGGCGACAAATGCCCCGGGGCGCGTCGGGCGCTGCCAGAGACCGGCATCGGATTCCGGCGCGGGAAGTGCCCGGGGATTCCGGATCGTCAAGGATCCGGACAACGGCGGTAATTGCGTATACTCCGCAAAACCGCTTCGGGGAATCCCATGTCGAGAGTCCTTGTCCTCCTCCTTGCCCCGCTCATCCTCCAGGGCTGCACCACGGCGATGATCGTCGGCGCCGCGGTCGGCACAACCGCGAAGGTGGCCGTGGCGACCGCCAAGGTCCCGGTCAAGGCCACCGGGGCGGTGGTGGATGCGGTCACCGACGACGATGAGGACGAAGAAAAGGATTAGGTCGGCGGCCTGTCCTGGCGTCCGATGATTTCCAGGCTGACCCCGACCCGGCTGCTCGAGGGGGTATCAGAGCTGACCCGCCGGGACCCGTGCCTGGCCGACATCTCGTCCCGCAATGGTCCTCCCCCTCTGTGGGAGCGCGCCCAGGGTTTCTCTACCCTGGTGCATATCATCCTCGAACAGCAGGTCTCCCTGGCCTCCGCCAAAGCTGCGTTTGCCCGGCTGGCAGAGGCCGCCGATCCGCTGACGCCGGAGAGCTTCCAGAAGCTGTCGGACCCGCAACTGAGACAGATCGGATTCAGCAGACAGAAGACCCGCTACGGCCGGGCCCTCGCCCGGGCCGTCATGGATGGCAGCCTCGACCTGGACAGCCTGGAAGATCTAGATGATCCGGACGCCCGGGCACAGCTGATGAAGATCACGGGCATCGGCCGCTGGACCGCCGATATCTATCTGTTGATGGCGCTGGGCCGGCCCGATATCTGGCCCCGGGGAGATCTTGCCCTGGAACTGGCGATCCAGCGGGTCAAGGGGCTTGCGACGCGGCCGACGCCGGACGAGACCCTAGCCATCAGCGAACCCTGGCGGCCCTGGCGCGCGGTGGCGGCGCGGATATTATGGCATTTCTATCTTGGCGAACGCAGGTCTGCAGGAACCGGAGCGCAGCCCGGCGCCCCTTGATGCGAGAAATGGTCCCGGAGGGTCGTTCTGGCCAGAAATCAAATGGGGCCAGAGTCCGCCCGCATGAATCCAGTGCAGACGGGTCTCTGACCCCACCAATCGGGGATGCGACCTAGAACGTGTACTGGGCGCTCAGGATCAGCTGCAGGGAATCCGGATCGCTCCCGGAGCCATCGGTCTCGCTGCTGAAGCTCGCCAGTTCTGCACCGAACAGGATCGGATTCGCTCCGGCGACCGTGCTCTTCAGCTTCCACTGGACGCCACCGAAGAACGCATAGGTATCATCGATGTCACCGTCGTTGGTTTCGTCCACGG
>JASFJM010000140.1:0-6947 GCA_050122055.1 Gammaproteobacteria bacterium | reverse complement strand
TCACCTGGAGCGACGGCCGGCCGGTACATCTCTACGACATCGCCGAGATCGACACCGTCCTGCAGGATGCCAGCGGCACCCTGAATCAGGACGGCGGGCCCTCTATCGCCATCAATGCGCAGCCTGAGCAAAACGTCAACGTGCTCGAGGTGATGGCCGAACTCAAGCAGGTAGTGGCCGACCTCAACGAAGGGCCGCTGAAGCGTTCCGGCCTGTTCATGAAGCAGGCCTATGACGAGACCGTCTACATCACGCAGTCGGTGTCGATGCTGCGTAACAACCTGCTGATCGGAATCATGCTCGCGATCGCCATCCTGTGGTGGTTCATGCGCCGGTTCCGGGCCACCATGATGGTGGCGCTGGCCATCCCCCTCTCGCTGTTCGTCACCTTTATCGTGCTCAATGCCGCCGGGCGCACGCTCAATATCATCTCGCTGGCTGGCCTCGCTTTCGCCGTCGGCATGGTGCTGGATGCAGCCATCGTCGTGCTGGAGAACATCGTCCGCCTGCGCGAGAAAGGCGCCCCCAGCCACGTGGCGGCGCTGAACGGGTCCAGCCAGGTGTGGGGCGCGCTGGTGGCTTCCACCGCGACCACGGTGGCGATCTTCCTCCCCATCGTGTTCCTGCGCGACATCGCCGGCCAGCTTTTCGCCGATCTGGCCCTTGCGATCGCTATCGCCGTGGTCGCCTCGCTGATCATCGCCATCACCGTGATCCCGACGGCCGCCACCAGCTGGCTGCGCAACGTCAACCTGACCGACCCCCACGAATCCTGGTGGCGCCGCGGCACTCAGATCATCATGTCGCTGACGGATACGCCCGCGCGCCGGACCGGATGGATCGTCGGCCTGACCGCCACCGCGGTGGGTCTGACCGCCTGGCTGATCCCGGAGACCGACTATCTGCCCGAGGGCAAACAGAATTTCATGTTCGGTTTCATCCTGCCGCCACCCGGCGTCAGCGTCGAGACCGCGAAGACCGAGTTCGCAGAGGTCGTCAACCAGCGCATGCTGCCTTATCTCGAAGGCGAAGCGGAGCCCGCCCTGCAAAGCTATTTCCTGGGCGTGTTCGGCCGCTTCGGCTTTATGGGTGCGCGCACCAAGGACCGCGACGACGTGGACCAGATGGTGCAGGTCCTCAATGCCGAAGTGATGCGCGGCTTCCCGGATACCCTGGTGTTCGTCAACCGGGCCTCCTTGTTCGGACGGCTGGGTGGCGGCCGCTCCATCGACGTCAACATCCAGAGCCGAGACATCGAAGCCATGCTGTCGGCGGCGATCACCGGTATGGGGGCGATCTCCCAAGCCCTGCCCGGCGCTCGCGTGCGACCGGTCCCGGGGGTGGAACTGGCGGAACCGGAGCTGCGGCTGATCCCCCGGGAGCGCCGGATCGTCGAGTCGGGCTGGGACCGCCAGACCATGGCGCGGGTGATCCGCGCGCTGGGTGACGGACTCTACGTGGGCGACTACTTTGACGGCAACGAGCGGCTGGACGTGATCCTCCGGGGTCTCGACTGGAATACCCCGGAACAGCTCATGGCGACGCCCATCGCCACCCCGGACGGCAGCGTGCAGCCTCTGGGCGAGCTGGTGGACCTGACCCGCACCGCCGGACCGGATCAGATCCGCCGCGTCGATCGTCGCCGCACCATCACGCTGATCGTCACGCCCCCGACGGACATGCCCCTGGGTGCCGCCATCGACACCATCAAGGAACAGGTGGATCCGGTCATCCGGGAGCAGTTGCCCGAGGACGGGGACATCGCTTATCAGGGCACCGCGGACGACAAGGACACGGCGATCCGGAACATGGCACAGAGCCTGGCCCTGGCCATCGCCATCCTCTATCTGCTCATGAGCGCCCTGTTCCGCTCGTTCCGGGACAGCCTGATGGTGTTGATCGCCCTGCCCCTGGCCATCGTCGGCGGCGTCGCCTCGCTGCGTATCACCAACCTGATCACGTTCCAGCCCATGGACCTGTTGACCATGATCGGCTTTATCACCCTGACCGGTCTGGTGGTCAACAACGCCATCCTGCTGGTGCACCAGACCCGGGTCGCGGAACGGGACGGCACGACCAGACGGGACGCGGTGGAACAGGCCGTCCGCTACCGGCTGCGGCCGATCCTGATGAGCACCCTGACCAGCCTGTTCGGCATGCTGCCGCTGCTGCTGGTCCCGGGCGCCGGCACCGAGCTGTATCGGGGCATCGCGGCCGTCATCGTCGGCGGCATGACCGTCAGCACCGCCTTTACGCTGATCCTCTTACCCAGTCTGCTGCGCCTCGGTGAAACGGCTCCGGCCCACGCCTCTGCCGGCGCGGGACCGGAAGGCAGCTACGCCCAGCGCCACGAAAACCTCTGATCCCGGAGTCCCTGCGTGATCCAACATTTCATTTTGAAATCCACCCTGCTCCTGACGGCGATGATGCTGGCCTTTGCGCCCGCCGCGCTCGCCCAGCAGGGGCCGCCGCCGGCGTCCGTGCGCGTGGTCGAGGCGAGCATGACCGAACTGGCGCCGACCCTGGAACTGCCCGGCACGGTCATCAGCCGCAACGATGCACAGATGTCCGCCGAGGTGCCCGGGCAGCTGCTGTTCGTGGCCGAAGTCGGCACTCCGGTCGCTCAGGGTGAGGTCGTGGCGCGCATGGACGACACTTATCTGACCCTGCAGCGGAACGAGTACCGGGGCATCGTCGCCCGGGAACGCAGCCGGCGCGAATTCCTCGAAAAGGAAGCGAAGCGCCTGCGTCAGCTCGCGGCCGAGAACGTGGCCGCACGGAATCAGCTCGATCAGACCGAGTCCGAGCTGGAAGCAGCCATCAGCGAACTGGAAGTGGCGGGCGCGCGGCTGAGTCAGATCGAAGTGCAGCTGGCCAAGACCCGGATCCGGGCGCCGTTCCCGAGCATCGTCACCGAGCGGCTGCAGAACCCCGGCGAATATACCGGTGCCGGCGACCCCGTCGTTCGGCTGATCCAGCCGGACAAACTGGAAGTCGTCGCCCGGGCGCCACTGGCCAGCCTGAACTATGTGGGCGAAGGCACCGAGCTGACGGTGCGCACCGACTATGCCCGGGGCCAGGGCACGGTGCGCACGCTGGTGCCTTTCAGCGACGGTCGATCCCATCTGTTCGAGATCCGGGTCGGCGTACCGCCGACGCCGTGGCGGGTCGGTGAATCCGTGCGGCTGGCTGTGCCCAGCGCCAAACCCATCGAAGTGCTGGCCGTGCCCCGGGACGCGCTGGTGCTGCGGCGGGAAGGCTCATCGGTCTTCCGCGTGCTGGATGACGACACAGCCGAGCGGGTCAGCGTCACCACCGGTCTCGGCGCCGGCGGCATGATCCAGATCACCGGCGGTATCGACGCCGGGGATCGCATCGTGGTCCGGGGTGCGGAGCGACTGCGGCCGGGACAGAAAGTGAGCATCCTCGAGGACGATCCGGACGCGCCACCGCGGACCGCCGACACCCGCTGATCACTCGCGGCCATCACCAGGGCAGCTTGTCCAGGTCCAGATTGCCGCCACTCAGGATCAGGCCGACGGTCGATGCTCTTGCGTCGATGGAGCCGTTCATCAATGCGGCCACCGGCACCGCCGCCGAGGGTTCGATCAGGATTTTCATCCGCTCCCAGATCAGACGCATGGCGGCCACGATCTCTGCTTCTTCGACCAGCACGATATCGTCCACCAACTCGCGGATGATGTGGAAATTCCTCAGGCCCAGGGACGCGCGCAGACCATCGGCCATAGTCGCCGGCGAATCCAGGATTACCCGCTCTCCGCCGAGCAAGGACCTGCGCGCGTCATCCGCGCCGGCCGGCTCACAACCGATCACCCGTTTCTCCCCCGGGCATCCGGCCGCGACGATAGCGGAACCGGAAATCAAGCCGCCACCGCCGACCGGACACAGCAGCAGATCAATTTCGGGTTCGTCCTCCAGAAGTTCGAGGGCCGCCGTGCCCTGCCCGGCGATCACCCGTTGATCGTCATAGGGGTGGACGACGCTGGCGCCCGTCTCTTCCACGACCCGGGCCAGACCCGCCTCGCGCGCCGCCATGCCCGGCCGGCAATCGACGATCCGGGCCCCGTAGCGGGCGATGGCGTCGCGCTTGACGCCGGTGGCGTTGTCCGGCACCACCACCCAGGCGGGGATACCGCGCTCGGCGGCGGCCAGGGCCAGGGCGGCACCGTGGTTGCCGGACGAATGGGTGGCCACGCCTCGCCGGGCTGTCGCATCATCCAGTGACCACACCGCGTTGGTGGCGCCTCGGGCCTTGAAAGCACCCACCCGCTGGAAGTTTTCGCATTTGAATCGCACCGGGACGCCGAGATCCCGGTCGATGCTGCGGCTGTTCAGGACGGGGGTGCGGTGGACCCGCCCCCGGATGCGCGCGGCAGCGGCGCGGATAGTATCGAGAGTCGGACGCGGGTCCGGCTCCATGGCAGGCGCGGGTTCGCTCATTTGCGGAACAGGTGCTGGCGATAGAAGCGCAACTCGTCGATGGAATCCCTGATGTCGTCAAGGGCCAGGTGTCGGGATTCCTTGCCGAATCCTGCCGCGACCTCCGGGAACCAGCGCCGGGCCAGCTCCTTGAGGGTGCTCACATCCAGATTCCGGTAGTGGAAGAACCGCTCCAGGTCCGGCATCCAGCGGGCCAGAAAACGGCGGTCCTGACAGATGCTGTTGCCGCACATGGGCGACACGCCCCCCTCCACATAATGGCCCAGAAATTCCAGCGTCCGCCGCTCTGCCTCGGCCTCGTCGATAGCGCTGCCCCTCACCCGGTCCACCAGTCCCGAGGCGTTGTGCTGACGCGTATTCCATTCGTCCATGGCATCCAGCAGCGCGTCCGGCTGGTGCACGGCGAATACCGGACCTTCGGCGATTACGTCGAGTTGCTTGTCCGTGACCACGGTGGCAATCTCGATGATCCGGTCGGACTCCGGTTTCAGGCCGGTCATCTCCAGATCGATCCAGATGAGATTTTCGTTGCCGTTGTTCATTGCCTGCCTTGATAAGACGTCGTCCGGGATTCTATCAGAGCCCATGGCGCGCCTATCGTCCCTGGCCTTCCACCTTGCGGCGCCAGGCTCGTGAACCATGACCCGGACAGGACCGGGACATCCTCTACCCATGCCGAAACCGAGCCGGGGCGCGTGGTCGCCGGCTTCGGTCGCCATGTGCTGGTGGAGGATGCCGAAGGCGAACGTCATCGATGCATGATCTCCGGCCGGCGCCTGCGGCCGGTCTGTGGGGACAAGGTGCGCTGGGCCCGGCCGTCTGACCAGAGCGACGGTCTGGTGGTGGCCATCGAGCCACGCCACAATGAACTCGCCCGGCCCAGCCGTCGCGGACGCAAAGAGGTGCTGGGGGCCAATATCGACCAGCTGCTGATCGTGATGGCGCCGATCCCGCAACCGGATCTTTTCATCGTCGATCGCTATCTGGCGGCCGCCGAATTGATGGACGCCGAAGCCTGCGTGGTCTGCAATAAAGGGGATCTCGAGCAGACGGGGGACCCGCTCGAGGCGGGGGAATTCACCCGCGCCGGGTATGCGGTCATCGAAACCAGCGCCCAGACCGGGGCGGGTCTCGAGAAGCTGGCCGCGCTGATGCGAGGGAAGACCAGCATCTTCGTCGGCCAGTCAGGCGTCGGCAAGTCGTCCCTGATCAACGCCCTGATGCCGGGACTGGACCTGGCCACCGACGAGGTCTCCCGCGCCAGCGGCGAGGGCAAACACACGACCACGGCGTCGGTGCTCCATCATCTTCCCCACGGCGGTGAGATCATCGACTCTCCCGGCGTGCGGGATTTCGCGCCGCCGACCATGGATCCGGCCAGCGTGGCCTCAGGATTCCGTGAGATCCGCGAGCTGGTGGACCGCTGCCGATTCACCGACTGCATGCATCTGAAAGAACCCGGCTGCGCGGTCAAGGCGGCGGTGGAATCCGGGGCGATCGCGGCCCGGCGCTACGAGAGCTATCGTCGGTTGGTGCGACTGATGGGGCAGCTCGCCGCGCGCGCCTGATTCAGGGCGAATCGAGGATGGACTGGCGCCCGGCGAAGGCGTGGGACAGGGTGCCGCTGTCCACATACTCCAGCTCGCCGCCCATGGGCACGCCGTGCGCGATGCGGGAGGCACTGATCCCGCGCAGTCGGCAGCGCTCGGCGATGTAATGGGCGGTGGCCTCGCCCTCCACCGTCGGATTGGTGGCGAGGATCACCTCACGGATCTCGCCCTCGTCGAGCAGCCGCTCCAGCCGGTCCATGCCCAATTCGTCAGGTCCGATGCCGTCCAGGGGCGAGAGATGACCCATCAGCACGAAGTAGTGGCCGCTGTAGCCGGCCGCCTGTTCCACGGCGACCACGTCGGCGGGGGTCTCCACCACGCAGAGGGTGTGACGGTCGCGGCCGCTGGCGGCGCAGATGGTGCACAGCTCAGTCTCGCTGAGCATCCGGCAGCGTGCGCAGTGACCGACCTTGCTCATCGCCTCCTGCAAGGCGGCCGCCAGGCGCCCCGCGCCATCCCGATCGCGCTCCAGCAGATGGAACGCCATCCGCTGGGCGGATTTCGGGCCGACGCCGGGCAGGCAGCGCAGTGCTTCGATCAGCCGGGCAAGCAGCGGAGTATAGTTCATGAACCTAGAAGGGCATCTTCATCCCTGGCGGCAGCGCCATCCCCGAGGCCATGCCGGAGAACTTCTCCTGCACCGTCTCCTCCACCTTGCGCACGGCATCGTTGATCGCCGCCGCGATCAGGTCCTCCAGCATCTCGCGGTCCTCACCGATCATGCTGTCGTCGATGCTGACCCGCCGGACCTCGTGGCGACAGCTCATGGTGACCGTCACCATGCCGCCGCCGGACTGACCGGAGACCTCCAGATTCGTCAGCTCTTCCTGAGCCTTCTGCATGTTTTCCTGCATCTGCTGAGCCTGACGCATCAGC
>JASFJM010000139.1:0-6996 GCA_050122055.1 Gammaproteobacteria bacterium | reverse complement strand
GTGGACGATCAGCGACAGTGCGTCCACCCGCTCGCCGTTGATCAGGATATCCAGCCTGACCAGCGGAGCCGGCTGGTAGCGCTCGAAATGGTAGTCGAACGACGCATAGCCGCGACTCACGGACTTCAGGCGATCGAAGAAGTCCAGCACCACGTCGGCCATCGGCAGATCGTAGACCAGGGAAACCTGGTTGCCGAGATACAGCATCTTCTTCTGCACGCCACGCTTCTCGATGCAAAGCTTGATCACCGCACCGACGTGATCCTGCGGGACGAGGATGCTGGCCTCGATAATCGGTTCGCGGATCTCCTCGATCTTGCCGGCCGGCGGCAGCTTTGACGGGTTGTCGATGTAGATGACCGAGCCGTCGCTGCCCAACAGTTCATAGACCACCGTCGGCGCGGTTGTGATCAGGTCGAGACTGTACTCCCGCTCCAGCCGTTCCTGGACGATCTCCATATGCAGCATGCCCAGAAAACCGCAGCGGAATCCGAAACCCAGCGCGGTCGACGTCTCGGGCTCGAAATGCAGGGCGGCGTCATTCAGGCGCAGCTTGCGCAAGGCCTCGCGGAAGTCCTCATAATCATCGGAGTTGACCGGGAAGACGCCGGCGAACACCCGCGGCTGGACCTGCTTGAAGCCCGGCAAGGGTTCCTCGCACGGACGGCTCTCCATGGTCAGGGTGTCGCCGACCGGAGCGCCGTCGATCTCCTTGATGCCGGCGATCATGAAACCCACCTGGCCGGCGCTGAGGTTCTCCCGGTCCGTCATCTTTGGCGTAAAGACGCCGACCCGGTCCGCCGGATAGCTGCGGCCGGTGGACATCACCCGGACCTTGTCGCCCTTCTTCAGGCTGCCATTGACCACCCGCACCAGCGACACCACGCCGACGTAGTTATCGAACCAGGAATCCACGATCAGTGCCTGCAACGGCGCCTGATCGTCACCTTCCGGCGCGGGGATCCGCTCCACCACCGCCTCCAGGACATCCTCGACGCCCAGACCGGTCTTGGCGCTGACTCTCAGGGCCTGGCTGGCATCGATGCCGATGATGTCCTCGATCTCCCGGCACACGCTGTCCGGATCCGCCGACGGCAGGTCGATCTTGTTGATGACCGGGATCACCTCCAGGCCCTGCTCGATCGCGGTGTAGCAATTGGCCACACTCTGCGCCTCGACCCCCTGAGCCGCATCCACCACCAGCAGCGCTCCTTCGCAGGCCGCCAGAGAGCGGGAGACCTCATAGGAGAAATCCACATGGCCGGGCGTGTCGATAAAGTTGAGCTGATAATCCTGGCCGTCCTTCGCCTGGTAGCGGAGCGACACGCTTTGGGCCTTGATGGTGATACCCCGCTCCCGCTCCAGATCCATGGAATCCAGCACCTGTTCCGCCATCTCCCGGTCCGCCAGCCCGCCACAGCGCTGGATAAAGCGGTCTGCCAGCGTGGACTTGCCGTGATCGATATGAGCGATGATGGAAAAGTTTCGGATGCGCTTGATGGCCATGGGGAGGTCGGCTAAGCCCCGGATCGGGGCGCGGCGCGCATTATATACGCTCGGCGCGCCCGCCGGCGGCAGTCTCAGGCCTGGTCGAGCAGATCGGTGACCCGCTCGGGGATGAGACGGAAGTGGCAGACTTCCTCGTCGTCGACGACCAGGACCGGGACTTTATGCCCGTAGCGGATACGCAGATCCTCGTCGCCGTCGACATCAACCACCTCCAGGTCAGCATCCGTGCCCTCGAGCAGCGGCCGCAGTTCGGTCAGCATCTCGTCGCAGAGGTGGCACAGGGGACGACTGTAGACGGTGAAGCGGAGCCGAGCCAAGATCCCTCAGGCCTCCCTGCCCGGCACCAGGTGAAACGGCCCGGGAGTCTCCTCGGGCGCGACCACACCGACCACCCGCGGACCGAATCCCGACCGGCCATGGCGCCTGCCGAATTCCCGGGCCAGGGCCAGGCCGGCCAGCAGCCCCGGGACGGCGGCGATCACGCTGGCCAGTTCCCGCCAGGGGAGCGGCGCCAGCAGGTCCGCGATCAACGCCGCCGCCAGCATGGTCAGCAACGGCACCAGATACATGACCAGGGAGGATTGCAGCAGCGCGGTCTCGGACAGGCCGATGCTGACCCGGTCTCCCGGGGCCAGCCGATAACCGGCGGTATCGACCCTGACTTCGCGCAGACGCTCGCCGAGCAGCCGGCCCAGCACCCCGCCGCCGCAGCCTCGGCCTTCGGCGCAGCGCTGGCAGCCGGCATGGCTCTCGCAGCTCACCCAGGCGACGGCCCCGGTGACGCGCAGGACACGCGCCGTCTCGATAATCATCGGGCGGCGGTCTCGCCACCGGAGATGGAGCCGGCGATCATCTCCACCGTGACCGGCGGGACCTCACCCATGGCGGTGACCTGAAAATCACCGACCATGACCGAGAACGCGCTGGCAGCGCCGATCCGGGTCTCTCCCTGGAGCTGATCCGAACTCCCTTCAGGCTGTTCGATAAACACCGATACGGAAGCGATGCCATCGCTGTAGACCAGGTGGCGAGTGGGATGCTCGGCGCCGGCCATCATTTCGACGGTGCTGGTCGTCAGTTCGAAGCCAGGCGGCAAATCCGCCGCCCGCCAGCCTCCGCCGGACGTGTTGACCGGCGCCGGATTGGATTCCTTCTGCACATACCAGGTGAAGTCCTCGGTGGCGATGGTCGGCTCGACCATCCCGGCATCGATAGCTTCGGGCAGATTGATGCTGACGAACATGAGTTGCTCGGCCACGCGCCGATAGATATCGATCAGCTGAGCTTTGAGCAACATGCCGCTGGCCTCGTCCATCCACAGGCGGTAACCGTACCGGTACCGGTCCCGGGGCCGTATTTCGAAGCTGAGCGCCTTGCGGCCCAGGCGCATGCCGTCCCGAAGACGGACGAACTCGTAGTGGGCTTCGAGTCCATCAGAATACCGGGGCAGAGCGGCCCGCAGCGGGCTGTCACCTCTGCGCCGCTCCACCAGGACCGATTTCTGGTCCGCGAAGATGCAGGTGACTTCCTGGTCGTCGCGGATAATCTCCCGGCTCGGCCCGTCCAGGGTCACCAGCCGCTCGGTGACTTTGCCGTCTTCGACCCGATGGACCACATGCATGGTCTCCACCTTGCCGTCGACGACGTGGACGAACGTGCCTTCGTAATTCAGTGACCCGACCGCCCGGTCCATCCGCTGCAGCAGATCCCGGGCCTGATCGTCGGCGACGGCGGCCGTCCCGGCCCAAAGCAACAGGACGACTCCGAGCAAGGGCAAGCGGGCGTCAGTCATTGCTTGTCTGCATCACGCTCCGTCGCGTCTTCGTCGGGGTCTTCTTCGCTGACGGCCGGATTCTCGGCCGGCGCGCTGATCATCCGCGCAAGGGACCCCTGACGGCTAAGGCTGGTGGCGTACTCACTGTGATTCAGGTAATACGCACTCAGGCGGTCCGGGGAACCGGCGCGCCGGGACAAGGGCACCGGGACCGTGTATTCAGGAACTGGCGAGGTCTCGGCAGAGATGGGCGCGCCGGGGGTCGGTTCGACACCATTCGACCTCAGCCCGAGGATCGCGACGACGGCCACGCTGGCGGCGACAGCCGCGCCGGCCAGGGGTCGACGCCAGCCTGCCATCACTGCCGGTGCCGCGGCCACCGAGGTCGATTCCCCATCCAGCGCGACGCTGAGGCGCTTGCTCACCTGCAGCGGGTCATCCGTGGCGAGTTCCCCGCGGGCGGCATCGCCCATCAGAAGATAGCGGGCCGCCGTCCGCCGCAGTTCCGGATGGGTGCTCAGCCGCCGCACCAGCATCTCGCTCTCGCCCTCTTCCAGCTCGTCGTCCAGCCAGACGGACAGCTGCTCCTCGGTCATCCTGCTCATATTCATTCCCCTTCCACCAGCGGTTTGACCCGCTTGTCGATGGCGTCCCGCGCCCTGAAGATCCGTGATCGCACCGTCCCTACCGGGCACTCCATAGTGGTGGCGATCTCCTCGTAGCTCATGCCCTCTATTTCTCTCAACATGATCGCGGTCCTCAGGTCCTCGGGCAGCGATTCGATCGCCTGATTGACCGCTTCTCTTATTTCTTCTGACAACAGAACCCGCTCCGGAGTGTCAATATCCTTTAGCCGGCCATGTAATTCGTACTGATCCGAATCCTGCAGATCCAGGTTGTAGTCCAGCGGCCGCCGCCGGGCGGCCACCAGATGGTTCTTGGCGGTGTTGATCGTTATGCGATACAGCCAGGTGTAGAAAGCACTGTCTCCGCGGAACCGCGGCAGGGCCCGATAGGCCTTCAGGAAGGCCTCCTGAGTGACATCCAGGGCCTCGGCCTGGTCTCTCACGTACCGCATGACCAGCTTCACCACCTTGTGCTGGTATCGCGACACCAGGACGTCAAAAGCCGAACGGTCCCCTTGTTGCACTCGTTCGACCAACGCCTGGTCGCTGTTCTTTTTGCCCATGCGGGCAAACCCCTTGGCCGTACGGCATGCCGTTCGCCACTGGGATAGACCCACTGGCTGGTGGAAAGTTCTGTCCGATCAGCCGCTTCGTGGCGGCCCGATGACTATTGCGGCGGATTCTAGCAGCCGCTCCCGGCGTCAGCCATGGACAGACCCCGGATCGAAACGCAGCCACACCCGCAGCCGGCGGCAGGGAGCCCGTCCCGCCCGGGACGGGATGACCATGGACCGGTACCGATGCCCGTCCAGCCGGCGCCAGGTCAACACGAGACCGAGGCCGGGCAGCGGCCCCCATTTCTCCAGCGCCATTCGTTCCGGGGCGCTGCCAGCCCGATACAGCCACCATCCGGTCCGGTGCGACCATCGGGCCAGGGTGGCCCGGGATCGGGCCCTGACGCCGTGCTCGAGGGCAGCCAGGAGACACAAGGTCGTCAGCCCGGCCATCAGGAGCGGTCCGATATTGGCGCTGATCACGTGGGCCTGGGCAACTGCGATCACGGCATATCCCGCTCGTTCCGGAAGTCGGGAGCTCAGATCAAGGACGATATCCCGTTCGAATGAGCTCGACGACACGGGTCAGGGCTTCTCCCCCGGGGGCCGCGCGGCCGGTCAGGAAGTCGAGGATCTCCGGATCCTGGCACTCGATCAGTTCGCGAAATGCCGCCTGATCCTGCTCGCTGGCACCGGCATAATGGTGATCCAGGTAATAGAGCATGACCACGTCGAGTTCACGCATGCCCCGCCGGCATCGCCACCTGAGACGGGAGAGTTCACTCACGGCCGCCAGCTCCGTTCAGCGGCCAGTGTCCGTCACCCGGCCAGCCGTCCGCAGACCCGATTTCCGCCGCGAACCACCTCAAATCTCCGTTTCCCGCCCGCTTCAATGGCGCCGGGAAGCCAGCAGCTTCTTGGTCTCGGCGATGGCCCTGGCGGGGTTGAGACTCTTGGGACAGGTCCGGGTGCAATTCATGATGGTGTGGCATCGATACAGCCGGAACGGATCCTCCAGATGGTCCAGCCGTTCTCCCGTGGCCTCGTCACGGCTGTCCACGATCCAGCGATAGGCGGCGAGCAGGGCCGCCGGTCCGAGATAGCGGTCGCCGTTCCACCAGTAGCTGGGGCAACTGGTCGAACAGCAGGCGCAGAGGATGCAGGCCGAAGGGTCGTTGATCTTCTCCTGGTCCTCCTTCGTCTGCAGCCGCTCCCGGTCCGGCGGCGCCGGGGTATGGCTCTGCAGCCAGGGCTTGATGGACGCATACTGGGCATAGAAGTTGGTCAGATCCGGGACCAGGTCCTTGACCACCGGCATATGAGGTAGCGGGTAGACCTTGATATCCCCGCTCACCTCATCCGTGGACTTGATGCAGGCCAGGGTATTGGTGCCATCGATATTCATGGCGCAGGAGCCGCAGATCCCTTCACGGCAGGAGCGGCGGAAGGTCAGGGTCGGGTCGATCTCGTTCTTTATCTTGATCAATGCGTCCAGCACCATCGGCCCGCATCGATCCACATCCACCTCGTAGGTGTCCATGCGCGGGTTCTCGCCGGAATCCGGGTCATAACGATAGACCACGAACCGCTTGACCCGTTTGGCGGCGGGATCGGCGCGGAATTCGCGACCCTTCACGATCTTCGAATTCGCCGGCAGTCGGAACTCAGCCATCCAACATTCCTCTCAATACTTATCCAATTCGGCGGCGTGCCCGATCAGTAGACCCGGGCCTTGGGCGGGACCACCTCGACCTCGTCGGTCAGGGTGTTCAGATGCACCGGCCGGTAATCGATCCGGACCTCGCCGTCCTCGACCCAGGCCAGGGTGTGTTTCATCCAGCGCTCGTCGTCGCGGTCCGGATAATCCTCGCGCGCGTGCGCGCCGCGGGATTCCTTGCGGTTGGCCGCCGAGCAGATGGTCGACAGCGCCTGGCTCATCAGGTTCTGCAATTCCAGGCTCTCGACCAGGTCGGTGTTGAACACCATGGAGCGGTCGCTGACCTTCAGGTCGTCCAGCCCGGCCCGGATCTCGCGCAGCTTGCCGATGCCCTCGTCGAGTACTTCGCCGGTGCGGAATACCGCGGCGTGCTCCTGCATCGCGCGCTGCATCTGCAGCCGGATCTCGGCGGTGGGACTGCCGCCGTCGGCGTGACGGACCGCATCCAGACGCTCGAGGGTGGCCTCGCCGGCGCCGTCCGGCAGTGGCGCATGCTTGGCGCCCGGCTCGATCAGCGAGGCGCAGCGCTTGGCGGCGGCCCGCCCGAACACGACCAGATCGAGCAGCGAATTGGACCCCAGTCGATTGGCGCCATGGACCGAGACGCAGGCCGCCTCGCCCACCGCCATCAGCCCGGGGACCACCGTCTCCGAGTCCCCGTCCTTAAGGGTCACCACTTCGCCGTGATAGTTGGCCGGGATACCGCCCATGTTGTAGTGGACGGTGGGGAGCACCGGGATCGGCGTCCTGGTCACATCGACGCCGGAGAAGATCCTGGCCGTCTCGGCGATGCCGGGCAGCCGCTCGTTGATAACC
>JASFJM010000138.1:0-7021 GCA_050122055.1 Gammaproteobacteria bacterium | reverse complement strand
TCCGCTTCGGCCGGGACGGCGGCGATGGAAGACTCGGGCCGGGGCGCAGGGTCATCGGCGGTCAGCATGCGGATCAGCAGCGCGATGACGACGCCGCCGCCGACGGCACCCGAAACGAGCAGCAGGAGCTTGCCACGACTCATGCCGGCAGACTGCCGGCGCTGGCCGCCCTGTTGCAGTTCGACCGCCACGATCCGCCGGCTCTGGGATAGCGCCGCCTGGGCTTGTGCGTAGTCCATTTCCGGGAACAGACCGATGGTGCGCCGACGCACGAACCCTTCATAGGAATACACGTGGACCCAGGCCTTGACGCCGTTGGGAAACACGCTGAACACCAGGTTCTCCGCCACCGGCGTATCGTAACGACGCTCCTTGGGGGGGAGATCCTGGAGGAATTCCTTGCTGAAGGCGGTCATGGGCTCAACGCACTCCCTGCATCTGCCGACAGGCTCACGGTAGCGGCAAGACCCGGTTTCTTCAATCCTGCCGAGCGGCCGCGGGATCCGGAGGGCAGGGATCGGCCTCGAACAGAGCCTCCAGCTCCCGCGTCGCCTCGGCCACGGTCTGGATATGCTTGCTCTCGTCGTGGAGCACCGCATGTTCCTGGGCCAGCAGGGCTTCGTCGCTGTCACGGAATCGCGCCACGGTCCGCCTGGCCTGCTCAGGCCCGTCACCCAGGCTCTCGAGCACCGCCGTGGCCATCTCCAGGCTCGAGACATAGGTCTCACGGATGATCAGGTCCACGCCCAGATCCATCAATCGGTGTGCATGGTGCCGGTCGCGAGCTCTGGCAAAGAGCTTCAGGCGCGGATAATGGGTCTTGAAATTTTCCACCACACGCAGCGAGGCTTCGACCCCGTCGACGGCGATGACGGCCAGCGTGGCATGATCTGCGTGAGCCGCACGCAGCAGTCCCAGATCCGTCACATCGCCGAAGTAGACCGTGTTGCCGAATCTGCGCACGATCTCCAGCTGGTCGAGGTCCGATTCGATGGCGGTAAACGGGATCCCGCGTACGTGCAGGATGCGGGCGATGATCTGGGCAAAGCGGCCCATGCCGGCGATGATGATCCTCGGCTCACCGTCGTCGATGGTGTCGTAGGCCGGGGACGGCGCGGTGCCCGGGTCCTGCCGGAACAGACGCTGTTTGGTCAGCACCAGCAGGGGCGTGGCGATCATGGAGACGGTCACCACCAGGATCAACAGGTCTGCGATGTCGTCGGCGAGCAGGCCCTTGGCCACGGCGGTGCCGAAGATCACAAAGGCGAATTCACCGCCCTGGGGGATCGCGATCGCCATGTCCCGGGCGACGGCGGTCGGCAATCCGCCGATCTTTCCCAACACGAATAGCACAGCGCCCTTGAACGTCAGAAGGATCACCGTCAGCGCCAGGATGGTCAGCGGCTCGGCGGCCAGCAGAGAGAGCTCCGCCGACATGCCGACGGCGACAAAAAACAGGCCCAGCAGCAGGCCCTTGAAGGGCTCGATCTCTGCTTCCAGCTGATGGCGGAATTCAGACTCCGCCAGCAGCACGCCGGCGATAAATGCGCCGAGCGCCATGGAAATGTCCACCAGGTACATCAGGTAGGCGGATCCGACCACGGTGAGCAGCGCGGCCGCCGTAAAAATCTCTTGGCCGCCCGCCGCCGCCAGCCGGAAGGCCGGGCGCAGCAGATACCGGCCGCCGACCACCAGCGCGATGATCGAGCCCAGCTTCAGCAATATGATGCCGGCGCCGCCCGCCTCGGGCGTCTCCGGCGCCAGCAGCGCGAGTACTGCGAGGATAGGGATCACGGCCAGGTCCTGGAACAGCAGGATGGCGAAGGTCGAGCGGCCGTACTGGGTGTTCAATTCCTTGCGCTCGGCCAGCATCTGCAGCACGAACGCGGTCGACGACAGGGCCAGCCCCAGGCCGATGACGATGGCCGCGCTCGGGTCCTGGCCCAGCAGCCAGGCGACCACCCCGAGGCCCGCGGCGCTGATCATCACCTGGGTTGTGCCCAGACCGAAGATGGCGCGCCGCATGATCCATAACCGCGACGGCTTCAATTCGAGCCCGATGATGAACAGCAGCATCACCACGCCGAATTCGGCCGCATGGAGTACGCTATCCACATCGCGGAATGCGCCGAGGCCGTAGGGGCCGATGGCGACGCCGGCGGCCAGATAGCCCAGCACCGAACCGAATCCGAACATCCGGAACAAGGGCACGGCAACGCATGCGGCCGCCAGAAACGCGAACACTTCCGCCAGGGTCACGGGGCTCTCCGGAGAGGGTGAGCGCGTAACATAACCGAGCCCGGCGGCTATGGCCAAAGGTCCGATGGTCCCAAAGATTCGTTGGGCAGAGACCCGATGCAAACCTTTGGGCCGCCGGCAGCGTCGAAGGGGTATGTGACCGAAACGATGTTGGAGAGATCATGAGACCTGCCGTATTCACGATGGCCGCGCTCACGCTGGCTATGACAGCGCTGATCGGCCCGGTCGCCCAGGCCGAGGAAATCGTCCGGGAATTCGAAGTGGCGCCAGGAGGCCGCCTCGAGATCGACATCGAGGCCGGCGGCATCGATGTGCAGGTCGGGGACGACGACAAGGTCAGGGTCGTCGCCCGGATCCGCGGCAGCGACGCCGACAGATTCGAGCTCGACTTCCGTCAGGATGGTGCGGATGTCCGCGTCCGGGGTCGGCTCACGGGCATGATGGGTCGCTACAGCAGTCGCAACCTGTCCATCGATATCCGCGCCGAAGTCCCGGAACGTTTCGACCTGGAGCTGGAGACGTCTGGTGGCAGTATCGAGGTCGGCGATGTGGACGGCGAGGTGGATGCGGACACTGCCGGTGGCAGCATCCTGATCGGCCGGGTGAAGGGCCCGGTCAGAGCCGATACCGCCGGCGGCGCCATCGAGATTATGGCCAGCGCCGACGAGGTTGACGCGGACACTGCCGGCGGCAGCATCCATCTCGGTGACATCGGCGGACGGATCAAGGCCGATACGTCCGGCGGCTCGATCCGGGTCGAACGCGCCCTGGCCAAGGCACGTCTGAGCACGGCCGGCGGGGGCATCAGGGTCAAGGCGGCCCACGCGGCGGTGGACGCCGATACGGTGGGCGGCGGCATCAAGGTGGACTTCCTCACCCAGCCCGACGACCGCAGCCGGCTGAGCACTACCGGCGGCTCGGTCACGGTCGGCATCGCCGACGGTGTCGGTTTCGATGTCCGCGGTCGATCCGGCTCCCGAGTCCGGTCCGACTTCCCGATACAGGACGATGATGACGACCCCGGTCGCGTCGAGGGGCCGGTCAACGGCGGCGGTCCCCGTCTCGAGCTGCGTAGCAGCGGACGGATCAGGATCGAGCAGCGTTAGCTCTGAATCGTCGGCTCGCGGGACGGCGTTGGTCCGGGCCCTATTGTCCGCACCAGTCGATCAGGATGCGGGCCAGTTCCGGGCCCGCGTCCTCCTGCACGAAATGGCTCGCTCCCGGCAGCTTCTGATGGGGCTGCCCGGCCGCGCCGGGCACATGGGCCTGGAGCGGGCGGTCGGCCCGGCCCAGGATCGGGTCCTTTTTGCCGAACGCGGTCAGGAATGGCTTCTGCCACCGACCCAGCGCCTCCCAGGCGCGGCGATTCGCGGGCACCGCGGGATCATCCTCCTCGGTGGGCACCAGCCTCGGGAAGGCCCGGGCGGCCTGCTTATAGGCGCCGGACGGGAACGGTGCGTCATAGGCGGCCACTTCCTCCGGTGAAAGGCGCGTGGCGGAGCCGCTCTGCACGATCTTGCCGATCGGGAAGACGGGCGAATACCGGGCGAAGGCGCGCCAGGCCTTGAAGGCCGCCGGGACCGGCCGGTCGGCGATGGGCAGAAAGCCGTTGGCGACCATGATCCGAGAGAATCGTTGCGGATGCTCCGCCGCCAGTCGCAGGCCGATCAGCGATCCCCAGTCCTGGACGAACAGGATGATGTCATCCAGGTCATTGGCTTCGATCCAGCGCCAGGTCCAGTCCACGTGGGCGGCATAGCTGTAGTCGGACAAGGCGCCCGGCTTGTCCGAGCGGCCGAAGCCGATCAGGTCTGGCGCCACGGCGCGGAAACCGGCGGCGGCGAGGGGCGGGATCATCTTCCGGTACAGGAACGACCAGGTCGGTTCGCCGTGCAACATCAGGACCACCGGACCGCTGCCGTGTTCCACATGGGCCATGCGCAGCCCGTCGATCTCCGTATACCCGGGCGGGTAAGGGAAATCCGGTATGGCCGCGAAGCGTTCCTCCGGAGTCCGCAGGACATTCATTGTTCTCTCCCATCATCGGGCCATCGATAATCGGCGAACTGCCGCCGCAACCGGGCCTTGGCCAGTTTGCCGGTGGCGGTGTGGGGCAGTTCGTCGACAAAACTCACGCCGTCCGGGATCCACCAGCTCGCCACCTTGCCCTCGAACCCGGCCAGCAGCTCGTCGGGGTCGACGGTCTCGCCGGGCCTGGTGACGATGAGCAGCAGCGGCCGCTCGGACCACTTGGGGTGAGGGATCGAGATCACCGCCGCCTCGGCTACGCCGGGATGGTCGAGCGCCAGGTTCTCCAGTTCGATGGAGCTGATCCATTCGCCGCCGGACTTGATCACGTCCTTGGCCCGATCGGTGATCTGCATAAAGCCCAGGGGATCGATAGTGGCCACGTCGCCGGTATCGAACCAGCCATCGGCGCCGTGGCCGGGGTCGTCATCGCTGCGGAAGTAGCCGCTGCACACCCAGGGGCCGCGCACCTGAAGCCGGCCGGGTGATTCACCATCCCAGGGCAGCGCCTCGCCGCCGTCATCCACGATCCGCATCTCGACCCCGAACACGCCCCGGCCCTGTTTGACGGCCAGGGACTCCCGCCTGGCGGGCGCGAGGTATTCGGTGACCCGGGTAGGGCTGTTGAATACCCCCAGCGGGCTCATCTCCGTCATGCCCCAGCTGTGATGGACGCGGACGTCGTGGCGTTTTTCAAAAGCCTCGATCAGCATCGGCGGGCACGCGGCGCCACCGACGACGATGCGTTCCAGGCTGGGGATCTCGCGGCCGGATTCTTCCAGATATTGCAGCAGACCGAGCCATACGGTCGGGACACCCATGCTGCAGCTCACCCGCTCGCTCCGGATCAGATCAGTCAGGGCTTCCGGGTCACCCATGCGCGGCCCCGGCAGCACCAGATGGGCGCCGACCATGGGGCAGGCGTAGGGCAGGCTCCACGCACTGGCGTGGAACATGGGCACGATGGCCATCACCGTATCGCGATTCGCCAGGTTCATACAGTCGGGCATGCAGGCGGCGTAGGCATGCAGGACCGTCGAGCGGTGATGATAGAGCACACCCTTGGGATGTCCGGTGGTGCCGGAGGTGTAACACAGGGCGCTGGCGCAGGTTTCATCCAGCTGCGGCCATTCGAAATCGTCGGTCTCGGCGCCGATCAGGGTCTCGTAGTCGATGGCTCCCGGCAGGGCGGTGTCGGGCATCTGGTCGGGCCCGCACAGGAACACCACTCGCTCCAGCCGCGGCAGCTGTGCCGCAAGACCCTCCAGCAGGGGCGCAAACATCGGGTCGGCGAAGATCCAGCGGTCTTCCGCGTGGCCTGCGATATAGGCGATCTGGTCCGGGAACAGACGCGGGTTGATGGTGTGGCAGACGGCGCCTGAACAGGAACTGCCGTAATAGATCTCGAAATGACGATGGTCGTTCCAGGCCAGCGTGCCGACCCGGTCGCCCGGTCTTGCGTCGAGACGGGCCAGCGCATTGGCCAGCCGGCGCGCCCGGGAAAACGCCTCCCCATAGGAGCATCGATGGGGTTCGGCGTCGGCAGTAAGGGAGACGATCTGGCTGTCGGGGAAGTTGCGCTCGGCGAACTGCATGATGCGGGTGATCAGCAGCGGATCGTCCATCATCAGCCCGCGCATCTGGACCTCCTGAGGATTGGTTCGGCGAGGCGCCCAAGTCTGGCCGCAGCCGGGCGGCCTGTCCAGCCGCGGCCAGAGTTGCCCGTAAATCCGCAGGCTTGCGGCACTTCAGGATAAATCGATCACTCTCGCCGATCGCGAGACTATCGCCGTTGTCCGCACCCTTGCCCGTGGCGAGCATCGGAGTCAGCGTCAACACGCGGCCCGGAGTGCCGGCGGTATCAGCGGGGTCGGAGCTGATCGCCGCCTCCACGGGGACGGGCGGCGGTCGAGCCGTCAGGGTACCGGCGCTGAAACCGCTTCGGCCTGCGGCCGCGCAAACCGCTCGCCGAAGAAGTCGCCGGGATTCCAGGACGGCTTCTCCGGGTCGTCGGCCACCGCGCGGATCATCAGGTAATTCATCAGCGTGAAGCGTTCGGCCACCCCGGGCTCGAACGGCAGATCGATCTCGTCCGAGGGCTTGTGATAGTGGGTCCTGAGAAAATGCATGAAGCCGGCGCCGTCGTCCATGCCCGGATCCGGCGAGCTGAAGCCGGGCACGAGGAACACGGCGGGGACGCCACGCTTGACGAATGAGTACTGGTCGCTGCGCACGAACACGGTCTCTTCAGGCATGGGATCGGGCGTCAGGTCGAAGCCGGCGTCCCGGGCCGCCAGGGTGGCCGGCTCGATCAGGCTGGAGTGTTCGGCTCCAAAGGCGATCATGTCGGTCATGACATGAGTGAACACGGGCATGTCCAGGTTGATGTTGGCGATGATCTTGTCGATGGGAACGGTCGGACGCTCCGCGAAGTAGTCCGAGCCGAGCATCCCCTTCTCCTCGCCGGTGACGGCCAGGAACAGGACGGAGCGGGCCGGGTGCGACTCGGCGCGGCTCATGGCCCGGGCCACTTCCAGCATGATCGCGATGCCCATGGCGTTGTCGTAAGCCCCGTTGTAGATCGTGTCACCTTCGTATCCGGGTCCGATGCCCATATGGTCGAGATGACCGCTCAGGACTACGTATTCGTCGGCCAGCGCCGGGTCCGACCCCGGGAGTACACCCGCCACGTTATAGGCCCGGTGCGGTATCTGTTCCGAGCGCCGGGACAGGC
>JASFJM010000137.1:0-7191 GCA_050122055.1 Gammaproteobacteria bacterium | reverse complement strand
TCGCAGGCGCCGGGCGTCGCTGAGTTTCAATGGTGTACGCGGACCAGGCTGTACGCTGGCGCCCTCCGGCTCGCGCAGAAAGAATACCAGCAGCGCCACGGCGGCCATGGCCGGCACGACTGCAAACCACATGACCGCACGGATGTCGCTGGCCAGCCACAACATCAGGATCACGGCCAGCAGCGGGCCGATGACGGCGCCAACCGAATCCAGTGCCTGGCGCAGACCATAGGCGGCGCCGCGCAGCCGTGGCGGAGTGATATCGGCGACCAGAGCGTCCCTGGGTGCACCGCGGATGCCCTTGCCGATCCGGTCCACAAACCGGGCGCCGAACACCCACCCGACCGATGTGGCCAGAGGGAACACGAATTTGGTCACGGCCGCCAGCCCATAGCCGATCACGACCAGGGTCTTGCGCCGTTTCAGATAATCGCTGAGGGCACCCGAGAAGACCTTGGTCACCGCGGCGGTGGCTTCGGCCACGCCCTCGATAATGCCGATGGTCAGCATCGACACACCGAGTACCGTACCCATAAAGACCGGCAAAAGGCTGTGGATCAGCTCCGACGAGGCATCCATGCACAGGGATGCCAGCCCCAGCACCCAGATACCGGTTGGCAGGGTACGCAAGGAACCGTTTGTGCCGTTTTTCATCGGTCGCGGACAGGAGCCGGGCCTGCGATGCTCCGGGTGCTGCCGGTGTCCATGGCCACTGCGTTGCGTCGTCGTCCGGCCAATGATTCAGGGCCAGCTAACCGGCGTTCCCACCTGCTCGGTAATCCGGACATGTCCGGGCTGGCCCGCGACCCGTTCCAGCCATGCGCCGACGGCGGGGTAGCCGGCGAGGTCGAAACCCCCTTCATCGGCGACATGGGTATAGGCATAGAGCGCGATATCGGCGATGGAATAGCCGTCGCCGGCGAAAAAACGCCGCGTTTTCAGATGCTGATCCATCACCTCCAGGGCGTGATAGCCGCCCTCCATCTTCGCCGGCAGGGCAGCGCGGTTCTCCTCGACCTCATCGTTGTGGTGCCAGGCACGGACCACCGCTATAAACGGCTCGTGGCTGTATTGCTCGAAGAACATCCATTGCATGGTCTCGGCGCGTTCCCAGGCGTCCTCGGGCAGGAACGGGGTGCCCTCGGCCAGGTGGAACAGGATGGCATTGGATTCGGCCAGACGCCGTCCGTCCGGCCATTCCAGAAGCGGGATCCGGTGATTCGGGTTCTTGGCCAGGAATTCCGGCCGCCGGGTGATGCCCTCACGGATGTCTATCTCGACCCGTTCGAACGGCTGTCCGAGCTGACTCAAAAGAAGGCGGATCTTGTAGGCGTTGCCGGAATCCGGATAGTCATACAGCCTCAGCATTTCTTTCCCCCCGGCGCTATGTCGCGAAACGGTCTATCGAATATCGGTCCGGCGCAGCTCAAAGACCCGCTTCCAGCATCGAGAAGATACGCCACCAGACAAACGCCAGCACCAGTGCCACGGAGATCAGCCCGGCGGCAAGGTGCTCGAAGGCCCGTGCGCGGCCAAGCGCTGGCTCACCCTCGAGCACCGGCGTGTCCCGCAGGACGGACTGCCCGGGTAGCGGATATTGCCCAGCCTTGCGTACGCGTCTGGCCAGGGTGCGCAGATAAGCTGCCAGCCCGAGCGGGGGTAACGCGCACAAGGCCCCGCTGAGCAGGAAGAACATGCGCAGCCGCGCGTGGGCCCTGTCGGGATCGGAGATCAGCCATTCAAAGAGGGTTGCGCCATACCGCTCGAAGGTCATGATCAGCAGCGCGCCAATCAAGGTGGCGATGACCAGCAGCCGGACTGCCCGGCGACGGGCTTTCGGATCGGCGGTCTGGGTAGCGCTCATCGCGCTCTGAGTCTAGCGTCAATCACTGCGCCGGGCATCCGGGCAGCCCCGCGCGGGCGCGCCGCGCGGGATCGGGTTACGCGTCGGGGCGTTCTACCACCAGCGGACGCGGCCGGTATCGAGATGTACGAAGTTGGATCTTTCGTAGTAACCGACGCCACCCCGGGCCAGATCGAGACTGGCCTGGCGCAGATGTTTCGAATCAGCGTCGGTCAGCCGCACATCGATAGCCTTGCCCTGCATATGCAGGCTGGTCTTCGCCACTCCGCCGCCGCGCTTGCGCAGCATCTCGTTGGTGGCCGGCGAGCGATAGCCGGAGATGATCTCGAACGTACCGCTGCTGCCGACACGCTGTTGTGCCGCATGCAGAAAGTCGAACAGCGCCGGGTCAATGTCGGTGACATCGCCGGAACGGAAATCACGCAGCAGATAATTGAGTTCGCCGAGACCGTCGTCCAGATAAGCGCCGCCCTCGTAATAGACGACGTCGAGCTTCTCCGCGGTATGCGTATGGTGGAAACGCAGGCGCCGGGGCTCCGAGGCACTGGCCAGGGCCATCGTGGGCAGACACGCCACCGGCGCGAGGGTCGCGGCGGTGCGCAGAAAGCGGCGTCGACTGGGACAGTGGCTCATGCTGATTTCCGTCTTTTCGGCGTCAGAGGCGGAAATTCTCTCAGGCCGGACACCACGAAACAATGTCCCAATCGGTCTTTTTGTTGGCATATCGCTTCAGCGGGAAATCCGCGATCGGTGTGCAAGCCATTGATTTGTATAGCTTTAGTGGAAAATCCCGGCTGGGGGCGGCCGCAGATGAGCGGGATAGCCCAGCCGGGGCGGCTGCAATGGCCGATTCCGCGTTCGCCCGGGTCCCGCGGCGAGACCTGCTCGACAGAAAACGCGGTGTGATGCCAGGGTAATAAGAAAGGCGGCAGGGCGTGCCTGCCTTCGCGGCTCCGTCATCCACTTATGTCGGTCGCAGACACCGTGGCCGAAATCGGATCTGTTGCCCCGGAACGATCGCCGCGATCATTCCCTGAGCGAGGCCAGGGCCGGGACGATCGGATCGCGCCGGCATCCCGGCTTGGTCAGCAGCACCTGGACATCGCCGATTGCCCGCTCCAGGAAGCCGCCCTCGCAATAGCAGAGGTAGTACTCCCACATGCGGATGAATTCTTCCGGGTAGCCCTGGGCGCGGACGTCCTCGATCCGGGCGAAGAAGCGCTCGCGCCAGTGCCGCAGGGTGGTGGCGTAGTGGGGTCCGATGTCTTCCAGATGGAAGAACTTCATGTCGGTGGACCGGGCGACGCTGTCGCCGATGGCGGACACCGAGGGGATGAAGCTGCCGGGGAAGATGTAGCGCTTGATGAAATCGATGGTCTTCAGCGCCTTCGTGTAGCGCTGATCCTGGATGGTGATGGCCTGGAGGAGCATGGCGCCGTCGTCCTTGAGCAGGCGGCCGCATTGTTCGAAATAGGTGTCCAGATACTGGTGCCCCACCGCTTCGATCATCTCGATCGAAACCAGCTTGTCATAGCGGCCTTCCAGATCCCTGTAGTCTTCGAGCAGCAGATGGATGCGATGGCTGAGTCCAGCTTCGGCCACCCGCTGCGAAGCCAGTTCGAACTGCTCCCGGGAGATGGTGGTCGTGGTCACCTCGCAGCCGTAGTTGGCTGCCGCGTGCAGGGCGAAGCCGCCCCAGCCGGTCCCGATCTCGACCACGTGGTCCGTGGGCTTCAGGTCCAGCTTGCGGCAGATGCGGTCCAGCTTGGCCACCGACGCCTGGTGCAGCGTCGCGTCCGGCCGCTCGAACACGGCGGACGAGTACATCATGGTCGGATCCAGCCACAGCCTGAAAAAGTCGTTACCCAGGTCGTAGTGGGCGGCGATGTTGCGTCGGCTGCCGTTGCGGGTATTACGGTTGACCCAATGGAAGGCCTTCTGCAGCGGCGCGGTCAGCCGGGCGAGACCGCCCTCCATGTTCTCGATGACGTGCCGGTTCTGCAGCAGCAGCTGGATCAGACCGGTCAGATCATCACAGCTCCAGTGTCCCTGCATATAGGATTCGCCGGCACCGAGGGATCCGCCGAAGGCGATATCACCGAAGAATCGCCGGTCGTGGACCGTCAGCTGCACGGTCCGCTCTGCAAGGTCGGCCGATTGCCCGAACTCGCGGGTTTCTCCTTGATCGCTGATGACCAGACGTCCCCGGCTCAGGCTGCGCAGGCGGTCCAGGACCAGGCGGCGGCCGAGGCCGTCGAGGGAGGAGGGCTTGGGCGTGCCGGCAAGGACTTTCGGTGAGGAGATGGCCATGGATTTCATTTCGGGTTCGCCGCAGCCGGCGCCTCCTTCGCGGGGTGGGTGAGAAAGGGGACGCGCTTGAGCCAAAGCCGCAGCGCCTGCCAGTGGATGGCCAGGAATACCCTGGCGGTCATCAGCGGATAGCTGAGCAGGACCCGGGCAAGGCTCGCCCCGGAGATCTCGGTGCGGGTCAGAGCCAGGGTCGCGTCGAAAAGCTTGCTTGTGCCCTGGAGGTTCTGCATGTGGACCGAGAGGGCATCGAGCGGGGCCGAGAAGCGCCAGTCGTAGTCGATATCCATGGGCATAAACGGCGAGACGTGCATCTGCTTGCGCAATTCGAATCGGCGCATCCCGGCATCGCCCACGTTTACGCCGCCGTCGAGCACGTAGCAGTGCTGTTCGCCCCATGGCGTGTTGTTGACCTCGGCGACGATAGTCTGCAGCCGCTCGTCCGGGTCGAAGCAGTAGTAGAAGCTGACCGGGTTGAAGCAATAACCGAAGTACCGCAGATGGGTCAGCAGCCGGATCGGTCCGGTGGGGCGGCGCCCGGTGCGCTCGGCGACCAGATCCCGGACCGCGTCCGCGAGCGGCTGTCCGGGGTCGCCCAGGTGGTCCTCCCGTTTGAGCCAGGCCAGGGCGCGGCGGCCCACGGACCAGAACCAGCGTCCGCTGAACAGCGCGGGCGCCTCGTCCAGGTCCAGGTACATCATGAACAGGCGGTAATCGAAGGCGTGCTCCACCGGGGTGAAGCGCCGATGCCTAACCCGCCCTTCGTAGATGCAGCTGTTGGTCTTGATTGCGCTCATTGAAATGTCCCAGTGCGGCCAGCGCGCTGACGACACCATCCTCGTGGAAACCGAAGCGCCAGTAAGCGCCGCAGAAGTAGGTGCGATTTACACCATTCACTTCGCCGTGCCGCTGTTGGGCCGCCACCGCCTCGCTGTTGAGTATCGGATGATCGTAATCGAAACGTTCGATCACCGTGGAGGGGTCGATGGCCTCGCTGTTGTTCAGGGTCACGCAGAACTGGCAAGGGGCATCCAGGCTCTGCAGGATGTTCATGTTGTAGGTCAGCGCCACGCGCTCCTGCTGCCGGCTCAGAAGATGATAGTTCCACGCCGCCCAGGCCAGTCTACGCTTCGGCATCAGGGTCTCGTCCGTATGCAACACGGCCTCGTTCTTCTGATAAGGGATCGCCCCCAGTACTTCCCGCTCGAGCGGACTCGCATCGGCCAGCAGTGCAAGGGCCTGATCACTGTGGCAGGCCAGGAAGACCTGGTCGAAACGCTCCGGTTCGCAATCCCTGGCCTTGATCTGGACGCCGCCGGCATCGCGGCGGATCCACTGCACCGGACAGCGCAGTCGGATGCGATCGCGGTGCCCGGCGATCAACGGCTGCAAATACTCCCGGGAGCCACCGCGGATGACCCGCCACGTCGGCCGGTTGCGGATGTTCAGCATGCCGTGGTTATGGAAGAAACGGACAAAGAACGCCGCCGGCATATGGATCAACCCGTCCGGTTTGGCGGACCAGATCGCCGCGCCCATGGGCACGATGTAATGCTCGATGAACCGGCGCGTATAGCCGCCGTCGGCCAGGTACTGGCCCAGCGTCACACCATTGTCGGGATCATCCAGTAGCGCCGGCGCTTCGCGATTGAATCGCAGGATGTCGGCGATCATCCGGTAGAAGGAGGGCCGCAACAGATTACTGCGTTGCGCGAACAATGCGTTGCGGGAGGTGCCATTGTATTCCAGCCCGGTCTTGTCGCAGCTGACGCTGAAACTCATGGAGCTGGGCTGGGACGCGACGCCCAGTTCGTCCATCAGGTGGATGAACTCCGGGTAGGTCCAGTCGTTAAAGACGATAAATCCCGTGTCCACGGCGTACCGGCGCCCGCCATGTTCCACGTCGACCGTATTGGTGTGGCCACCGACGTAATCCGCGGCTTCGAACACCGTGATCTCGTGATCTTTAGCCAGGTGATAGGCGGCCACATTGCCGGCGATACCGGTGCCGATTACCGCGATCTTCATGCCTGTGCCTCCGCGGGGGTGACGTCGTCGGCAATCAGCCGCGCGGACCTGATCCTCGCTGGTACCGGACGCACGTCCCAGATCAGTCCGAGCGCCTTCAGCAGTCGGAGGAAATACCAGGTCAGATCGATCTCCCACCAGAAAAAGCCCTGACGTGCCGAACCCGGATAATGGTGATGGTTGTTGTGCCAGCCTTCGCCGAAGGTCAGCAGCGCGAGCCACGCGTTGTTGCGACTGTCGTCACGGGTCGCGTAGCGGCGTCGGCCGAAGGTGTGAGCCAGCGAGTTGACGGTGAAGGTCGCGTGGTAGAGCACCACGGTCGAGATGACAAAACCCCATACCAGCATCTGCCAGCCGTTGGTGCCCAGCCCCGGCGCGAAATGCTCCAGCAGCACGCCGCTGACAAACAGGCTGACCGCGAGCAGGGCCGGTACCAGCATGGCGTAACGATCGAGAAAGCGTAGCTCCGGATAACGTGCGAAGTCACGTATCAGCTCATGCCGGGTGCGGTGGTTCTTGCGGTTCATAAACCAGGCCATGTGGGCATACCAGAAGCCCCGGTGCCGTGGCGAATGAGCGTCCGTTTCCTTATCCGCATGGGCATGATGGTGCCGGTGGTGGGCGGCCCACCACAGCGGGCCCCGCTGCACGGCAGAGGCGCCTAATACGGCGAAGATCAGCTGCACTGGCCGCGAAGTCTTGAAGGTCTTGTGCGAAAAGTAGCGGTGATAGAAGCCGGTGATGGCCAGCATACGCAGCGCGTAGAGCCCCACCGCGACCGCCACAGCGACGGGACTCCAGCCGACCCAGATCACCGCCCCACAGGCCACATGCATCAACAGGAACGGCAATACGCGCAGCCAGTCGATACGCTCGGCTTCCTCTTCCGGCACCGCGCCATAATCGATCTCGCTATCCAGCCAGCGACGGCCGGCCGCGAGGAGGGCGCGCATACCGCTTGCCTCATTTGAGGTGCCGAGTGCCGAACTCAT
>JASFJM010000136.1:0-7217 GCA_050122055.1 Gammaproteobacteria bacterium | reverse complement strand
GTGGCCGTACCCGGGGAGAGGGGGGAGCCGGCCCTGATGCTGGCCGGTCTCGGCGAGCAGGCACCCGGACTGCGCTCGCTCGCTGCCCTGTCTGCCAGCCTGCCGCCCGGTGACTATGTGCTCGATGGCGAGTCAGAGGAGGCGGAGATCCTGGCCCTGGGCTGGGCGATCGGTCAATACCGTTTCGCTCGCTACCGCGGCGGCCAGGAGGGCTTGCGGCGGCTGGTCTGGCCGGGCGGCGTTGACCCGCGGCGGGTGATCAGCGCGGTCACGGCGGATGCCCTGGTGCGCGATCTGGTCAACACGCCGGCGTCGGATATGGGGCCGGCCGAACTGGAGGCCGCGGCCCTCGAACTGGCGGGCGAATTCGGAGCCGAGTGGAGAGTGGTCAGCGGCGACGCGCTGCTGGAACAGGATCTTCCGGCCATCCATGCGGTGGGCCGGGCCAGCACCCGCGAGCCGCGCCTGATCGATCTGCGATGGGGCGATGCGGTCCGGCCCCGGGTGACGCTGGTAGGGAAGGGCGTCTGCTTCGATTCGGGCGGCCTCAACATCAAACCGGCCGCCGGCATGCGCTACATGAAAAAGGACATGGGCGGTGCCGCCCACGTGCTCGGCCTGGCACGCATGATCATGTCCGCGGGTCTTGGCGTGTGTCTGCGGGTACTGATCCCGGCGGTGGAGAACAGCATCTCCGGAAATGCCTACCGGCCGGGCGACGTCATCACGACCCGCAAGGGGCTGACGGTGGAGATCGGCAATACCGATGCCGAGGGGCGGATGGTGTTGTGCGATGCTCTGGCCCTGGCGGACGAGGAATCCCCGGACCTGATGGTCGATATGGCGACCCTGACCGGCGCGGCGCGGGTCGCCCTGGGTCCGGAGCTGCCGGCCATGTTCTGCAGCGATGATGCGATGGCCACGCGGCTCGGCGAGCTGTCATCCGGGACCCAGGATCCTCTGTGGCATATGCCCCTGTGGGCACCCTATGACAAGGACCTGGCCAGCCCGGTGGCGGATCTCAACCACATCGCCGGCAATGCCTTCGCCGGGTCCATTTACGGTGCCCTGTTCCTGCAGCGTTTTGTCGATGCGGCCACCGCCTGGCTGCATCTGGATGTCTATGCCTGGAACGGAAAGACCCGGCCCGGCCGGCCGGAGGGTGGCGAGATGCAGGCGGTGCGGGCCCTGTTCGCGCTGATCGAGGAGCGCTACCGCGCCTGAGTCCTGCGGTTGGAGAAACGGCTGGCCGCGAACAGGATCAGCCAGAGCAAGCCCACCGCCATCATGGTCATGGCCAAAGCCACGTAGCCGAAGAAATCCGGCGCCTTCATCATGGTGGACATCAATGAGTCCTGGTAGAAGAAGAACCACTGGTTCTCCTCCGGGAAGACCCAATCGTGCATGGCATAGAACACCGCTTTCGGCCCGATGGCGATCACCGCCAGGACCGCGACCCCGAAACCGGCCCCGGTCAATACCAGCATCCGTCCTGGTCGGGGCAGGGTGCGCCGCCGGCGGTCCAGGACCACGATCTGCAGGATCAGGATGACCAGAGCAGCGAGACCGGCCTTCTCCAGCATCCCGACCAGGCGCGCCACGTCTCTCAGGTGGGTGATCTCCGGTGGCCGCAACAATGAGCCCAGCCGTCTGCCTGTCGGGTCATGATAGCTGAGGCTTTCGAGTCCGCGGCCCTGATCGCGGATCGCCCGGCCGATGGCTGCGAACAGACGCTGGCGCTCCGGCCTCGTGGTCTGCTCGAAACCGGCCCGATAGCGGTTTTCGGGGCCGAAGCGGTCGATGTGAACGCCGATCCCGATGGGTTCATACAGGGCGGGATAAAGATAATCCACGGACGCGAGCAGCCGCCAGGCCAGGAACAGGGCGGTCACGAACGCGGCGGCGATAAACAGGGACAGGGCCGGCCAGCGTGCCGGTGCTGCGGAACCCGGGTCGGTCTTCACATGACTAAATTAACACAAGGGGAGAATGTCCCGGGGCGGCATGGGCTGATGCCGGCCCGGCCATTGTTCTGCTAGATTCTAGGATCAAATGCCAAGGGATAATCAACATGTCCGGTAGCACGACGCGCGCGTTTGCGACCCTCTTGATAGCCGCCGGCCTGCTGGCCGGATGCTCGTCCACCGGCGAGCGGCTCTCTGGTCAGGCGGTGCTGGATTTTTCCCGGCCGCCGAATCAATTTCATGCGGCCCGGCTGGTGATGCTGAACGGCCAGAACGTCAATGCGCCGGCCAGCCGCAGCAGCTTCTGGGTGGACCCCGGTGTCCACGAAATCGTCATCGCGGCGGCGATCAATACCCAGACCCGGGTCACGGCCGGCCCGACCCGACGCCATCAGGGGACCGATCCAGGGCGCACCACCATCGAGGTGGAAGCGGGCAAGCGCTACAACATCGGTGCCCAGGTGATCAACGAAAGCGGTGACTGGGAGCCCGTGATCTGGCGGATCCAGGATCAGTAGCTTGCAGCTCACTACCGAGGTGCTATGGATTCTTGGGGCAGATTGAGAATTGGAACTGGGAGGAGCGGAAGATGAAACGCATCGTATTGTTGCTGACCGCATTGATGTTTGCGGGCACCGGCTGGGCGGGAGAGGACACCGAAGGCAAGGCCATCCTCGATTTCGCCGAGGTCCCGGCCAAACTGTCGCCGGCGAGACTGGCGGAACTGGACGGCAAGAACCTGACCGGACCCGCCTCGCGCACCAGCTTCTGGGTGGAGCCGGGCGTGCATGAGCTGGTCGTGACGGCGATGATCGACGACCCCAGTCGATTGCCCGGCACCATCGTCAACCGACACGTGGGCGGTCCGGATGACGATCCCGGCAAGACCACCATCGAGGTGGAGGCCGGCAAACGCTACCGGATCGCGGCCCAGGCCCTGGACGACCGGGGGAAATGGGAGCCCGTCGTATGGAAGGTCGAAGACATCGACTGATCAGTCCCCGCCCGATAGCCTGCGGTGGCTGTCGGGCGGGGCCGGCGCGATGATGCTGCGCCGGTAGGGCAGCACCTCGATCACTTCGCCGGCCAGGTGGCGTTCTTTCATATCCCTCCAGAACGCGGCCGTCAGTAGGTCCGCATGGAATTGCATGAACACCTCCAGGTGCTTCGGTTCCAGCCCCAGGAACGAGATGAACTGCTCCGGGAACACATCGTCCTCGCCGACATAGAACCAGGCCTCCGCCTGCATCTCTTCCTCCAGCGTGGCGGCCTTGGGCATATCGCGGAAATTGCACTCCGTGACCAGGCAGAGTTCGTCATAGTCGTAGAAGATGACGCGGCCATTCCGGGTCACGCCGAAGTTCTTCAGCAACAGATCACCGGGGAAGATATTGGTGGCCGCCAGATCACGGATCGACTGGCCGTAGTCGATCACCGCCATCCGAGCCGCCTCCGGACTGGCCTGCTGCAGGAACAGATTCAGGGGCGTCAGTCGGCGCTCGATGTACAGATGTTTTATCACCAGCTGGCCGTTCTCGATACGGCAGGTATCGGCGGTTTCGTTCAGCAATTCTTCCAGCAGGCTCTCCTCGAAGCGCGCCGGGCTGAAATTCAGCCGACGGAATTCCTGGGCGTCCACAAGCCGTCCGGCGCGATCGTGTCTGAACACCAGCTGGTATTTCTCCAGCACGTCCTCCCGGACCACTGTCTTCGGATAAGCGAACTGGTCGCGGATGATCTTGAACACGATGTCGTAGGAGGGCAGGGTGAAGACCACCATCACCATGCCCTTGTCACCGGGTGCATGGACGAAGGCGTCTTCGGAGTGACTCAGGTGACGGAAGAAGCTGCGGTAACGCTCGGTCTTCCCTTGCTTGGCGCGGCCGAGCACCGTGAACAGCTCGGCCAGCGGCTTGCGCGGGATGATGCTGCGCAGGAACACGACGGCATCGGCCACGGTCTCCAGGTCGGCGTGGAAATAGGAGCGGGTGAATCCGAACAGCACGCTCACGTCCGCAGCCCGGGTCAGGACGGCATCCACGGCGACGCCCTCGGCGGTACTGCGAAGACTGATCACCAGCGGCCGGTAGTCTTCGTCCCGGCTCACAATCCTCCCAACCAGATAGGCGCGGGTGCCCTGATAGAAGACCGGCTTGAGGAACTCCAGACGGGCCAGATTGGCGGTGCCGCCGCCGGGCTGGCAGGCATCCGTAATGTGCGAGCGGACAAAGCTGAGGCTGAATTCCAGATTTTCCCAGCCGATATCGAAAGCGTAGGCGTCCAGGAGTCGTTTGCAGGCGTCTTCCAGGAAGCCGTCCACCGGGAAGGCGTTGACGGCCGGTTCCTGGCTGACAGACTCCATCGGACGCTCTTCCAGTGCCACGTATTCGACCTCGGGGTCGATGCCCACGGTGCGGAAGATGCGCCGGGTGATGGAGCTGAAATAGGTCTTGGTGAACTCCTGATCCACGTAGTCGCGGATCATCTCGGAGAATTCGATCTTGATCTGCTTCCAGAGCTGCCGATTCTGAGTGTCGGGATCCAGCCGCTGCATCAGCCAGGTGACCAGCTTCTGCACCCATATCTCGTACAGCTCGATCCGCTCGACCGCGTCCCTGTGGCCGTGTTGCCAGTCCTGCTGTTCGAAGCGCTGGCGCGCACGGCCGGTGATCTCGCGGAACTCGTCGTTATAGTCGCTGAAGCCATCGCGGAGGGCTCTGGCGCACTCCTGCGCCAGGGCCATGAGTTCCGGATCGCTTTGGCTGGCGATCGCCATGGTAGTCGTACCGCGCTGCCTACATATTGCCGATCAGGGCGTCACCGAATTCGCTGCACTTGACCTCTGTCGCGCCTTCCATGAGACGGGCGAAGTCATAGGTAACGGTGCGCTGGCCGATCGTCGCGTCCATGGCGTTGATGATCCTGTCGGCGGCCTCGGTCCAGCCCATATAACGCAGCATCATCTCGCCGGACAGAGTCAGGGATCCGGGATTGACCTTGTCCAGGTTGGCGTATTTCGGCGCGGTGCCGTGGGTGGCTTCGAACACCGCATGGCCTGTGGTGTAGTTGATATTGCCGCCGGGGGCGATGCCGATGCCGCCGACCTGGGCGGCGAGGGCGTCGGAAAGATAATCGCCGTTGAGATTCATGGTGGCGATGACGTCGAACTCCCGCGGCCGGGTCAGCACCTGCTGCAGGGTGATATCCGCGATCGCGTCCTTGATCAGGATCTTGCCGCCGTCCAGGGCGGCCTGCTGCTCTGCGTTGGCGGCGTCGCCACCCTTCTCCGCCCTGGTCCGTTCCCACTGGTCCCAGGTATAGGTGTGATCGGGGAACTCGCGTTCGGCCAGCTCATAGCCCCAGTTGCGGAAGGCGCCCTCGGTGAACTTCATGATGTTGCCCTTGTGGACGAAGGTCACGCTCTTGCGGCCGTTGTCCACGGCGTACTGGATGGCACCCCGCACCAGCCGGTCGGTGCCCTCCTGGGAAACCGGCTTCAGGCCGACGCCCGATGACCCGGGGAAACGGATCTTGCGATACTCACGGGGGAACTGCTCCTTGAACATCGCCAGAAAGCGTTCCCCCTCCGCCGAGCCGCGCTCGAACTCGATGCCGGCATAGATGTCTTCGGTGTTCTCCCGGAAGATCACCATGTCCACGTCCTGGGGGTTGCGCACCGGCGACGGCACGCCTTTGAACCAGCGCACCGGTCGCAGGCACACATACAGATCCAGCAGCTGGCGCAGGGCGACGTTGAGCGAGCGGATGCCACCGCCGATGGGTGTGGTCAGCGGGCCCTTGATGGAGACCAGGTAATCCCGGCAGGCCTGAACGGACTCGTCGGGCAGCCAGGTGTGGAGAAGGTCGTTGGCCTTCTGCCCGGCGTAGACCTCCATCCAATGGATCTTGCGCTTGCCGCCGTAGGCCTTCTCGACCGCTGCATCCAGCACCCTCACGGTAGCCCGCCAGATGTCGGGGCCGGTTCCGTCGCCCTCGATGAACGGCACGATCGGGTTGTCGGGGACGGCCAGCTTGCCACCATCGATTGTTATGCGCGCGCCTTGCTCCGGCACCACGATTTTTGCCTCTGCCATATCGGTTCGCTCCTCGCTTTATTTTTTTGCCGCCGGCCATGCGGATAGGCCACGCCTATCATACTCGCAGGGCTCCACGCCTGGCCACGTGGATCATGATCAGGAATTCAGGGGCTGGAGGCCTGACGGCCCGATTCCCATGCCAGCATCACGGCCTTGCGGCGCGAGCCCCATCGGTAGCCACCGAGTGCCCCGTCTCCGCGCAGCACCCGATGGCAGGGGATCATCCAGGCTACCGGGTTGGCGCCGACGGCCTGGCCCACGGCCCGGGCGGCACCGGGTTTCCCCAAGGCCCGCGCCAGGTCGCCATAGCTGACGACGCTGCCGGACGGCACCCGCAGCAGCGCCCGCCAGACCTGGAACTGGAATCTGCTGCCGGACACGTGCAGCCGGAACGGTTTCTGTGCCGTCCCGGAAAAGATATGCCGGGCCAGGTCCCGAGCGTCGGCATCTTCCCGCTCCAGCTCGGCAGCCGGCCACCGACCGGCCAGAAGGGCTCCCGGAGACCCCGCGCCAGACAGGAACTCGAGAGCGCAGATGCCTCTCGCCGACTGAGCGATCAGGCAGGGACCAAACGGGCTGTCGGTCACGCCCCAGCGCACGGTCAGCCCGGCGCCGCCGTTGCGGTACTCGCCCGGCGACATGGCTTCCAGATCGACGAACAGGTCGTGCAGCCGCCCGCTCCCGGAGAGGCCCAGGTCCAGGGCGGCCTCCAGCAGATTGGGGGATGATTCCAGCCGCTGCTTGGCGGCATCCAGGGTGATGCTGCGCAGGAACTGATTGGGTGGCAGGCCGGCCCAGCGGCGGAACAGCCGGCTGAAGTGGTGGGGGCTCAGATGGACCGCCGCCGCCATCTCGGCGACGCTGGGCTGGCGCCGGAAGTTGGCCCGCACCCAGTCGATGGCAGTCTCTATCCGGTCATAGTCGCGTGCGTCGATCATGGAGCCAGTCTAGTCCGGCCGGCCCGGCCCGCCCACCCGAATCGTGCTGGATTCAGCCGCCCTCGGGCAGCGGGCTGAGCAGGTCGTCGGGCCGGCGGACCATCTGGTCGTATCGCGTGACGGGGATGCGGAACACCCAGCCGGCCAGTTCCTCGCTGTGGCGGGCCACCGTTTCGGCGTCGGCCCTGGGGACCCCCGGCGGGGCAGATTCGTCTTCC
>JASFJM010000135.1:0-7218 GCA_050122055.1 Gammaproteobacteria bacterium | reverse complement strand
GTGGAATACGAATTCGTGGCAGGCTACCGAGTCCACCGGCATGCCGTTACGCCGCCTCGGCTCGAACCGCCATTGCCGGATAGCGGCCAGCGCCGGCTTCTGGAAATACGTGCCCTTGACGCTGTCCACGACTTCGACGTTGCTGACGCTGCCGTCACGCCCGATCAGAAAGACGAGCGATACAATGCCCTCCTTGCGGCGATCCAGGGCCTCATCCGGATACTCCGGCTCGACCCGTCTGATGACGACGAAATTCCGGCTCTCCCAGTCCTCCAGTGTCCCCATTTTCTGGGCTTCCCAGTATTCCTTTAGCGTCTTCTCCTCGAGGGGACGTTCCGGTTGGGGCGTGCCCTCCACGACCATGGCAACGAGATCGACCTTCTGCTCGCCGTCGTGATCGAAGCGGAAGGTCTGCTCCGCGTATTGTCGCGTCGTCCCGCACAGGGGCAGCCGGGCGGGCGAGAACGCCCACAGCTCCAGCACTTCAGACGCCTCTTCGGCAAACCCGCTACCGGCCGGCGATTCGCTGATGACCTTGATGTTCTCGGCCCGGCCGAAGCGGTTGACCTCGAACCCGATAGTGGCCTGCCCGTCGATCTGTTTTCTCAGGGCCCGCTTGGGATAACGCGGCAACACGGCCAGGCTCGGGTAGGCGTTGCGGAACCCGGTGTCTTCGTCGACGCTGGCGGAGGATTCCGGAGGAGATCCATCCGTCGTGTCGCTGCCGGCAGGCGGCGGCGCGGATTGGGCCAGGACGTGGGTGGCAGACAGCAAAAAGCTGATCGAACCGACCCGAATGAATCCTGACGCGTGCATCCCACACCTCCCGCGTTCAACCTGGCTTGGGGCTATCCCCCCACCGGCCGCATTTCCCGCCCGAGAATACCATCGCGTCCGGTGCCGGTCAGGGGCTGCCCATCCGGGGTCGCCGGCACCTTGACCGGGCGTCTTGGGCAGGCGTCTTGGACAGGCACCGGCACGATCGGCCATGATAGCCATCGTGCACCATCGACATTCGGCGGGGAGACGATTATCAGAAATCCAATACGATTCGGCATCGGGCTGCTGCTGGCATGCATCGCCGGCCATGCCGCCGCACAGGAGGCCAGGCTGCCTCCCCTGCCCCCGGTCACCACGGAAGCCACCGGGGAATACCTGCCGGGCAAGATCATCTGGGCGGATCTGTTCAGCAGCGATGTCGATGCCGCGCGGGATTTTTACCGGCGGCTGTTCGGCTGGGAGTGGCGGGAGATCAAGCCCGAGCCTGAAGGCTACGGCATTTTCTATCTCGACGACGTGCCCATGGCCGGGCTGGCCTACCGCGCCGCGCCCGAAGGTCATGAGCAATACGGGCGCTGGATACATTATCTGTCGGTGCCCGACGTGGCAGCGGCCGAAACCTTTACCACGGAACGCGGCGGCAGGAGCCTGCTCTCCCGTATCGGCCAATACCCGGCCCGGGGCGATTTCGCCATCCTGGCCGGACCGGACAAGGCGCTGTTCGGCGTCATGCGGGCCGCCGGCGGCGATCCAGGCGATTACGCCGCATGGCCGAACGAATGGATCTGGTGGCAGCTCTATTCCGAAAACGTCGACGGCAGTGCCGAGTTCTACGCATCCCTTGCCGGGCTCGAGACCTTCGAAAACGAGATGACCGAGTCGAAGGCCGACATCTTCCTCGCCTCCCAGGGCTACCTGCGCGGCGCGGTGGCGCCCCTTTCGGACGAGGCGAAGGAAAAGGGTACCGCCCCGACCTGGCTCGGGTTCATACGGGTCGAGGACCCGGCGGCGGCAGCCGCCAAAGCCAGGTCGCTGGGTGGCACCGTGCTCTACGGACCCGATCCGGAGATGATGGACGGCAACCTGGCAATCATCTCCGATCCCACCGGCGGCACCTTCGCAGTCATGGGCTGGACCTATCCCGAAGAGGAGGTGCAGCCGTGATCCAGACCCGACGCACTATCGCGATGCTGGCCGCCGCGGCATCCGTCATCCTGGTCGCGACCGCCTGCTCCAGCAACGGCAGCGGTTATACGCGGACGACGGTGAGCACTGGTTATTACAGCGGACCCGGCTGGTACGACCCCTATTACCGTCGCCCCTACTACGGCGGCGGGACGGTCATCGTCAGGCCTCCCGGTCATGGTCACCGGCCTGGTCATCGACCCGGGCACCGCCCGCCCGGGGCTCGCCCACCGGGGGCCCGCCCGCCGGGGGCTCGGCCACCGGGCCGGCCGACCCAACTGCCTGCCAGACCCCGGCCAAGACGGCGCTAGACTCGCCGACGCCGGGGCCTGACCGGCGTTTCCGACCCCCCGTCTAAAGTCCGGTGGATAGGGCCGTTTCCAGAGTCTATGCTTTCGCAGACGGCTCCGGACAGCAGTTACGTCCAGAAACTAGCGGGGGGCAAGTGATGAATTCCAAGGCTCTGAGATGGGGCGGCGTCGCAGCGATATGTCTGGCGGGCCTGAGCCTGGCCGGCAGCGGCATGGCTGCGACCCTGAGCACCGAGGCTCAGGAGTGCGTCGACTGCCACACCAAACGCACGCCCAACATGGTGACCGACTGGCAGAGCAGTCTGCATGCCGAAAAAGGCGTCTCCTGCCACGACTGCCATGTGGTCGGCGAGGATTCGCCCATGGGTGCGCCCCACATGCGCACCGGCGTGAACGTCACGGTGCTGGTCCCGGCCACGGTCTGCGGTCAATGCCATGCAGCCCAGGTCGAGGAATTCAACGCCAGCGGTCATTTCCGGGCCTATCGCCAGCAGATTCCGAAAGACAGCCTCCACGCTTTGACCTCTATCCACGAGGGCCGGGAGCATCCGGAATTTGGCGGCGCGCCGAACGAGACCGGCTGTATCCAGTGTCACGGCACCGAGATCAAGCTGGACGCCGACGGCCGCCCGACGCCGGAGACCTGGCCGAATTCCGGCATCGGCAATGTCTATCCCGACGGCAGCACCGGCAGCTGCGGGGTCTGCCACACCCGCCACAAATTCTCCAATGCGGAAGCGCGTAAACCGTACGCCTGCGCCTCCTGCCATCTGGGGCCGGATCATCCCAATATCGAGATCTACGAGAACAGCAAGCACGGTCACATCTACCGCACCGAAGGCTTCACCTGGGACTTCGAAGGCAAACCCGACGAATGGCAGCCGGGCGAGGACTACCGGGCACCCACCTGCGCGTCCTGCCACATGAGCCAGGTGGGCGATCTGGCCATGACCCACAACGTCAGCGATCGCCTCTACTGGGTCCAGTGGTCCAAGAGTTCGCCGGTGCGGGGTTCGGCCGACGTCATGAGCCCGATCCTCGGTGACGGACCGGCCGGACGCGAGAAGATGCGGGAGGTCTGCGCCGCCTGCCACAGTGGCGACCACACCGACGGTTTCTTCGCCCAGGCCGACAAGGCAGTGAATCTCTACAACGAGGCCTATTACAAACCGGCCGTGGAGATGCTCAACGACCTGAAATCGAAGGGTCTGCTGCGCGATAACCCGTGGACCGATCCGTTCCAGGTCAAGTACTACTTCCTGTGGCATCACGAAGGCCGCCGGGCGCGGATGGGCGCCACCCACGGCGCACCGGACTACGCGCACTGGCACGGGTTCTTCGAGTTGATGCAGGATCTCTACGAGCTGGAAGGCATCTACGAACGGCGGATCGCCAGCGGCAAGATAGAAGAATAAGAAACGACCTGCCTGCGCCGGCGTCCATCCGGGCGCCGGCGTTTTTTGTCCCGGGACATCCGGGGCTGCCCCGCCTGGCCCGGGATAGGAGACCGGCAATGGGACCATTCACTTATTTCGATATTTCGACTATTATCGAAATATGAACGATACCGATGCCGTCGACGCCCTCTCGGCCCTGGCCCATCCGCTGCGTCTGCGGGTGTTCCGGATGCTGGTCGCGGCCGCCCCGGAGGGCGTCCCGGCCGGCCGCATCGCCGAGGACCTGGGCGTGGCGGCATCGAGCCTGTCTTTTCATCTGTCCCAGCTGCAGCAGGCCGGCCTGGTAACCGCCACCCGCCGGCAGCGCTTCATCCTCTACGCCACGGATATCGATGCCACCCGTGACTTGATGGAGTTCCTGACCGCGGACTGCTGTGGCGGCCGACCGGAATTGTGCGGCCGGCAGGGACTGACAGCCACTTGCGACACGACCAAGGGAGTCTCACCGCCATGAACGACCAGACCTTCAACGTCCTGTTTCTCTGCACCGGCAACTCGGCCCGAAGCATCATGGCCGAGGCTATCCTGAATCGCCTGGGCCGTGGCCGCTTCCACGGCTACAGTGCCGGCAGCCAGCCCCGTGGCGAGATCCAGCCCATGGCCCTGGATATCCTCCGGCGCAGCAATCACCCGGTGGACGGGCTGCGCTCCAAGGACTGGATGGAGTTCGCGGGCGAGGATGCGCCCAAACTGGATTTTGTCTTTACCCTGTGCGACCAGGCGGCGGCGGAATCCTGCCCGGTCTGGCCCGGCCAGCCCATGAGCGCCCATTGGGGGCTGCCAGACCCCGCAGCGGCACAAGGCAACGACGCGCTGATCCGGCTCGCCTATGCGGACGCCTATCGGATGCTCCACAACCGCATCGATATCTTCGTCAATCTGCCGCTGACGTCTCTGGATCGCCTGACGCTGCAACGCCGGCTGGATGACATCGGCAAGGCGAAGAACGAGCAGCCAGTTTCGGCCCCGGCATGAGAGGAGCATGCGCGAGATGAGTGAAAGCGATACCGACACGGGTCCGATGAACGTCTTCGAACGTTACCTGACCCTGTGGGTTGCCCTCTGCATCGTCGCCGGGATCCTGCTCGGAAAATTCGCCCCGGAGGTCGCCCGCACGCTGGATGGCATGGCGATCCACGTCAACGGGGCACCGGTCGTGTCCATACCGATTGCCCTGTGCCTGTTCTTCATGATGTACCCCATCATGGTCAAGATCGATTTCCACGAAGTCGTCAAGGCGGGCAAATCGGTGCGCCCGGTGGGCCTGACCCTGTTCATCAACTGGTGCATCAAACCGTTCACCATGTTTGCGATCGCCAGCTATTTCCTCGGCACGCTGTTCCTGTCGATGATCGGACCCGATGCGGTGGATCTGGTCAAGATGCCGTTGGGCGCGGACCTGACGGTGGGCCAGACCTACGGGGCGGGCAAGGTGGTGCTGGTCGATGGCGTGAAGATGCTCGAGGTGCCGCTGTGGCGGAGCTATCTCGCCGGCTGCATCCTGCTGGGGATCGCACCCTGCACGGCCATGGTTCTCGTCTGGGGCTATCTGTCCAAAGGCAACGACGGTCATACACTGGTCATGGTGGCCATCAATTCCCTGACCATGCTGGTGCTGTTCGGCGTCCTGGGCGGCTTCCTGCTTGGCGTGGGCAGGCTGCCGGTCCCCTGGCAGGCCCTGTTGCTGTCCATCGGTATCTACGTGGCACTGCCGTTGGTGGCGGGCTACGTATCCCGGAAGTGGATTATCTCGGCGAAAGGCGAACAGTGGTTCAAAGAGACGTTCCTGCACTTTCTGACCCCTGTGACCATCACCGCCCTGCTGATCACGCTGGTCCTGCTGTTCTCGTTCAAGGGCGAGACCATCGTCAGGAACCCCCTGACCATCCTCTGGATCGCGATCCCGTTATTCGTCCAGACCGTGGTGATATTCGCCCTGGGTTACGGTCTTTCGAAGATCATGGGACTGACTTACGAGAACGCGGCACCGACCGCCATGATCGGCGCCTCCAACCATTTCGAAGTGGCCATCGCCACAGCGGCCATGCTGTACGGATTGTCCTCCGGTGCGGCACTGGCCACCGTGGTCGGCGTGTTGATCGAAGTGCCTCTGATGCTGATGCTGGTGAGATTCTGCCTGGCCACCCGGAACTGGTTTGCCCGGGAGCCGGCGCCCGTGGCCGCGACCGGCGGGTCCCCGTCCCCACCGCGGGCGTAACGTCCCGGGCGACGCGGCTGCCAGGGGCGTCTCGGGACCGGAGGGCGGGCGCGGCCGGCGACGCTCTCGTTTGCGACCGATGATGGTCGTTTCAGCCACGACGGTGCCCGGGCGCCCGTGCACAGGATGAGGGGCATGGGGTACTGATCGAGCCGGTCGGACCCTCCGCGCGACCGAGACCTGTACAGCCGTGGACGGACCGGGCAGTCCCATAAAAAGGGCGCCCGCTTGGGAAAGCGGGCGCCCGATCCGGGTCGGACCCGGTCAGTCAACTACGGCTGTACGCCGTCAGGGATCGGATTGTCGGTCCAGCCCAGCGCCTGCCAGTCGATGGCGCCGTCGGCGTGGCAGTCGGCGCAGTCGCCGTCCATACCCCAGGCCTGCTCTTTGGGCGCCACTTCGTGGTTGACCGTCAGGTACATGATGGTGTCCACGAATTCATAGGCGCCGGAATAGACCTGGTTGGTGTAGGCCGCGCCGTCCTGCAGGGCCAGATCCCAATCGTAGTTGCCCCAGTAGGGGTTGGGTCCGCCTGCGGTGCCGAACAGATGGGGCACCAGGATGGTCTGATTGTTGGCGTCCGCCACCTGTTTGCCGACCATCTTCTTGAACGGATAGATCATGGCATCCGGGTTGGTGTAATCGGTGGCCGGCGCCGCCAGCACGGCGGGCAGGCTGGTGTACTGATCGTTGTCTCTGATCAGGAACTTCTCCCAGGTGCCGTCGTAGAACAGCAGGGTCGGGCGCACGTTGTTCTCCCAGCGGAAGTCGCCCTTCTTCGGGTCATAGACCGGGACTTCGTACCCGCCAACCATCTCCGTCTCCACGCCCCTGGGCACGTCACCCGCGGAGGACCAGTCCCAGAATGTCTTGGTCGGGTAATTCCGCGCGATGGTGGGGGTATGGCAGGTCTGGCAGGCGATGCGGGGATGCAGACCGATGATCTGCTCGACCGAGGTGCCAGCATGTTGGGTGACGCGGTCCATATGGCAGTCGACGCAGTCCTTCATCTCGCCTTCGTCGGTGGAATGGAACACCATGCCGCCGATGCCGTGGGAGAGCACGTTGCCGTCCGCGTCCTTCTTGACCGCGTGGCAGTTCACACAGAGTCGATTGCCACCGTCGGTCGCCATATGTACGTCGAATTCCCTCGTGGTATCCGCCAGCGACAGGGCCAGGTCGCCGTGTTTGACGTTGTTGCCGCCGCCGGCTTTGGCGTGGCAGAACAGACAGGCTTTGCGGGTCGGGACGCCACGGTCTTTTAAGT
>JASFJM010000134.1:0-7261 GCA_050122055.1 Gammaproteobacteria bacterium | reverse complement strand
AGTTCGCTTCGGACCTTGATGAGGCGACCCGCAAACAGCTCGACCGTGGCCAGCGAGTGACCGAACTGCTCAAGCAGCCACAGTATTCGCCGCTGTCGGTGGCGGAGATGGCAGTCACGCTCTACGCGGTGGACAGTGGCGCGACGGACGGGGTGGAGATCGACAAACTCGGAGATTTCGAGCGTGCGTTACACAGCCATATGAAGACCAATTATGGCGAGATGATGGACAAGATCGACGCCACCGGTGACTGGAGTGACGAGATCCAGGCCGACATGAAGCGCGGCGTGGAAGAGTTCGCCCAGACCGGTAGCTACTGATCGCGGAGTAGAAGCATGGCAGTCGGCAAGGAAATCCGCACCCAGATCAAGAGTATCCAGAATACGCAGAAGATCACCAAGGCCATGGAGATGGTCGCGGCGAGCAAGATGCGGAAGGCTCAGGATCGGATGGAGGCGTCGAGACCCTATGCGGAAGAGATCCGCAAGGTCATCGGCCATCTGCGGATGGCGAACCCGGACTTCAAGCCGCCGCTGCTGTTCGCCCGTGAGGAAGTGCGCCGGGTCGGCTACATCATCGTGTCCACGGACCGTGGTCTGTGCGGCGGACTCAATGCCAATCTGTTCCGAATGCTGTTGAGAGACATCAGCGACTGGCAGAAGCAGGGCGTGGAAGTGGACATCTGCCTGATGGGGCGCAAGGCCCGGCAGTTCTTCCGGCGCGTGCAGGTCAATGTCGTCGCCGCGGTGACCGACCTGGGCGACATCCCGCACGTGCGGGATCTCATCGGCACCATCCAGGTGATGCTGGACGGGTATCGTGAGGGCACGCTCGACCGGGTGTTCATCGCCCACAACGAGTTCATCAACACCATGAGCCAGAAGCCCGCGGTCCGCACCCTGATCCCGGTGGAAGTCGGGGATCAGGAAGAACTGCAGACCCATTGGGACTACATCTACGAGCCCGACTCGCTCGAGCTGCTGCCCGGCGTGCTGGCGCGCTATATCGAGTCCCAGGTCTACCGGGCGGCGGTCGAAAACGTTTCCTGCGAGATGGCCGCGCGGATGGTGGCGATGAAAAGCGCCACCGATAACGCCGGCACGCTGATCGACGATCTCAAGCTGGCCTACAACAAGGCGCGCCAGGCGGCCATCACACAAGAACTCTCGGAAATTGTCGGTGGCGCCGCGGCGGTGTGAGTCCGCCACGCGCTACACCAGGAATACTCAACAGAGGAATCGATTCATGAGCTCGGGCAAGACTCTCCAGATCATCGGCGCCGTCGTCGACGTGCAATTCCCACGCGATCAGATCCCCGGGATCTACGAGGCACTGAAGATCGACGCGAACGGATTGACGCTGGAAGTCCAGCAGCAGCTGGGTGACGGTGTCGTCCGCACCATCGCCATGGGTTCCAGCGAGGGACTCAAGCGCGGGATGGACGTATCCGGCACCGGCGGGCCGATCTCGGTTCCGGTCGGCGCCAAGACCCTCGGCCGGATCATGGACGTGCTCGGTGAACCCGTGGACGAGGCCGGCCCCATCGGCGAGCAGGAGCGGCTGCCGATCCACCGCCCCGCGCCGACCTTCGAAGAGCAGTCCGCTTCGGTGGAGATCCTCGAGACCGGGATCAAGGTCATCGATCTGATCATGCCCATCGCCAAGGGCGGCAAGATCGGACTGTTCGGCGGCGCCGGCGTGGGCAAGACCGTGACCCTTATGGAGCTGATCCGGAACATCGCCATCGAGCACAGCGGCTATTCGGTGTTCGCCGGCGTCGGTGAGCGTACCCGGGAAGGCAACGACTTCTATCACGAGATGAAGGACGCCGGCGTGCTGGACAAGGTCGCGCTGGTCTACGGCCAGATGAATGAGCCCCCGGGCAACCGCCTGCGCGTCGCCCTGTCCGGCCTGACCATGGCCGAGGCATTCCGCGACGAGGGCACCGACGTGCTGATGTTCATCGATAACATCTACCGTTACACCCTCGCCGGCACCGAGGTCTCGGCGCTGCTGGGCCGGATGCCGTCCGCCGTGGGTTACCAGCCGACGCTGGCCGAAGAGATGGGGGCACTGCAGGAGCGCATTACCTCCACCCAGACCGGTTCGATCACTTCCTTCCAGGCGGTCTACGTGCCGGCCGACGACCTGACCGACCCGTCACCGGCCACCACCTTCGCCCACCTTGATGCCACCCTGGTGCTCTCCCGCCAGATCGCCGAGCTCGGCATCTACCCGGCCGTGGATCCTCTGGACTCCACCAGCCGTCTGCTGGATCCCCTGGTCATCGGTGATGATCATTACCACACCGCCCGGGCGGTACAGGCGACGCTTCAGCGCTACAAGGAACTGCAGGACATCATCGCTATCCTGGGCATGGACGAATTGTCCGAGGATGACAAGCTGGCGGTGGCCCGGGCCCGAAAGATCCAGCGCTTTCTTTCCCAGCCGTTCTTCGTCGCCGAGACCTTTACCGGTTCGCCCGGAAAGTACGTCTCTCTGTCCGACACGATCGCCGGCTTCAACGGCATCATCGAAGGTCAATACGACCACCTGCCGGAGCAGGCGTTCTACATGGTCGGCACCATCGATGAAGCGGTCGAGAAGGGCAAGAGCCTGCAATAGATTCGACGGCAGGCGAGAGGCCTGCGGGATGCGCCTATGAACAACATTCACGTCAACATCGTCAGTGCCGAGGGCGAGATCTTCGTCGGCGACGCGACCATGGTCTTTGCGCCCGCCCAGATGGGCGAAGTGGGCATCGCGCCCCGCCATGCCCCTCTGCTGACTGGCCTCAAACCAGGTGGCGTCCGTGTTCAGCGCCAGTCGGAGAAGGGGGAGCCGGAGGAACTCTACTTCTACGTTTCCGGCGGCGTGCTCGAGGTGCAGCCGAGGAGCGTTACCGTGCTGGCCGATTCCGCCATGCGGGCCAAGGACCTGGACGAGGCGGCGGCCGAGGAGGCACGCAAGCGGGCCGAGGAGATGCTGAAGGAGCGCACCAGCGCGGTCGAAGTGGCCACGGCCCAGGCCGAGCTGGCCGCGGCGGCGGCTCAGATCCATCTGCTGCAGAAGATCAAGAAGGCCGCAAAAACCCGCTAGCTCTCCGGGTGCGCCAGCGGGAGCGGGCCGATTCATCGAGGCCGTGACGAGCGAGATCGTCACGGCCTCTTTCGTTCCCGGGCGAGTGACTACCGCCGTGCCGTCCGCTGCCCGGAACGAGGGCGAAAATTCTGCGACCGGTTCAACTGGTTTCGCCATGTCGGCGAGATACAATAAGCGCTTTCCGACTACCCGGTGACTCATGGCCGTTGAGATCGTCATCCTCGCTGCCGGCGAGGGAACCCGCATGCGCTCGGAGCGGCCCAAGGTGCTGCAGCCGCTGGCCGGCAGGCCCCTGCTGGACCACGTGGTCGACGCCGCGGAGGCAACAGGCTGCGAGGCTATCCACGTGGTCTATGGTTTCGGTGGCGACGAGGTGCAGTCGGCCATGGGCGGCCGGGCCCTGCACTGGGCGCACCAGGCCGAACAGCTTGGCACGGGCCATGCGGTGGCCCAGGCGCTGCCCGGTATTTCCGATGACGCCATCGTGGTGGTCGCCTATGGCGACGTGCCGTTGATCCTGCCGGAGACCCTGCGCCGGCTGGCGGCCAGCGCCAGCCCGGATGCCCTGGCGATCCTCACCGCGACTTTTGAAAATCCCACGGGCTATGGTCGTATCGTCCGCGACAGCGGGGGGCGGGTGATCCGGATCGTCGAGCAGAAGGACGCCACACCCGAGGAGCTGGAAATCCGGGAGGGCAACACCGGCCTGGTGGCAGCACCGGCGGTTCGCCTGCGGGACTGGCTGGGCCGTATCGGCAACGACAATGCCCAGGGCGAGTATTACCTGACCGATATCGTCGCGCTGGCGGTCTCGGACGGCGTCGCGGTGTTCGGCGAGACGGCCGGCAGCGTCGCCGAAGTCTCCGGCATCAACGACCGGGTCCAGCTCGCGGCGGCTGAGGCCAGCCTGCGGGAACGGCGTTGTACGGAGCTCATGCACCTGGGCGCCATCCTGGCGGACCCGGGCAGGGTCGATATCCGCGGCCAGGTGACCTGCGGCCGGGACGTATTCATCGATGTGGGCGTCGTCTTCGAGGGGCGCGTGGAGCTGGGCGACCGGGTCAACATCGGCCCCTACTGTGTGATCCGGGAGTCCATCCTGGAGGCAGGCACAGAGGTCCTGCCTCACAGTCTGATCGATCAGAGCCACGCCGGACCCGGATGCAACATCGGGCCGTTCGCCAGGCTGCGTCCCGGCACCCGGCTGGCCGCGAAAGCCAAGGTGGGCAACTTCGTCGAGATCAAGAACGCGGAGCTGGGTGAGGGCAGCAAGGCCAATCACCTCAGTTACGTGGGCGACACGACGGTAGGCCGGGAGGTCAATATCGGTGCCGGCACCATCACCTGCAACTACGATGGCGCCAACAAGCACAGGACGGTGATCGGTGACGGGGCGTTCATCGGCTCCGGCGTCGAGCTGGTAGCGCCGGTGGAGGTGGGCGAGGGCGCGACCGTCGGCGCCGGCTCCACCCTCGGCAAGGATGCGCCGGCCGGCGAGCTGACCGTGGCCCGGGCCCGGCAGGTCACCGTCCGTGGCTGGAAACGGCCGGTCAAGAAAAAGACCTGATTTGCGAGCCACGGCACGGAATTCCCCGTCCCCGCGGGCCATATTGACGTTTTTACCGGAGCGAAGCTGAAGATGTGCGGAATCGTCGGCGCCATTGCGGAACGAAACGTAGTCCCGATCCTGATCGAGGGATTGCGGCGTCTGGAATACCGGGGCTACGACTCCGCCGGCGTCGCCGTGCTGGGCGCCGGGGGCGATATCCAGCGCGCCCGGGCGGAGGGAAAAGTACAGCGGCTGGTCGAGAACCTGGAGGCGAATCCGCTGACGGGCCGTAACGGTATCGCCCACACCCGCTGGGCCACCCACGGCGTACCCAGCGAGCGCAATGCCCATCCCCAGATGTCCGGAGGCGGCCTGGCGCTGGTCCACAACGGCATCATCGAGAATTTCGAGAGCCTGCGCGATGAGCTCGAAGGCCGCGGCCACAGATTCGAATCCGATACCGACACCGAGGTCGTCGCCCATCTGATCGCGGACGCCCTCGCCGACACCGGCACCCTGCTGGAAGCGGTCCGGATCGCCGTCGATCGGCTGGACGGTGCCTATGCCCTGGCCGTCATCGCCCATGACGATCCCGAATGCATCGTGGCGGCACGCCAGGGTTGCCCGGTCGTGGCCGGGATCGGTATCGGCGAGTGTTTCGTGGCCTCGGACGTCTCCGCGCTGCTGCCCGTCACCCGGCGCTTTATCTTCCTCGAGGAAGGTGATCTCGCCTGCATCAGCCGCCTGGGCGTCGACGTCTACGACGCCAGCGGCAAGCGGGCCCGCCGGCCCATAAAGGAGAGCGAGCTGGCGGCGGATGCCATGGAGCGCGGTCAATACCGGCACTACATGGAGAAGGAAATCCACGAGCAGCCGCGAGCCGTGGCCGAGACCCTCGAGGAACGTCTTGGCGGCGGCCGCGTTCTGGCCCAGGCTTTTGGCCCCGAAGCCGGCGAGATCTTCTCCCGCACCCGGGCGGTTCAGATCGTCGCCTGCGGCACCAGCTACCATGCGGGCCTGGTAGCCCGTTACCTGATCGAGAGCCTGTGCGGCATCCCCTGCATGGTGGAGATCGCCAGCGAATACCGATATCGGCAACCGGTGGTGCCCGAGGACACCCTCTACGTCACCATCTCTCAGTCGGGCGAGACCCTGGATACGCTGGAAGCTTTGCGGGCGGCCCGCGGCATGGGCTATCTGGCCGTGCTCGGCATCTGCAACGCGCCGGAGAGCGCCCTGGTGCGGGAATCGGACCTGGTGCTGATGACCCGGGCCGGCCCGGAAATCGGGGTCGCCTCCACCAAGGCGTTCACCACCCAGCTCGCCGCCCTCAGCCTGCTGGTGCTGTCCCTGGCCCGCTGCCGCGGGATGGCCGAAGAGACCGAGGCCGGGCTGGTGGAACAGCTGACGGCGCTGCCTGCCCTGCTGGAAGACATCCTCGAGATGAACCCGGCCATCGAGACCCTGGCCGAGCGCTTCGTGGAGAAGCAGCACGCGCTCTTCCTGGGCCGGGGCATCCAGTACCCCATCGCCATGGAAGGGGCGCTCAAGCTCAAGGAGATCTCATACATCCACGCCGAGGCCTACCCCGCCGGGGAGCTGAAACATGGTCCCCTTGCCCTGGTCGACGCGGACATGCCCGTGGTCACGGTGGCGCCCAACAACGAACTGCTCGAGAAGCTCAAGGCCAACATCCAGGAAGTCCGGGCCCGTGGCGGAGAACTGATCGTGTTCGCGGATCCGGAGGCAGGCATCGAGCCTGCCGACGGCCTGTTCGTGATGGAGATGCCCCGGCATATCGACGCCTTCCAGGCGCCCATCGCCTTCACCCTGCCGCTGCAGCTGCTCTCCTACCACGTGGCGGTGCTCAAGGGCACCGATGTGGATCAGCCAAGGAACCTCGCCAAGTCGGTGACCGTGGAGTAGCTCCCGTCACAGGCAGAGATGGTTGGTCCGGGGTAATAAAGACGTAAAAGAGGAATAAAGATGTAAAAGTTGCAGAGGCCCTGGGGAATAAACACGTGAAAGACCTTCCAATCAGGGCACTGCAATCTTGAGTTCCATCAGTTTCGACCCCCGTTTGCATCGAAATCTGCTGAATCGGTCAGAAATCCATCAGCGGCACCGGGAAAAGGCGGAGGTTTGAGGCCGCTAAACACGTAAAAGCGAAGGAATCGCGGACTGATCTCTGGTGATTCGAGGTGTCGGAGATTGGTCGCGTGACCCCTATACTTCGGTTAGCGGAAGCACCGGCTCGTGATCCGTGAGCTCTCGACCTTGAGCCCAAAATGCCCTAACCCAATCCGGCAAGTTGTGACCCAATCCAGCCGTTGGGAAGTGCGTCAAACCGTCGCAAACGTTACGAGCCGCGGGGAAGAGAATGGGAAACGCAATCTGGCTTTTCACTGCGCTTCCAAAGTGGTTTGTATCTTCGATGCTGTCGCCGTTGGGGGCCGGCGCACTCACGCTTGTTCCAGCTGTCGGTACTGTCTGTTTAGCCATCGGAATGGTTCTGGCAGTTCAGCATCGAGCTAAGGCGCTTTGGGCTTTCGCTGTTCCCGCCCTGATTAGTCAGGTGTTTGTCGCGGTTGCAGGCTTTTTTCGTGGTGC
>JASFJM010000133.1:0-7428 GCA_050122055.1 Gammaproteobacteria bacterium | reverse complement strand
CAGATCTTCCAGGCGCCGTCCGCGATCTTCGTTGAATCGCAGGATCTGCCGCTTGCGCTCGCGGTCGTCCTGCTGGCGCCGCAGCTCTTCGGAGAACTTCTGCAGCTGTTCGTTGCAGGTCCGCCAAAGGGACCGCAGCTGGAAATAGACCAGGCCGCTGAAGCCCGCTTCGGGTTTGGCCATCAGGCGCTCTATGGCTTCGAGCCGTTCCTCGGCCCTGCGCGTGGACGCCTGGGAATTCCGCAGATCGTCCTTGAGTCGGGTGCACTGATCCTGCAGCTCGAGATAGGCCTTCTTGAGCTGCGCGCGATTCCGGAACAGATTGACCAGCTGTTCGTCTTGTTCGGATTCGTTGCGCGTGATCATCACCCTTACCATGCGGCGTCATGAACCTGCGGCGCGACCGGCTATGCGGGCGACGTTCGCAGACTGCTACACGACGGAGAATAACCGATGGTCCGGGAGGCTTTAGCGGAACTGAATCACGAAAACCGGCGGGATCTGCCGGAACTGTTTCACGAAATGGAGGCTTGCACGGGGTCGGATTCGCGCACCACGAAACGATGCCCCTTGTCTGAACAGTACTCCAGCCACTTGTTCAGCATCACGTTCCGGGTCCAGCGGCGGGATAGCTCCGCGCCCGGACCCGGGTCGAGCTGGCGCAGCGCGGCATGCCGGTGGTGGTCGGTACAGGCCATGGCCTCGGCCAGCCGGGCATCGTGATAGAGACGAACGCGAAGATCCGGATCGGCGACCACGCCGTCCGGATCCTGGAACAGGTATGTCAGGCGCAGCGTAGTCGTATAGCGGGAATCTTCCAGCACGTCCAGGTACAGCGGGAGGTCGTCGCGCGGCGTCGAGATCATGGCGTCGCGCGGCTGCGTTTGTTTCGGGAATAGCCAGCCCAGCCGCACGAAGTTGCTCTCGTAGAGAGACATCAATGCAGCGAAACTTCCGACCTTCGCGGGTCGGGGTAAACGCAGCAGACTGTCTGCTATCATGGGCCAGAATATAGCACAGCGCATTCTCCTAACTCTGTCGTAGAGTCGGTTGACATTGAACGCCAGAAGTGTTGCGACAACACCGTTCCCGGATCAGCAACCCGGCACCGCAGGGTTGCGTCGCAAGGTCGCCGTTTTCCAGCAGCCCAATTACCTGGAGAATTTCCTGCAGTCGATATTCGACAGCGCCGGCGATTTCCGGGGCAGCACCGTCATCGCCGGTGGCGACGGCCGTTATTTCAATCGCGAGGCACTGCAGGTACTGGCGGAGATGGCCGCCGCAAATGGTGTCGCCCGTCTGGTGGTCGGTGTCGGCGGCCTGTTGTCGACCCCGGCGGCCTCCATCCTGATCCGCGAGCGCTCGGCCCTGGGCGGGTTTCTGCTGACCGCCAGCCACAATCCTGGCGGACCGGACGGCGACTTCGGGCTCAAATTCAACACCCACACCGGTGGGCAGGCCTCGGAGTCATTGACCGCGGAGATCTACGACACCAGCAGGTCTCTGAGCCGTTATCTCAGCGCGGAGATCGGCCCGGTGGATCTGGATCGGCCGGGCATCCATCGTTACGGCGAGCTGGAGCTCGAAGTCATCGATCCGGTGGCGAGCTACGCCGGGCTGATGGAGTCGCTGTTCGATTTCGACCGCATCGCCGGACTCCTCGCCGGCCCGTTCCGCATGTGCTTCGACGCCATGCATGCGGTCACCGGTCCCTATGCCGAAGAGATCCTGGTCCGCCGCCTCGGTGCCGCCGAGGGGAGCGTCATCAATGCCGTGCCGCTGCCCGATTTCGGCGGCGGACATCCCGACCCCAATCCCGTCGACGCGTCTCATCTGGTGCAACTGATGGCGTCGGACGATGCTCCGGATTTCGCCGCCGCGTCGGACGGCGACGGTGACCGCAATATGATCCTGGGACGCAACCTGGTCGTCTCCCCCGGCGACAGTCTCGCCATCCTCGCTGCCAACGCGGGCTCCGTACCCGGATACTCGCGCGGGCTGGCCGGCGTCGCCAGGTCCATGCCCACCAGCCGTGCGGTGGACGCGGTCGCGGCGCGGCTCGACATCCCCTGTTTCGAGACGCCGACCGGCTGGCGTTTCTTCTGCAATCTGCTGGAAGCCGGCCACGCGGACCTGTGCGGAGAGGAGAGCTTCGGCACCAGCTCCAGCCACGCACGGGAGAAGGACGGCCTGTGGGCGGTGCTATTCTGGCTGAATCTGCAGGCCACCTCGGGTCTGGACGTGCCCGCGCTGGTGGCCGCCCACTGGCGCGAATACGGCCGCCACGCCTACTGCCGCCACGATTACTTTATCCCGGATGCCGGGGTCGGCCGGGACATCCTGGACGGTCTGGAGTCCCGGGTCGGCACCTTCGTGGGCAGAGAGGCGGCGGGGACCCGGATAGCCCGCGCCGATGTCTTCTCCTACCAGGACCCGGTGGACGGCAGCGTCTCCGAACACCAGGGCGTGCGCGTGGTGATGGAAGACGACTCCCGGGTCGTGTTCCGTCTGTCCGGAACCGGCACGGCGGGGGCGACGCTGCGGGTCTATCTCGAGCGTTTTATCCCCGGCGACAGGGATTGCAGCGGCGACGCTGCCCGTCTGACCGCAGATCTGGGCCGGGCGGCGCGGGACATGGCACGACTCCCCGAAATGGCCGGGCTGAGCCAGCCCACCGGCATCATCTGAGCGCTGCCCGCAGGGTCATTATCCCGGGCCTTCATCCTCGTCCCGGTGACGCAGACCCTTCTCGTGGATGATGGTGCTGGCGATCTCCTCGATGGAACATTCGGTGGTATTGAGGAAGGGGATGCCGCTGGTCTTCATCAGCTGCTCGGCGGAGCGCAATTCGTAGCTCACCTGCTGCCTCGAGGCGTACCGGCTATCCGGCCGGCGCTCGTTCCGCACCTGCTGCAAGCGCTCCGGAGCGATGGTCAGCCCGTAGATCTTGTCCCGGAAATCCCGCAGCACCCGCGGCAGTTGACCGCTCTCGAATTCCTCATCGGCCAGCGGGTAGTTGGCGCTGAAGACCCCGTAATGCAGGGCCATGTACAGACAGGTGGGCGTCTTGCCGGAGCGGGAGACGCCCACCAGGATCAGATCCGCCTTGTCGTAGTCCCGGACCGAGGCGCCATCGTCGTTTTCGAGGGCGAAGTTCATGGCGTCGATCCTGCGCGCGTAAGCGTTGCGGTTAGAGACGCCGTGGGCACGGCCTACGGTGTGGGAGGAACGGACATCCAGCTCCCGCTCCAGGGGCGCGAGAAAGGCGTCGAAGAAATCCAGGAACAGGCCACGGCTGCCGATCAGGATCTCGCGCAGCTCGTCCTGAACAAAGGTGGCGAAGACGATCGGCCTGACCCCCTCGACCTCGGCGATCAGGTTGATGCGATTGACGGTGTCTTTCGCCTTGTCAGCCGTATCGATAAATGGCACAGTGACGGTCCTGAACTTCAGGCCATCGAACTGCGTCATCAGGCTGTGCCCGAGTGTCTCCGCGGTGATCCCCGTCTGGTCTGAAACAAAAAACACTGTCCTATGATTCATGATTCAATCCGCGGTTTGGGACCCAGGTCCGAATCCGTCGGCATTGTGCATCCCTCTACCGGAAAAAGGTAGGGAAAAACTACCAGGGAGCATCCATTGGAACCATACATCATCCAGTTTCAAGAGCTCGGAATGGAGGACGTGGAGTCCGTGGGCGGAAAGAATGCCTCGCTGGGCGAGATGATCCGCCAGCTGACCCATCTGGGCGTCACCGTGCCGGGCGGTTTCGCCACCACTGCCGCGGCCTACCGGGATTTCCTGGCTCAGGATGGCCTCGACAGCAGGATCCACAAGGTGCTGGCGGAACTGGATGTAGACGACGTCGACAAGCTGGCCAGCACCGGCGCGGAGATCCGCAGCTGGGTCCTGCAGACGCCACTTCAGCCCCGCCTCCAGGACGAAGTGGTCAAGGCGTGGAAGGCCATGGATGGGGGCGACGATATCGCGGTCGCCGTGCGCTCCTCGGCGACCGCCGAAGACCTGCCGGAGGCATCATTCGCCGGCCAGCAGGAGACCTATCTCAACGTCCGTGGGCTCGACGCCGTGATCAAGGCCGTACACGAGGTCTTCGCCTCGCTGTTCAACGACCGGGCCATCGCCTACCGAGTCCACCAGGACTTCGACCATAGCCAGGTGGCGCTCTCCGCCGGCGTCCAGTACATGGTCCGCAGCGACATCGGCGCCAGCGGCGTCATGTTCACCCTGGACACCGACACCGGCTTCCGCGACGTGGTGTTTATCACTTCCGCCTGGGGTCTGGGGGAGACTGTCGTCCAGGGCGCCGTCAATCCCGACGAATACTACGTGTTCAAGCCCTCGCTGCGCAGCGGCAAGAACGCAATCGTGCGCCGCTCCCTGGGCGGCAAGGCGATCAAGATGGTGTTCGGCGAAGACAGCGACGCCACCCGCGTCATAGACGTGGATCCGGCGGACCGCCAGCGTTTCTGTCTGGAAGACGCCGACGTGGAAGAACTCTCCCGCCAGGCGCTGATCATCGAGGAGCACTACGGGCGGCCGATGGACATCGAGTGGGGCAAGGACGGCAACGACGGCAAGCTCTATATCCTGCAGGCCAGACCGGAGACGGTGCAGAGCCGCAGCGGCCGGACCCTGCAGCGCTTCCATCTCAAGTCCCATTCGCGGGTCATCATCACCGGCCGCAGTATCGGCCACCGGATCGGCGCCGGTCCGGCCCGGGTCATCCGCCAGGTCAGCGAAATGAGCCGGGTCCGACCGGGCGACGTGCTGGTCGCCGACATGACCGATCCGGATTGGGAGCCGGTGATGAAGCGGGCCTCCGCCATCGTCACCAACCGGGGCGGACGGACCTGCCACGCGGCGATCATCGCCCGCGAGCTGGGCATCCCCGCGGTGGTCGGATGCGGTGATGCCACCGAAGTGCTCAAGGACGACGCCGGCATCACCGTCTCCTGTGCCGAAGGCGACGAGGGCCGGATCTACGACGGCATCCTGGAATTCGAAGAGACGATCATCGAACTGGACGCCATGCCGGAGATCCCGGTCAAGATCATGATGAACGTGGGCAACCCCGACCGGGCGTTCGACTTCGGCGGCATCCCTCACAGGGGCGTGGGTCTCGCCCGGCTCGAGTTCATCATCAACCGGATGATCGGCGTGCACCCCAAAGCCCTGCTCGAATTCGACCAGCTGGACGAGCAGCTCAAACAGACCATCGGTCATCAGATGGCGGGCTACGGCGACCCGGTCAATTTCTTTGTCGACCGCCTGGCGGAGGGCATCGCCAACATCGCCGCCGCCTTCGCGCCCGAGCCGGTGATCGTGCGTCTGTCCGACTTCAAATCCAACGAGTACGCCAATCTGATCGGCGGTAGCCGCTATGAGCCCCATGAAGAGAATCCCATGCTCGGCTTCCGGGGCGCCTCGCGCTATGTGGAATCCTCTTTCCGTCCCTGTTTCGAACTTGAGTGCCGGGCCCTGCGCAAGGTCCGGGAGGACATGGGGCTGGACAACGTCCAGGTCATGGTGCCCTTCGTCCGCACCGTGGACGAGGCCAGACGGGTCACCGAATTACTCCAGGCGAACGGACTGGAACGGGGCGTGAACGGCCTGAAGCTCATCATGATGTGCGAGATACCGTCCAATGCCCTGCTGGCCGACGCGTTCCTGGAGCATTTCGACGGCATGTCCATCGGTTCCAACGACATGACCCAGTTGACCCTCGGGCTGGACCGGGATTCGGGCATCATCGCAGAGCTGTTCGACGAACGGAACGACGCGGTCAAGGCGCTGCTGGCCATGGCCATCAAGGCGTGTCGCGATCAGGGCAAATATATCGGTATCTGCGGCCAGGGGCCGTCCGATCATCCGGATTTTGCGCGCTGGCTTCTGGACCAGGGCATCGAGAGCATCTCGCTGAACCCGGACACCGTGGTCGAGACCTGGATGTACCTGGCCGGCCAGGAGGTCTGAGCCGGACGCTACGCTAGAGGTCGTTCCACTTGCGCCGCCGCTGCCAGCGGATCCGCGGCAGGATCAGACCGAACAACAGGCCGGCGACCAGCACGCCGGCACCGGCCAGGAACCAGTCGCGCCCGGAGGTGGACTTGAGTTCGGCGTTTTCGGCCTGCAGTTTCTCGATGGTCTGCTCTTGCCGCTGGACTGCCGCCGTCAGACGCTGTCTTGTCTGCTCCAGCGAGATTGCGTCGGCCGACAGTTCCTTGAGCCGCTGCAGCTCCCCTGCCAGGTCATCGCCCTCCGACATCAGGCGATTGCGCTCTTCGATCAATTCCCGATTTTCCCGGCTGAGCTGGTCCACTCGCTGCCGGGCCGCCACCAGCGCCTCCGCGCCGACCGGCGAATCGGTGAGATAGCGAGTCAGCACCCAGCCCTCGGTGCCACCAGCCACCCGGACCCGGGAATAGCCGCTGGCCGCACTGGTCTCCAGCACTTCCACCGGCGAACCGCTGCGCACCATGCGCACGATGCTGTAACCGGTCCCCTGACCGGAGCGCATGGTCACCTCCAATTCGACGAAGCGCGTCTCGCCGATGGCGATCGCGGGTAACAGGCACAAGAGCAGAACGACAAAACGCGTTCTCATGATCGATCCCATGATTCAGAGGGCCCCGAGGCGTCGTGGGTGAGGAGGGGTATTCTACCGGTCTGATTCATTCCCCTCATCCTCCCGACCGGCAGGGAAACAATCCGGCGGGCGGCAGGGTCGAATTGCCTTGTGAAAACGGAAGACAGATTCGGGGCCGGCCGGCAACCATGGGGCCTGGCGATCGGCTGCCTGCTTTGGCTGGTGACCGGTGCGGCCTTCCCCCGGGCCGAGCCCGTGCAGCCGCCGGATCCTTCTCGTTCTGCCCCGGTCGCCTGTCAACTCAAAGAGAATGAATTATATCTATCTCAATTACTTACTGGGCTTTCCAATAATGGTTCGAGGATAAGATGCAGCCCTGCTCTCCAGGCGTTCGCCGAATTCAGAGCTCGGGACATGGCAGCCAGGGGCCAGCTTTCCCACGTCTCCGAGGACCATCGGGGACCCAATCAGATGCTCCGCGAGACCGGCTATCCGCTGCCCGATCAGTATCCGGACGGCCTCGCCAACAACGTGGAGTCCATCGCCGGCGGCATCGAATCGCCGCGGGCGGTGCTGGACGCCCTGCTGGCATCGCCGGCGCACCGGGCCCATCTGCTGGGTGAAGGACCGGGGTTCGACGAGCAGGACGAGTTCGGTGTCGCCTATGCCCGGAATATCCAGGCGCCCCACGTGGATTACTGGGTCATCGTCATCGCCCGGCGGGCGCGCCCGGAAGATCCGCATATGATCTGCACCCCTGCCCCCGCCACCTGCTTCCCGGTGGGAGCCGCAGGGGATGGTCGCCGGTCCGGACCCTAGCG
>JASFJM010000132.1:0-7503 GCA_050122055.1 Gammaproteobacteria bacterium | reverse complement strand
CCACTCGAGGCCAAGGTCCTCGCCGGCACCGGCACCGGGGCCGCCTTCGCGACCCGCGGCCGGGGTCGGTTCCAGGAGATGCAAAAGTTCCACCGCACCCTGTCCGCCCGCTGGACCCGGATCGGAAGCGCGGGTCAGGCCGGACCGGTCGCGTTTGCCGGCTTCGCCTTCGACCCCGACTCCGAGCCGGGGGAGGAATGGGGCAACCTCGAGAATTCGCTGCTGGTGGTCCCATCGGTGCTGTTCCATCGTGACGGCGACCAGGCCTCGCTCAGCTTCAGCGCCATGGCCGGGGAACTGTCCGCGCCGGCGAAAATGCTGCAGAGCTGGTCCCGCCAGCTGGACCGGCTCGAACGTCCGAGAGCTTGTCCGCGACCGGTCCTGGACGCGCCGGCGCTGGAGCCGGCCGACTCCGGTGCGTCCTGGCACGAGCGGGTAGAGCAGGCCCTGTCGGCCATCCGTGGCGGAGGCCTGGAGAAGGTGGTGCTGACGCGTCGGCTGCGGCTTTACAGCAGACGGCCGCTGGCCTGCGCGCCGGTGTTGGATTTCCTCGATCAGCGGCACGACGAATGCGCTCATTTCGCCGTCTCCCGCGGCGCCTGCACCCTGTTGGGCGTGTCGCCGGAACGCCTGCTCGCCTACTCGGACTCGCGGGTCATCGTCGACGCCCTCGCCGGCACCACTCCCCGCGGCCAGAACGCGGAGCACGATCGCCGCCTTGCAGATGCGCTGATCACCGACCCGAAAGTGCGTGAAGAACACGGGCTGGTCGTCGATCAGATCCGCGCGGCACTGACCCCGGTCTGTTCCGACCTGGATATCCCCGACATGCCGGACATCATGCGCCTGCCCCAGGTCCAGCATCTGTGGACACCGATCTCGGCCCGGGTCGACAACGGTTTCGGGCTATTGGGGATCGCCGAACGATTGCACCCGACGCCCGCCGTGGGCGGCAGCCCGCGGCAAGCCGCCACCAAATGGCTGGCCGACTCGGGCGAGGCTGCGCGCGGCTGGTACACCGGCGGCTTCGGCTGGCTGGACCCGGCCGGGAACGGCGAGCTGTCGGTCGTGTTGCGTTGCGGACTCATCCGCGAGCACAGCGTCGATCTGTTCGCGGGGGCCGGCATCGTCGCCGAATCCCGGCCGGAGCAGGAACTGGCCGAGACCGAGTGGAAACTGCTCACCATGCAAGGGGCGCTCAGGCTTGGCTGACCGACCCGGCGGTACTCCGGCGACGGCAGAATTCAACCTGTCCTGGGCGGACGCCCTGCTCGCCGGCCTTACCGGGGCCGGGGTCCGCCATGCCGTGGTCTCGCCCGGATCCCGCTCCACGCCCCTGGCGCTCGCGGCCCTGCGCCGCCATGAGCTGTCGACCACGGTCATCCCCGACGAGCGCAGCGCCGGCTTCTTCGCCCTCGGCCTGGCCCGGAGATCCGGCCTGCCCGCCCTGCTCATCGGCACATCGGGCTCGGCGCCGGCCAACTGGCTCCCCGCCGTAGTTGAAGCAAACGCCGACGGCGTGCCGATCGTCATGATCAGCGCCGACCGGCCGCCGGAACTGCAAGGGGTGGGAGCCAACCAGACCATCGATCAGCAGATGCTGTTCGGCAGCCATCTGAGGGCTCGCTTCGATCTGGCCGCGCCGGAGATGGCGCCGACGGGGGATGCTTTCCCCCTTTCTGTTGGCATACAGGCCACCCACCGTGCCTGCTGGCCGGAACCGGGGCCGGTCCACATCAACGCCGCATTCCGGGAGCCCCTGGTCCCTGCCGCAAGTGCCCTGGAGTCGCCACCACCGGCGACGCCGGCCGCGCCGATGCGACGGCCGCTGCTACAGCCCGAGGCAGACACCGTCGACGAGATCGCGGCGGCATTGGGAGGCAGAAAGGTCGTGATCGTCGCCGGGCGGATGGGCTCCGATCGCGCGTTCCCGGCGTCCGTCGCCCGGCTGGCCGCGCGGCTGGAATCCCCGATCCTCGCGGACCCGCTCTCCGGGCTGCGCTGGGGCCCCCACGACCGCGGCCGGGTATGTACTGCCTACGACCTGTTCCTGCGCGGCGACATCGGGAAGCAGGGACTGGTGCCGGATGTGGTGCTGCAATTCGGGGGGGCGCCGACGGGCGTCGGCCTCCAGCGATACCTGGACCGTCCGGGCCACCAACACTGGCTGGTAGCGCCGTCCGGTCCCTGGTCGGACCCCGCGCGCCGCGCGTCACAAAGGATCTATGCCGACCCGGCGAGCCTGGCCGATGCCCTCGCCGACCGCCTCCCCCAGGCCGGCAGTAGGGACTGGATAGACCACTGGCGGCAGGCGGAGTCCCGCGGCGCGCGTCTGTGCGAGGATCCATCGCAGGACCCGGCCGAACGTACCATCGTCGCCACCCTGGAAGCGGTTCTCCCGCCTGACACCGCGCTGTTCGTCGGAAACTCCATCGCGATCCGGGCCGTGGATGCCTTCGCCCGGGGCCGGGAATCGATGCTGGCCGTCTTCGGCAATCGCGGCGCCAGCGGAATCGACGGCAACGTCTCAACGGCCCTGGGGATCGCCGCCGCCACGCCGGGACCCGGTGTGGCATTGATCGGCGACCTGGCGTTGTATCACGACATGAACGGTCTGCTCGGGGCGCGGGAGCAGGACGTGACCTTCGTGGTGATCAACAACGGCGGCGGCGCCATCTTCGATCTGTTGCCCCAGCGCGAACTGCCCGATTTCGAGCGCCTGTGGCTGACACCGACCGGGCTGAATATCTCCAAAATAGCGGCGCTCTATGGGCTGCGCCATCGCGCCACCGGCCCCGGGGCCGAGCTCGCCCGGCACCTGCGCGAGGCCTGCTCCGCGCCCGGGGCCGATCTGATAGAGGTGCGCGTAGAGCGGGAACAGAGCACCGCGCGCTTCCGGACCTTGTGGGCGGCCGCCAGCCGGGTCTGAAGGGCCGGCCGCCCATCACCATGTAAACGTCGCAGGAGAACACACCGTTGTGGACATAAAACCGCCAAGCACCCTGCCGGCCATCCGCACCACTCTGATGCCCAAAGACACCAATGCCTACGGATCGATCTTCGGCGGCGTCATCCTGTCGCTGATCGACCTGGCCGCCTTTATCGAGGCCGAGCGGCAGGCACCGCACCGTTATCTGACAGTGGCGATGAACAAGGTCGAGTTCCACAAGCCGGTGATGGTCGGGGACATCGTCACGCTCTGGTCCAGGACCCTGCACGTGGGACGGACCTCGATCCGCATCCAGGTCAAGGTCCTGGCCCGGGCGAGACGGACGCCGGACGACGACGAAGTCACCACGGCGGAGGTGACCATGGTGGCCGTGGACAAAGCCGGGGCGCCGATCCCGATTTTCGGTGACAGGGGCACCTGAGCCGGCGGGAGCGCCGCCGCTGGCGATCCCGGGGCCCACAAATAAACACGGGGACCCTGGCCGGGTCCCCGCATCGAGGGAAGGTCAACGGAGACTAATCGGAGAAAGAGCTTTGATTACCTCCACCGCTAATCTACCGCGGTAGTCGTAAAGCGCAATGACCCAGATCAACTTCCCGGCCGGCACGCCGACCGGGATCCGGCCGCCGTCCTGCCCTTGCGCGGACCTCAGGCTTCCTTGACCGGCGCCTCCGGCGCGTTGCGGGCCACCGAGGCGATGCCGTTCTTGCAGCTCGCCGACGAGTTGTACATCTCGCTGGTGCCGATGACCTGGCCGTTGGTGGCTTTGAGCACGAAGTAATGCTTGCCGTTGGATGAGGTTTTGGCCTCGAAACGCTTCTCAACCTGTGAATTCTTGCGCACGGACTCGATACCGTTCTTACAGTCCGCCTTGGCCTTGTAACCCTGGCTCTGGAGGATCGGCTCGCCGTTGCCGGCTTTCAATCTGAAATAGTGCTTGCCGTTTTTGCCGGTATAGGTCTCGAATTTGCCTGCCATCTCGTTCTCCCGCTTGTCGTTGATTTCAGTTTGTGGCGACGGCGGCCCGTCGCGTCGGCGCCACACTTTGACATCGCCCGCACTTTGGAATCAACCATTTTCGGCCAGAATCCCGCAGCACAGCACGGCGGTCAGGCCATCGGACCACCCGGAACCGCCAGCAGTCGGCCCTGGCGCCGTCGGGTCCCCGGCCCTCCGGAAGGCATCGCCGGGGCACTCCGGGACTTCTCAAAGCCACTGCTGACTGGCCTGATCCTGCGGGCCAACTCTATGAAATATAGTCGTTTTTGACCGCTTGTCAGCCATTTTTGACCGTTTGTCGGAAAGATTTGCCGGACCGCGGATCCGGCGGGAAACTGGCGGCCATGAAAACTCAGCGTCAATCCGGCTTCTCTTTGCTCGAGGTCCTGGTCACGGTGGCGATCGTCGCCATCCTGCTCGGGGTCGGCGTTCCGTCCTTCCAGAACCTGATGGACACCAACCGCATGGCCGCCGCGGTCAATGACCTGGTGAGCGGCATGCACGCCGCCAGGGCCGAAGCGATCAAACGCCGCGCCAACATCACGATCTGCGCCAGCAGCGACTGGGACACGGCCGATCCGGATTGCGACACCGCCGCCCATTTCGGCAGCGGCTGGATCATGTTCGTGGATGGCGTGCCGCCGGTCGCCGCAAATGCAGATATCGACGGCGCCGACGAACTGCTCCGCGCCCACGGACCCCTGGCAGGCACCATCGATGCGGTAACGGTCAATGGCGGCGTCACGGTCCCCTATATCTCTTTCAGCCCGACCGGTTTCACGCAGCAGATTGGGGCGCTGGTGCCGGTCAACAATCTTGAGATCTGCGACCGACGGGGCAACGTCGATACGGGCGGCGGAGTGGCTGCCGGCCGCTGGATCAATATCGCGCCGACCGGGCGCCCGCAGATCTTCTCGCAGCAGGCGGACGTCCAGGGCGGCCCGCTTGGCGGCTGCTAGCGACGGAATGAGAAAAACCATGAAATCCGGAAATCAGTTCAGGAACAGGTCAAAGGGATTCACGCTGCTCGAGGTGCTCGTCGCCCTGGTCGTGATCTCCGTCGGCATGCTGGGTATCGCCGTGCTCTACGTGGAGGGCCTCAAGGCTCAGCGAACCTCCATCTTCCGCACGTCGGCGGTCAACCTGGTTGCGGAGATGGCGGACCGCATCCGGGCCAACCCGACGGCCGCCGCCGCCTATCAGGGTGCCGCCGCCGATAACGGATGCACCAACGGCGTGGGCGACTGCACGCCGGCGCAGATGGCGGCCGAGGACCTGCTGATCTGGAGTCAGAATCTCGCCACCCGCCTGCCGGCCGGAGCGGCCGGGACCGTCGCGGTGACGGATCTCGGCATTATCAACCAGTACGTCATCACCGTGACCTGGCAGGAAGCGGGGTTCCCCGATGCCCAGGATTACTCGGTTACCGTCCAGATTTAGGAACGCCATCGCCATGCTGAATACGCGCTCGACACATCACAGGCACCACCGCACGGCCGGCCATTCGGTGCAGGGTTTCACCCTGATCGAGATGATGGTGGCCATGGCCATCGGGCTGGTGCTGATCCTTGGTGCCGTCAATATCTATGCTCAGGGGCGGCAGAGCTTCCGCACCGCCGAGACCATCGCCCGGATCCAGGAGAACGCCCGCTTCGCCCTGGATCTGATGGGCCCGGACATCCGCCTGGCGGATTTCTGGGGTCGCGCCGGCGAGTCGGCATTTGTTACGGTGCCCGGCGGAATCACCGTCACCTGCAACGCGAACAACGTGACGGCCTGGGCACTCGACCTGGCCAACGGCATCGAGGCGGTGGATGACGGCTACACCCTGCCCTGCCCGGCGTTCACCGGCGCCCAGCCCAATACCGACGTGCTGATCGTCCGTCACGTCAGCGGCCAGCCCACCGTGCCGACTGCCGGCGTGCTGCAGATTCAGAGCGGCCGCGTGTCGGCGGCGTTGTTCGACGACGGCGCCCTCCCGGGCGGAGGCGTGCCGGCACCGCCCCTCTCGGCCACCCACGACATGGTGGTCAATGCCTATTACGTGGACCAGCAGTCGACGCTCGGCGCCAACGTGCCATCTCTGCGCCGCCAGACGCTTGTAGCGGGCACCGGCGGAGGGTCCACGATCCAGGACCAGGAGATCATCCCCGGAGTCGAAAACCTGCAGGTGCAATTCGGCGTCGATACCAACGAAGACGGCAGCGTGGAACGTTACGTGGATTCCGACGCCGCTATCATCACGCCCGGCGCGCCCGGATTCGACCCCAATGCCCAGATCCTGTCGGTGCGTCTGTGGATGCTGGTCCGCGCCGAACAGCGGGAAAACGCCCACACCGACACAGGGCCGTACACTCCGCCGGATGGCGACCTGGCGAATATTACGCCCAACGATCCGTTCCGGCGTCTGCCGGTGACCACCACCATCACGCTGCGAAACCAACGGAGCTGAGCGATGACTTTTCCCAACGGCAATCCTGATCGGCAGTCCGGCGCGGCCCTGGTGGTCGGCCTGGTGCTGCTGCTGGTCCTGACCATCCTGGCCGTCGCCACGATGAACACCGCCAGCCTGGAAGTGGCCATGGCCAGCAACAACCAGAACAGCCAGAACGCGTTCCAGATGGCGGAGACCGGTATCGATCTAAACCTGGCCACCGCCGACAACAATCGGGCCCTGCTGGTCGCCGTCGTGGGTGCGCCCCAGTGGTGTCTCGGGGTCACCAACGTAGCCGATGTGGGCACGTACAACGGCTGCCATGTCTATACCGGCGACGCCACCGCTCTGGTGGGCTCAAGCGTCGCGATCGGCGGCGGACTGGCGGCCTATCACTTCAATTCCGTTGGCGCCGGGACGTCGTTCCGCGGCGCCCAGTCCAACCATCTGCAGAGTTTCTATGTCCCAGGTCCCGGCGGCGGGAACTGAGAGAGGTCTATGGTCATGAATATCTATCGCATCATCTGTCTGCTCGGTCTCGGCACTATCCTGGCCTCCCCGGCCCATGGTGCCCTCGATCGGATCGAAGACACCCTGGAAGTGGATCGCACCCAGGTCGAGCTGCCCAGCTACACCACGGACCGCGTGGTCGTGCGTCCGTGCGAGGGGTGCGACGTCAGGATCCTTCAGGTCAACGAGAACACCGTCTATCGACTCGCCGTGAAGGGTGAGTCCGTGGACTTGCAGACCTTCCGCGAGGCGGCCTTCAAGCGCCCGCCCCGGGATACGTTGATGTACATCACTTACGCCCTGGATGGCGAGACCATCAAGCACATCGTGCTTGGCGCCCCGCCGCCGGCGTCGGCCGAATAACGAGGACGCAGTCATGAGATCGAACATCAAGCCCATCAAGATGCGGATCGCTTCCGTACTCGCGCCCATGATCCTGATCCTCGGCGCCGCCAACCCGGCGGTGGCCGACGATGCGGAGCTGTTCGTCGCAGCCAAGGATCCGCTGTTGACCGGCGCCCAGCCGAACATCCTGTTCATCATGGACACCTCCGGCAGTATGACCAGCAACAGCGTCATCACCCAGGAAGACTGGGATCCGGCCGTGACC
>JASFJM010000131.1:0-7531 GCA_050122055.1 Gammaproteobacteria bacterium | reverse complement strand
GTTGCCGCGATTGATCAGTGTCTGCAATTCGCGGTTCAGGCGCTTGTAGGTCTGGGCGGCGGATTTTGAAAACTGGGAGCGGGCATCGTTGAATGCCTTCTCCAGATCGTTGAGATGGTTGGTCATAGGCCGAATCTCCGGGGTTCCTGGCGGTAATACGCTTGCGTCGCAAGTGACGAAGTTCGACAAAGACTATAGTACAACGCTCATAAACTCGCCACGCGCCGCATCCGCCGCGGTGCACGAGCGATGCAGCAGCGCATAGAATAGTCCTCCGACGGCGCTCCCCGCCCGACGCCACAGCTCGACAACTGAGGTCCCCGATCCATGAGCAAGCTGTTCTACGCTGCTGCCTGCCAGACCGATTTTCCGGCCCCGCAGACTCGCGCGGAGATCCCGTCCAGGGTCGAGCGTATGTGTGAGATCGTGGCGCAGACCGTGGTGGGCTACGAGCCGTTCTTCGATGTGCGCCTGCTGGCTTTCCCGGAGTTCGCCCACGCGGTGCCGGTCTATCAGAGCGTCGCCGAGCTGCGGCGCAAGCTTGCGGTGCCGGTGCCCAATGAACATACCGAGCGCTACGTTTCCGTCGCGAAGCAGTTTGGCTGTTTCATCCAGACCGGCTCGTTCCTGGAATCCGACCCGGAGCATCCGGAGCATGTATTCAACACGACGGTGCTGGTTGGTCCAGAGGGTGTGCTCAGCAAATACCGCAAGGTGAATCCCTGGATCCCCTGGGAAGTGCACGCCAGCCCCCATGACATCCCCGACTACCACTCGGATCCGTTCCCGGTGGCCGACACCGAGCTGGGCAAGATCGCCGTAGCTACCTGCTACGACTGGTTGTTCCCGGAGACGATCCGCGAGCTGGCATTCCGCGGCGCCGAGATCATGGTGCGCATATCCGCCTACATGGATCCCTGGGGCGCCAGCGAACCGATGGACTGGTGGACGTTGATCAATCGCACCCGGGCGCTGGAGAATTCGGTCTACGTGGTGGCGGCGAACCAGGGTGCGGCCATGGCCAACTATCCGCCATTCAGCTGGCCCGGGGCGAGCATGGTGGTGGACTATGACGGACGCATCCTGGCGCAGGCAGAGGCAGGTCCGGGGGAGAAGGTGGTCGTGGCTCCGGTCGATGTGGAACGACTGCGCCAGGAGCGCGAGCGCCGCCGGGGCCACGACATGCGGGCTCACATGCGCACCGAGCTCCATACTTATCTGCAACGTTCGCGGCTAGCGCCCGCCGGACCCGGAGAGATCGACATGCCGGCGCTGGAAGACCGGATCGGCGATGCCAAGCGCGGGCTCGAAGGAGGCTCGAGGTGAGCCGGATCCGCCGCTTGTCCCTGCTCCCGACCTGCGCGGCATTGCTGCTGGCGCTAACCGCATGCGGGCGTACCGGGGAGGACATCAGCGCGGCCGACGTGGCCGACAACAACCGTGGCGTTGCGCTGATGGGGTATTTCGATTACGACGGCGCCCGCGATGTCTTCGAGCAGCTGGTCCAGCGGCGGCCGGACTGGCGGGACGCCCGTCTCAATCTTGCGATCGCCACCCTCAACCGGCAGCAGGATGGCGATGAGCAACTGGCGCTGGGCATCGTCGAAGCCGTGCTGCAGGAAGACCCCGACGATCTACGGGCCAACTATATTGCCGGTCTGCTGCACCTTTACCTGGGAGAGACCGAAGCCGCGCTGGCGCGGTTCGGCGTCGTCACGGCCGGTGATCCGGAGGATGCTTACGCCGCCTATTTCACCGGCCAGGCCCTTGTGCAGCAGGGCGATCTGGAAGCCGCTGCCATTGAATACCGCAGGGCCATCGAGCAGGACTCCTATCTTCGCAGCGCCTATTACGGTGCCGCCCTGGTCCTGCGCAGGCTGGGACAACCGGACCGGGCGCGGGAGATGCTGGATGTCTATCAGCGGTTCGCTGACAATCCGCGCGCCCGTCTGGCCGAATTCAAATACACCCGGCTCGGGCCCAAGGGCGAGGCGCTCGCCGTCGGTCGTGAGGATGCGTCCCCGGTCCCGGCGCCGTCCGGAGACCTGTTTGCGGACCCGGTCCCGATCGGCATCGACCTCCCGGATAAGCTCACCTCGCTCACCACCGCCGATGTGGATGGTGACGGCCTCCAGGACCTTTATCTGGTCACGGCCCCGGTGACCCGATTGCTCATGGGGACGGCCCAGGGAGGTTTCGTCGAAGTGCCGGGTCATCCGCTGGCCGGCATCGCCGACGGCAAAGCGGCCCTGTGGGGCGATATCGACAACGATGGCGATACCGACCTGTACCTGTGCCGCAGCGGTGCCAACCAGTTGTGGTATTCGGAGCAGGGAGGAACGTGGACCGAGACCGCCGCGGCCACCGGCACCAGGGATACCGGCGACTGCGCCGACGGCGGCATGATCGATGCGGATCACGACGGCGATCTGGATCTGTTCGTGGTCAACGGAGACGGCCCGGACGAATTGTTCAGCAACAATGGCGACGGCAGCTTCCGGCGCCTCGGCGCCAGTCAGGGCATCGCCGGATCGGCGCCCGGACGCCAGTTCCTGGCGGCGGATCTGGATAGTGACAGGGATCTGGATCTGGTGGTTGTCAATCGATCCGGTGGCAACCACGTATGGATCAATGATCGCCTCTGGCAATACCGCGCCGCCGAGGGTCTGGAGGGGTTCCGCGGGACCGCGCTGGAAGCGGCCACCATCGCGGATCTGGAAGCCGATGGTCGCCCGGACATCTATGGCCTGGACCGGAACGGGCGTCTGCGCCGGTGGCGCTGGCAACCGGCAGGCTGGGAAGAAGACGATCTGGGAGAGGCCCCGGGCGGAGACGCCCGGCTGGCGGTCTCCGATTTCGACGGTGACGGCCGGCTCGAGCTGTTGATGGCCGGCAGCGAAGGGATCCTGTTGCGTGACGCTTCCGGCGCGGTCACCCCGCTGGCGGAAGGGCTCGCCCTCGGCGGACCTGTACTCGTGCTCAACGCCGATGTGGATGCCGGGCCCGAATTGGTGACCCCGGATGCAGGCGTACTGAAGCGATGGCCTGCGGGGCCCGGGCGGTTACCGTTCCTGGGACTCAGCCTGACCGGCAAGGAAGACAAGGCCGATTCCATGCGTTCCAATCAGTCCGGGATCGGGACCCGCGTATCACTGCGCTTGCTGGATCGCTGGACGATCACCGCCATGCTGGAGCGCAACTCGTCTCCGGGCCAGAGCCTGCAACCCATGTTCCTGGGCCTGGGCGGAAGGCCCGAGGCCGACTACGTGGCCATCGACTGGTCGGACGGCGTGTTCCAGACCGAGCTGGGGCTGGCCCCCGGACAGATGCACCGTATCGCCGAGACCCAGCGCCAGTTGTCGAGCTGCCCGGTCATCTTCGCCTGGGACGGCGAGCGCTATCGCTTTGTCAGCGACGTCCTCGGCGTGGGTGGTCTCGGATTCCTGATCGAGCCCGGCCAGTATGCGCCGCCGCGGCCATGGGAGTATTTCCTTATGCCGGCGGGTAGCCTGGCGCCGCGGGACGGGCGTTACGTGGTAAAGATCGCCGAACCCATGGAAGAAAATCTTTATCTGGATTCGGCCCGGCTGCACGCCTTCGATTTGCCCCCGGGCTGGGACATGGTCAACGACGAGCGCATGGCCACCGGGGCTCCCGAGGTTACCGGCCGGCCCATGTTCTTCCGGCGCGCGATAGAGCCGGTGGGCGCGCGCAACGAGCGTGGTGAGGACGTGCTGGACGCGGTCCTGCGCGCGGATCGTCGGGCCGCGCCGGTCGGCGACCTGGATCATCGTTTTATCGGCCTGCTGGATTCGGAGCATCGGCTGGTCCTGGAGTTCGGGGCTGCGATCAATCCCGTAGACAGCAGCCCGGTGCTGGTCGCCGACGGCTGGGTCGAATACCCGTACTCCCAGACCATCTTCGCCGCCTGGCAGGCCGGCCTGGTCTACGAGTCGGTGACCCTGGATGCGCGCACGGCAGACGGAGTCTGGCATCCTGTCTACCCCGCCTTCGGCTATCCGGCGGGCATGCCCCGGGTCATGGCGCTGCCGCTCGACGGGCTGCCACCCCAAACCGTCGCCCTGCGTCTTGCCACCAATCAGGAGGTCTACTGGGACCGGATCCGCGTCGTGTACGAGGAGCCGCCACCGCCTGGTCTCGTCCACACGGTGATGGCACCGGTCACGGCCCGTCTGGCGAAGACCGGGTTCGCCCGCCGCACCACCTCTGACCAGCGGCTGCCCCACTACGACTATGACCTGCGGGATGCGTTCTGGGACGCTCGCTATCTCGACGGTTTCTACACCCGCCTCGGGCCGGTCGAGCCGCTGGTGGAGGCCGCCGATGACGCCGTGGTCATCGCCGGCTCAGGGGAAGAGGTGCATCTGGAATTCGAAGCACCGTCCGGGGGCGGTGAAGGTTCGAACCGCCGTTTCGTGCTCGAAGCCCGCGGCTGGGCCAAGGACATGGATCTGTTCACCGGCGACGGCGGCCGGGTCGGGCCCCTGCCGCGCCGGGTCTCGGGCGATGCAGAGGTGGACGCACGCCGTCGTACCCTGCACGAACAGTTGAACGTCCGCTTCCAGTCGGGACGTTGATGACGCGCCAGCGGACAATCCGGCCGGGACGTCGACGGGCCTACGTGCCGGTTGTCGGGCCGAGGCTGCGCAAACTGCTGTTGGTGGTATTCGGTCTGTTCTCCCTGCTGGTGATCAACGCCGGCTATCTGGGCGGCGTCACGCTGATGGAATGGCTGCGGGGAGAGACATTCCAGGGTTATTTTTACCAGCTCATGTTCCTGGCCCACCTGATCCTGGGCCTGCTGCTGGTGCTGCCGGTGGTGGTCTATGGAGTGCTCCATCTGCGGGTCGCCCGGCACCGGCCAAACCGTCGCGCCGTGGCCGTGGGTTACGCCCTGTTTACCACCGCCCTGGTCCTGGTCGTGACCGGTCTGGTCCTCACCCGGGGCATCCCGGTGATCGAGGTGCGTGACCCGGTCGGCCGGGAAGCGGCTTATTGGCTCCACCTCATCGCACCGTTCGCCGCCGCCTGGCTGTTCGTGCTCCACCGCCTGGCCGGATCACCGATCCGCTGGCGTGTCGGCGGCGCGGTCGCGGTCGTGGCGATCGGTCTCTCGGCGCTGCTCATCCTGGTCCAGGCACAGGATCCCCGGCGCTGGGATCAGGCCGGGCCGGCCTCGGGCGAACGCTATTTCGAACCGTCACTGGCCCGGACTGCCAGCGGCGGATTTATCCCCGCCCGGGCGCTGATGCAGGACGAGTATTGTGCCGAGTGTCATGCCGACGCGCACGAAGGCTGGTCGGCCAGCGTGCATCGTTTCGCGTCCTTCAACAACCCGGCTTATCTGTTCTCTGTGCGCCAGACCCGGCAGACGGTGCTCGAGCGCGATGGCGATGTGCAGGCGTCCCGGTTTTGCGCGGGATGCCACGACCTGGTCCCGTTCTTCTCCGGCGCCTTCGATGATCCCGATTTCGACGATGTGGGTCATCCGACGGCCCAGGCCGGCATCACCTGCAGCGGATGCCACGCCATCACCCATATCAACAGCCCGCGTGGCAACGCTGACTACACCATCGAAGAACCCCTGCACTACCCGTTCATGTATTCGGACAATCGTCTGCTGCAGTGGGTCAACCGGGCCCTGGTCAAGGCCAAGCCGGCATTCCATCGGAAGACCTTCCTCAAACCGCTGCACCGCAGTCCCGAATTCTGCGGCACCTGTCACAAGGTGGGACTGCCCGAGGCGCTCAACGGCTATCGCTGGCTGCGGGGTCAGAATCATTACGACAGCTTCCTGCTCAGCGGCGTGTCCGGCCATGGGGCCCGGAGTTTCTACTACCCGGAGCAGGCCGAGACCAATTGCAACGGCTGTCACATGCCGCTGCGGCCGTCCGACGACTTCGGTGCCCGGCCGTTGGACGACAGCGGCGAGCTGAAGATTCATGACCACCAGTTCCCCTCCGCCAACACCGCCATCCCGTCGCTGCTGGGGATGCCCCAGTCCGTGATCGACGCCCATCGGGAGTTCCTCCAGGGCTCGCTGCGCGTCGATCTGGTCGGCGTCAAGCAAGGCGGGCAGGTGGATGGCGCTCTGTCCGCGCCGCTGCGGCCGGAGTTGCCGGTCCTGCAGCCCGGGTCCGATTATCTGATCGAGACCGTGCTGCGTACTCTGACTCTGGGTCATGCCTTCACCCAGGGCACCGCCGACTCGAACCAGGTCTGGGTCGAGATGGAACTCTACAGCGGCGAACGACTCATCGGCCGCAGCGGCGCCATGGAGCCCGGAGAGGGACGGGTCGATCCCTGGTCTCATTTTGTCAACGCCTGGGTCGTGGACCGGGACGGGCGCCGCATCGACCGCCGCAATGCTGAAGATATCGTCACCGGGCTCTACGACAACCAGATCCCGCCGGGCGCGGCCGATGTCATCCACTATCGCTTCCGGGTGCCGGAGTGGGCCACCGAGCCGGTGGTCATCAAGGCGCGTCTGAATTATCGGAAATTCGACACCCGGTTCCTGCAGTATTTTCAGGGCGAGGCCTTCCGCCGCAACGATCTGCCCGTCACCGTGATCGCCACGGACGAGGTCATGCTGCCGGTCGCCGGCGGGGCGCCGGTGCCGCCCCAGGCTGCCCCCGAGATCCCGTCCTGGCAGCGCCTCAATGACTACGGCATCGGACTGCTGCGCAAGCGCGGGGCCGGCGAATTGCGTCAGGCGGAGGAGGTGTTCCGCAAGGTCGAGGGGATGGGCGAATCCCTTGGCGCACTCAACCTGGCCCGGGTCTACCTGCGGGAGGGCCGGCTGGAGGATGCGCGGGCCGCGCTGGGCAGGGCGATCGCCTTCGACCCGCCCGCATATCCCTGGACCGTGGCCTGGTTCACGGCCCTGCTGGACCGCCAGAACGGTTATCTGGACGAGGCGATCGATGGCCTCCGCTCGATCGTGGAGACCCGTTATCCCGACGCCCGCGCCCGGGGCTTCGACTTCAGCCGTGACTACCGCGTACTGAATACCCTGGCCGATACCCTGTTCCAGCGAGCCCGCGCCGAGCGAGGAGAGGCGCGTCGTCCGGTCCGTGAACAACTGTTGGCGGAGGCCGAGGACACCTATGGGCGGGTCCTGGTGATCGATCCGGAAAACGTCGAGGCCCATTGGGGGCTGGCGCAGATCTACGCCATGTCCGGCCGCGAGCGGGAAGCCTCAAGGCAACGCGAGCTTCATGCCCGCTACAAGGTCGACGACAACGCTCGCGACAGGGCCATCGCCCTGGCCAGGATCAACAATCCGGCTGCCGATCACGCGGCCGAGGCCGTGGTCGTCTACGATCTGCAGCGAGATGGCGCCTACGGACTCGCCGGGGATTCGCCGAGGATCGCGAGCCATTGAACGAAGACCGGAACGAAACCGGTGGGACTGACAGTGGGCCGTCCGGCGAGCTACAGGACGACGCCATCATCGGCATCGCCCTGCGCCGTTCGCTGCTGTTTATCGGCGTCGTCGCGACGATCG
>JASFJM010000130.1:0-7552 GCA_050122055.1 Gammaproteobacteria bacterium | reverse complement strand
CGTTGCGTCGGCCGGCAAGCCGGCCTCGGCTCGAACCCCGGTGGCTTCGTCCACACTCCCCCATCGAAATAATGCCGCCGGCGCCTCTGGCGCCGCCGGCATTATTTGGCGGAGGGGGTGGGATGATTCGGCCGCTACGCGGCCTCACCCCTCAAGGGGGCCGCTCGCTCACTCCGTGAGCTCCGCGTTGCGTCGGCCGGCAAGCCGGCCTCGGCTCGAACCCCAGTGGCTTCGTCCACACTCCCCCATCGAAATAATGCCGCCGGCGCCTCTGGCGCCGCCGGCATTATTTGGCGGAGGGGGTGGGATTCGAACCCACGGTACAGACGAGCTGTACACTTGATTTCGAGTCAAGCCCGTTCGACCACTCCGGCACCCCTCCGGGAGGGCGGCATTATCCCGGCCTCGATATGGCCCGTCAATGCGCGTTGGCGCTGGAAAAGCTGTGGGAGGTGAACCTTCTACGGGACCTTGTTCAAACATTAAGAAGGCACCCCAAGTTTATGTTTTTGTTTGATTATGTTAAGGGCGATTCCTGACGTCAGTGGAGACGCAGGGGTAGGCAAACTGTGAACGAAAGCCCGTTTCCACCAGTCTCATTGTCTATCATGTTTTCATCGACGTCCGGAGCCGCCGGGGACCATCCGACTTGAGAGCCGTCAGCACAATCAGTCTTTGCGTGCTTCTGTCGACCTGCCATGTGCCGCCGACGCTGATCGAGCAGATCATGGCGGAGGGCGAGCTGCGGGTCGCGACCCGCAACAGCCCCACGACCTATTACCTGGGCCCCGAGGGGCCGGTGGGTATCGAATACGATCTCGCCAGGGGCTTTGCTGACTGGCTCGGAGTGGAGCTCACCATCTACAGTCTCGACAGCATCGCCGAAATGATCCCGGAGGTCGTCTCCGGCCGCGCTCATGTGGCTGCCGGTGGCCTGTCGGTGACCGAGAAGCGCAGACAGCGGGTCGCCTTCGGCCCCGCCTACCGCAGGGTCACCGAGCAGGTGGTCTACCGCAACGGATCCCGGCGTCCGCGCAGCGTTGCGGATCTGGTGGGCGGCCATCTGGAGGTCATGAGCGGCAGCAGCCATGCGGATACGCTGCACGCCCTGCGCTTCGAACACCCGGCCCTGACCTGGCTCGAGCATCCCATCGCCGATGAGGAGGAGCTGCTGGAGCGGGTCTCCAACGGCGAACTCCGCTTCACCGTGGCGGACTCCAGCGCCATCGAGGTCAGCCAGTATTTCCACCCGGAGGTGCGCGTCGCTTTCGAGTTGGGCGAGCCGCAACAGCTGGCCTGGGCCATGAAGCCCGGTTACGACGGCTCCCTGCGGGATGCCGTGGCCCGCTATTTCGGACAGGTGTCCAGCAATGGTCTGCTGGCCGCTCTGGAAGACCGTTATTTCGGCCATACGGAGGACTTCGATTACGTCGGCGCCCGGACTTTCCTCCGGCATATCGAGCAACGCCTGCCGCAATACAGGGTCTGGTTCCAGGAGGCGGCCGAAAAGGTGGGGATGGACTGGCGTCTGCTGGCGGCGGTGGGTTATCAGGAGTCCCACTGGAACCCGCGCGCGGTGTCCCCCACCGGCGTACGCGGGCTGATGATGCTGACCAACACCACCGCGCGCAGTCTGGGGATCGAAGACCGGGAAGATCCCCGCCAGAGCATCGATGGCGGGGCCCGCTACCTGCGCCGGGTCCTCAACCGGATACCGGAGCGGATCCCGGAACCCGACCGCACCTGGCTGGCCATGGCAGCCTACAACATCGGCTGGGGACATCTGGAGGACGCGCGGATCATCACCGAAATACGGGAAGGCGATCCGGACAGCTGGTCCGACGTTCGCGAGAGCCTGCCATTGCTCACCCAGCGGAAGTGGTACAGCCGGGTCCGGCACGGTTATGCCCGGGGCTGGGCACCGGTCCATTACGTGGACAATATCCGCAGCTATTACGAGGTCCTGCTCTGGCTCACCGCCGACGACACCGTCGCGCCGGTCACCGCTGACAACGAGGACCCGGAAGAACTGGAGACTGAAGAAGTGCTCGCGGACAAGGACGCGGCCTGAGATCAGCGGCGCTGCCGGAAGAAATCCCGCAGCAGCTCCCCGCAGTCTTCCGCCATCACCCCGCTGTCAACGTCCAGCTGGTGGTTGAGCGCTGGCGCGCGAACCAGGTCGAACACGCTCCCGGCGGCGCCGGTCTTCGGATCCTGCGCACCATAGACCAGACGCGCGATGCGGGCATGGACCATGGCCCCGGCACACATGGCGCACGGCTCGAGAGTCACGTACAGGGTACTTCCGCCGAGCCGATAATTGCCGATGGCGGAACCAGCCGATCGGATAGCCTGGATTTCGGCGTGGGCGCTGGCGTCGTGGCTCGCGATGGGCCGGTTCCAGCCTTCACCGATGATCTCGCCGTCCCGCACCAGGACGGCGCCGACAGGGACTTCGCCCTCCTCCCGGGCACGCCCTGCCAGCTCAAGGGCGCGGCCCATGAAGCGCTCGTCTTGCAGATCCTGGGGGCTCGCCATAAAAGATTGGTCCGCAGGCTTCAGGGGCGGATCCGCATCGCGATCCGAAGCCCGGTGACGATAGCCACCGGGGCATGTGTCCAGCTCGTATCCACATCCTCACTCCCGGCCTTCAGCAAGAATAGGCACCCTTGCTGCCCGGGTCCACCGCAAGTTTGCCATGGGTGGCCCGCTGCTTTGCCGTCGGATAAGTTATAGAGTTGTCGCCGACACGGGAACGTGTGTTGTGCTGCACCGGAACATTTCCATCCCAGGCGCCGAGCCGATCAACTGAAGGCAGACGCATGATCGAACCGGTTTCGAAAAGTACCCTCTCGAAGACCGACGGCCTGGAGCTTGCCTACTGGCTCCGACACGCCGATTCGCGAGGCGACCGGTTCCTGCTCCTGATTCACGGCGCCGCCAGCAACCACACCCGCTGGTCCGAGTTCGTCGACAACACGACGCTCACCGGAGCGTGGAACGTGATCTTCCCGGACATGCGCGGGAACGGCGCATCCATGACCCGCGGCAGACTGGGCATACCGGTCTGGTGCGCTGACCTGGGGGACGTGCTCGACGCCGAGAGTGTGTCCGGGGCCGTCGTCATCGGCCACAGCCTTGGCGCGCAGGTTGCCGTGCACTTCGCACACCGGCATCCCGACAGAGTGCGCGGGCTCGTACTCATCGACCCGGTTTTCCAGAGTGCGCTCCAGGGCGTGCAGCTCTTCATCCGTCGCTATCGCTGGTTTTTCCAGGGTCTGGCGGCGGTGATCCGTGCGCTCAATGCCATCGGCTTGCACCGGCGCCACATTGTCGATCGCGACCTGCGCGAGCTGGACGAGGAAACGCGCAGGGCGATCGCCGGCCCCGAATCCTTCGAGGAGATATCGAAACGCTACGGCTCACTCGGCCCCATCCTGCGCCACATGCCCACGGGCAACTATCTGCGGCAGGGGCTCGCGACGGTCAGTCCGCTGCCCGATCCCGCGGGCATCGACGTCCCGGTTCTGGTGCTGATCTCAGGTGGCACGACCGTGGCCGACCTCGATGTGAACCGCGCTGAAGCGGCGCGCTTTCCGAACAGCGAAGTCGTCATGCTGGAAGCGAACCACTGGCCGCTCACGGAGACACCGGATGCCGTGCGCGAAGCCATCGAGGACTGGGTTGCCAGGACCTTCAGGGACAGAGATCGCAGCCTGCAGGATCGGGCTTAGTATTCGCCGAAGCTGCTCTTCCCGTTGCCTTATCGCTATCCATCGACTCGCCGTACCCCCTCGGTTAGCATCGGTCGCAATGACGGGGGTTGAGTCTAGACTCCGGACCTGAAGAGAGATCGAAGGATGATGTGCCAGCAAAGAGGATGCCTTTCCGGGGATAAGTACCAGAGAGTCCACCGTGTGAGGATGATCCCGGCGTGAAGAAGGACCCCAAGCTGAGAGAACTGGAGGTCGCGATGGACCAGGCGGCGGACTATGCCGAATGGCGTGGCGCGGCCGAGGCCCACGACCGGTTGAGCGGTGCCCTCGAATGGATGGGCGAGGCCGACACGCCGGACTACGACTGGCGGCTACTCAAGTCCCGCACGGAGCTGCTGCGCAGGTTGCGGCGCAAGGGGGACATCTCTCGCCTGGTCTTCTACCTTCACGAGGAACTCCACGGCAACCTGGGGAACATGGCCAACCCGGCGCTGTACGGTACCGCGAAGACGGGTACCAAGGGGCTTATAACGACCTACCTGGACGAAGTGGTCCGCACCCTGGAGGAACTGTGCGACCTGGACGAGTCCTCGCTGCCCAGGAATCGGAAACTGCGGTTTTTCCGCCAGGCCGCCCACAGCTTCGGGCGATCCGCCCTGTTGCTAAGTGGCGGCGCGACCCTCGGCCTGTTCCATCTCGGCGTGATCAAGGCGCTGTGGCGCGAAGGCCTGTTGCCGACGGTGCTCAGCGGCTCCAGTGCAGGCTCCATCGTCGCGTCGATCGTCGCGACCCATGAAGACAGCGAGCTGGACGGGATATTCGATCCGGGATACGTGAACATGGAGGCGTGGCGCGACTTCGGCCTGGACAGCTTCTTCAAAGGCCGCGGCCTCGGCAACATCGACAAGCTGCGTCATGCCATCAACCGCAACGTGACGAAGTGTACCTTCGAGGAGGCCTTCAAGCGCACCGGTCGGGTCGTAAACGTGTCGATCTCGCCGGCGGACCCGAACCAGTTCCCGCGCCTGCTCAGCTTTCACAATGCGCCGAACGTCTTCGTCCGCCGGGCGGCGCTAGCCTCCTGCGCCCTTCCGGGTCTGTTTCCGCCGGTCGTCCTGCAGGCAAGGAACTTCGGCGGTCGCACCGTGCCCTACATGCCGAAGAGCACCTGGCTGGACGGGTCGCTCAAGATGGATGTGCCCAAGACCCACCTGGCGCGGATGCACAATGTAAATCACTTCATCGTGAGCCAGACGAATCCGCACGTGCTGCCGCTCCTGTCGGATCGTCACCCGGCCGGCACCATGCTGTTCATGCTCGAGCTGATCAAGTCCACGGCCCGGGTCAACGTAGAACACATCCTGGACCGGCTCCGCCAGCACACCGACTCGCCGGCCCTGAGCCTGGCTCTCGACAAAGCCCACGCCGTCGCGACCCAGACTTACAGTGGCGACATCACCATCTTCCCTGCCCGACAGGCCGGCAATATCCTGCAGACCTTCGTCGACCCGACCCCGGAACACGTGGCGAGCTTCGTCGCCGATGGTGAGCGGGCCACCTGGCCGCTGATCGAGCGCATCCGCAACACGACTCGAATCAGCCGGGCATTCGAACGCTGTCTTCGCCGGCTGGACAGGCGCGCGCGCCAGTAGGCAGACGGTTCAATTCTGTACGGGCGAGGCGCAGCCCTGACGTTCACTGGCTCAGTGATCGAGCCTGAGGAGCAAGACGATCTTCCGGCCTCCGCGCGGCACGGATCGCCGTCAGCCCATGGAGCGTGTGGTCATTCTCGATGACAAGGGCTTGTGGCTTAGCCCTACTCCCACTCGATGGTCGCCGGTGGCTTCCCTGAAATGTCGTAGGTGACGCGGGAGATGCCGTCCACCTCGTTGATGATCCGTCGCGACACGAGATCCAGAAACTCGTAGGGCAGATGCGCCCAGCGAGCGGTCATGAAATCGATGGTCTCCACGGCCCTGAGCGCGATCACGAAATCGTAGCGACGACCGTCGCCCATGACGCCGACCGACTTGACCGGCAGGAACACGGCAAAAGCCTGGCTGACTTTTTCGTAAAGCTCGTGCCGGCGAAGCTCCTCGATAAAGATCGCATCCGCCTCGCGCAGCAGTTCGGCATAGACCTTGTTCACCGCGCCGAGGATACGGACGCCGAGGCCGGGCCCCGGGAAGGGATGGCGGTAGACCATGTCGTAGGGCAGGCCCAGCTCGAGGCCGATCTTGCGCACCTCGTCCTTGAACAGCTCCCGCAACGGCTCCACCAGCGACATGTTCATCTGTTCAGGCAGCCCGCCCACATTGTGATGGGACTTGATGACGTGGGCCTTGCCGGTGGAAGCGCCGGCCGATTCGATCACGTCCGGATAGATCGTACCCTGGGCCAGCCAGCGGATGCCGTCCAGGCGGCCCGCCTCCTCGTCGAAGACCTCGATGAACTTGCCGCCGATGATCTTCCGCTTCTCTTCCGGGTCTTCGATCCCTTCCAGGGCCGACAGGAAGCGTTCCTCGGCGTCCACCCGGATCACCTTGATGCCCATGTGCCGGCCGAAGGTGGCCATCACCTGGTCGCCCTCGTCCTTGCGCAACAGACCGTGGTCCACGAACACGCAGACAAGCTGATCGCCGATCGCCCGGTGCAGCAGCGCCGCCACCACCGAGGAATCCACCCCGCCCGACAGACCCAGCAGCACCTGGTCTCCGCCGACCTGTTCCCGCACCCGGGCGATGCTGTCGTCGATGATATTGCCGGCGTTCCAGTCAGAGGCGCAGCCGCAGATCTCGTGGATGAACCGGTCCAGAACCCGCTGTCCCTGGCGCGTGTGAGTCACCTCGGGATGGAACTGCAGGCCGTAGAAACCGCGCCCGCTGTCCTCCATCCCGGCCAGCGGCGCGCTGTCGGTGGAGGCTATCACCGCAAAACCGGGCGGCAGCCGCTCGACCCGGTCGCCATGGCTCATCCATACGTCCAGCAGCCCGCGACCTCCGCCGTCGGCATGGTCCTCGATATCTTCCAGAAGCCGGGAATCGACACCGATGGCCACCTGGGCATAGCCGAATTCTCGGCGGCTGTGGCTGGCCACCTCACCGCCGAGCTGGGCCGCCATGGTCTGCATGCCGTAGCAGATGCCCAGCACCGGCACGCCCATCTCGAACACGAGATCCGGCGCCCGCGGCGGCTCGGTCAGGGTGACCGACTCCGGCCCGCCCGAGAGGATGATGCCCCGCGGCGCAAACGCCCGGATCTCGGCTTCGCTGGTATCCCAGGGACGGATCTCGCTGTAGACACCCGCTTCCCGCACCCGCCGGGCGATCAGCTGGGTGTACTGGGAGCCGAAATCCAGGATCAGTATCCGGTCCCCGTGGATATCGCTGCTGCTCACGGGCTCCAGGGCTTCTGCTTTAGTCGACACGGTAATTGGGGGCCTCCTTGGTGATGGCCACGTCATGCACGTGGCTCTCGCGAACCCCGGCATTGGTGATACGGACGAAGACCGGTTTGGTACGCATCTCCTCGATGCTGCTGCAGCCGGTGTAACCCATGGCGGAACGCAAGCCGCCGGTGAGCTGGTGGATGATGGCGACGATGCTGCCCTTGTAAGGCACGCGGCCTTCGATCCCCTCGGGCACCAGCTTCTCGATCTCGTCGGTGGCATCCTGGAAATAACGATCGCTGGAGCCGTGTTTCTGGGCCATGGCACCCAGGGAACCCATGCCCCGGTAGGACTTGTAGGACCGGCCCTGGAACAGTTCCACTTCGCCCGGTGACTCCTCGGTGCCGGCGAACAGGCCGCCGAGCATGATGCAGTGTGCGCCGGCGGC
>JASFJM010000129.1:0-7584 GCA_050122055.1 Gammaproteobacteria bacterium | reverse complement strand
CAAGCGCGTGGGCGCTGACGGCGACGAGGGCAAGGCCTGGGAATTGCTGCGCCGCTATCAGTCGGAGGCCGATGCCATCGGACTGGGAATGCTGCGGGATCATTACGACATCGGCAGCCGCTGGGAGGTCCATGCGGACACGGACCGCCTGCTGAAAGTGGTCACCCGCGTCCCGGCCACCACCGGGGCCAATCTGCGGCGCATGCTGCAGGTGCGGGCGGTGCGCCACGTGCAGCGGAAGTTCGGGCACTATTTCAATAACAACCTGGTGCTGTTCCTCTCGGGGATGGTCAATTACGACATGGCCCAGGCCATGGGTGACTACACTCCCAATCTCAAGTTCGCGGACGCGGTGCTGGAGACCGGCGCGCCGGCGGTGCTGACCTCGCTGGACCAGCTGGAGATCTACGCCCGCGGTGCCCATTTCGCGTCGCCGGTCATACCCAGCAGCGGATTGGCGAAGATCCCCGGCGTGCCGCGGCTTAAGCGGGGCATCGTCAGCAAGGAGATGGCCAAGTGCCACGTGATCGTCGGCACCTTCGACGACATCGCCGCCTTCGGCAACCCGCACAATCTGGACGGCAAGACCCTGATCACCTCCGCCATCGACGATGACCGGCTGGACTATTTCAAGGACTGCAACGTCAATCTGGTGGTGGACGTCTCGCCCAAGCTGTTCGAACGGGTCGTCGGGCTGAACACCATCCAGGCGATGATCCTTGCGGCCATGGAAACGACGTCCGAGGAGCTGTCCGACCATGATCTGGAGGAGATCGTCGAGGAACTGAAAATCGAGCCGCGTCTGCTCTATCCCACGGGCGAGTTCCGCAACATCCGACGCTTCGCCTTCGTGATCCATCCACTGAGTCAGGAGTACATCAAGAAGGGCTTCCCGATCCCCAAGGCTACGCCGAAGATCATCATGGACCAGGTGGAGCGGGCTGCCGCCCACATGCCGCCGATGGTCTACTGCAAGATGGACAACATCGTCTCGCCCGCCGGCGCCGAGGCCGAAGGCTGGCTTATCTCGGTCGGCGGCACGCCCAAGGAGATGCTGACCCGCAGCCCGGAGTTCACCTACAGGCGCCTGCTGGCCGCGGCCAAGATGGCGGAGAAGATGGGCGCCCAGCTGATCGGTCTGGGGGCGTTTACCAAGGTGGTCGGTGACGCTGGCGTCACCGTGGCCCGTCGGGCGACGATCCCGGTCACGACCGGTAACAGCTATTCCGCTTCGGGGGCCCTGTGGGCGGCCCATGACGCCATGCGGCGGATGAACCTGGTGCACGTGGGCAAGGACGGCAAGGTGGCTGCCAAGACCATGGTCATCGGCGCCACCGGGTCCATCGGTTCGGTCAGCGCACGGCTGCTGGCCATGGCCTTCGACGAGGTCGTCATCGCCGCGCGGACCCAGAAAAAGCTGGATGCGCTGAAGGCCTCGATCCTCAAGGAGACACCCGACGCCAAGATCATCGCGACCACGGATTACGAGAAGTACCTCGGCGATATGGACATGATCGTCACTTCGACCTCCGGCGCCGGCAAGAAGATCCTGGATATCACCAAGGTCAAACCGGGCTGCGTCATCACCGACGTGGCGCGGCCCCTGGACCTGCCGCCCGAGGAGGTGGCCAAGCGCCCGGACGTACTGGTGATCGAGTCCGGCGAGATCGAACTGCCCAGCGAGGTCCGGATGAAGGACATCGGGCTGCCGAAGAATGTCATCTACGCCTGCCTGGCCGAGACCATCGTGCTGGCGCTGGAGGGTCGATTCGAGGTCTTCACCATCGGCCGCAACACCGAATGGCAGAAGGTCAAGGAGATTTACAAGCTGGGCCTGAAGCACGGCATGAAGCTGGCGGCGATCTCCGGCGTCAACGGCGTCTACACCGACGCCGACATCGCCCGGGTGGTCAAGCTGGCCAAGCAGGCCAGGAAGACCTGGAAGGGCGGTAAGGCCCCCGCGGCCGGGAAAGCCGGGAAAAAACGATCGACGGCCAGGAAGGCCAAAGCCAAAGCCAAGGCCAAGCCAAGATCGAAGGCCGCGGCGAGCAAGGCCCGGAAATCGGGCTCAGGCAAGCGTGCTACCCGGCGGGTCGCCGTCAGCAAGAAGGCGGCCAGCACAAAATCCGCCAAGACTTAGGTCGCCGGCGGATCGACAGCGCGTCCGGACCCGTGGCCGTGCGGCGTACGGCACAGGTTGGCGGTGATCCGTGCTCCAATCTGGTGATGCGGCCGGAATCGTCGACGACCCTCAACGCAATCGGTGCACTGCCATGACCCAACGCGAAGCCCGCTGCAGCTGCGGCCAGCTCAAGCTCATCGCCCGAGCCGATCCGCTCCGGGTGTCCGTCTGCCACTGTCTCGCTTGTCAGCGCCGGACCGGCAGTCCCTATGGCGCCCAGGCCCGCTTCCCGGCGGATCAGGTCGAGGTCCAGGGGACCAGTACCGAGTACGCCAGGGTCGGTGACAGCGGCGGCCACATCACCTTCCATTTCTGTCCCACCTGCGGCGCGACGGTTTTTTATCGGATCGAGGATATGCCGGAATTCGTGGCCGTGCCGGTCGGCGCCTTCGCGGATCCGGATTTCCCGCCGCCCCGGGTGTCGGTCTACGAGGCCCGGCGCCATGACTGGGTGCGGGTGCCCGACGGCGTGGAGCATTTCGACTGAGACCGATCCCGGTCCGCGGCGGCGGCCACCCCCTGAGAGGTGGATATGGCGAGCGGATCGATCCGGCTGTTTCCAGTCTGGAGCCTCCACGGCGTCTATACTGACAATCCTGACGCCGCCATTCAGGCGGCGCCGTGGAGGCCCCAGCCATGGCAACCAGTCTTAGCCCGATGACCGAGGCGAGCTTCGCCGAATACGTAAAACGCCCGGATCCCAATTATGCTCGCCAGCGGGTCGCCTCCGGGGAGTGGGAGGAGAATACTGCGGTTCAACTTGCCAGGGGTTCCTTCCTCGAACTCCTGCCCCAGGGTCTGGATACGCCGGACAATTATCTGTTCGACATCATCGACGACTGGGAAGAGACGGCCGTGGGGGCCGTGTGGATCAACGTGCGCGAGCGGGCCGGCAAGCAGACTGCCTATATCGTGGACATGTTTATCGAGCCTGAGGCCAGGCATAAGGGCCACGCGTCCCGGGCGCTGAACATCCTTGAGGAAAAAGTGGCCGAGATGGGGCTGGCAGGGATCGGTCTGCGCGTCTATGGGGACAACGAAGTGGCCCATCGCCTGTTCCAGCGGCGGCACTACGACCCCATGAGTATCTTCATGTTCAAGTGGCTGCAGGGCGGCTCCTGATCCGTCCCCGGGCCGGGAACCGGGCGGTTGTTTGGCCCCTTCATCGAAGTGGCCGGGCATGCCAGCGGTCCGGCGGAGCCGTCCGCGAGGCGCTATCCTTGTTTCGTCGTGCCTGCTGGCCGACGCCGATCCGAGGAGTGCCCTGATGAGCGACCAGCCCTTCGCCACCGGCAGCTGCCGCTGCGGCGCGAACCAGTTTGTGATCCACAATGCCCCGGTGCTGATGGCCCAATGCCACTGCACCGATTGCCGGAAAGCCTCGGGCACCGGGCATATGTCGCTGGCATTCTTCAAGGAGCAGGACCTGGATTTCAGCGGCGAGCCGACTGCCTACACCGTGCCCACCGACAGCGGCAACGAGAAGACCTATCATTTCTGCACTACCTGCGGCAGCCGGCTCTACGGCACCAATACCGGGCGACCCGGGATGGTGGTGGTCCCCGTGGGGTGTCTGGAGGACACGAGCTGGTTCAAGCCCGGCGCCGTGGTCTACACGCGCGACCGCCCGCCCTGGGACATCACCACCGACCAGGTGCCCAATTTCGAAACCATGCCGCCGGCGAGGACCTGACCGGGCGGGGATTCGACCGGTCCAGGCCGCGGTGAACCGGCCAGGTCCGGTTGTAAAACTGTGACATTCATCCTATGGACCCCGACAGGGGAACGGTACCGTTTGACATAGTGCCGGGACGGGTCTTTTGACATAATCCGGCAAGGGTCACGAGGAACCGCGCATGATCGGCCGCACGTCCACAAAACGCGCAATCTCCCTGCTCTCCAATGCCCTGGAAGAGTGGGACGAACGCATTGAGGCGCTCTCCGCCGAGCTCAAGGACAAGAACGCTCTGGTCGAGGCGCTGACCCAGCGTCCGGACGACGACACCGACTGGACCCGGACCGAGGCGGTAACCGAGCTGGGCCAGGAGCTGGACGCCCGCAAGGAGAAGATCTCCGAGCTGGAGACGGCGCTCGGTGACGACCGGGCCGAGCTGGCGGCGCTGCAGGAAGAACTCCGGATCCGGGCAGATGAAATCTATACCCAGCGCAAGATCCTGACCGAACGGGACGACGAATTGGGCGGCCTCAAGCAGTCGCTGGAGGACACGATCGTGCTGGCGGAGGACCGTGAGCGCCAGGCCCGGGAGCTGGCGGTGCGGCTGGAAGAGCGCAACGCCGAGGCGGCGGCGCTTGGCCAGCAGCTCGACCAGGCCTGCGCCAGATTGCGTGAACAGGGCGAAAGCCTGGGTCGCCGCTCCGGCGAACTGGACGAGGCCCAGCGCCAGATCGACGCCGCCCGGTCGCTGGTGGAGGAGCTGCAGGAAAAACTCACCATGAGCGACGGCGCCGTCAACGCCCTGCAGAGGGAAGTCCGGGCCCGGGCCGAGCAGGTCGAGGCCCAGTCGGCGGAGCTGGAACAGTGGCAGCACCGGGCCAACGAAGCTCAGCGTGAGCTGGAAGACAAGCGCAACGAGCTCAGCGTGCTGCGCGCCGATATGGAGGCCAGAGCCGGCAAGATCGCGGTACTCGAAGCCAGCGTGGCCGACCTGGAAGAACGCAACCGCCACGTCTCCCACGAGGAGCGCCAGACGATCGAACGGCAGGAGAACGAGCTCAGGAAAGGCCAGGTCCTGACCGATGACCTGCAGGCGAAGCTCGACAGCGAACGCGAGCTGGCAGCCGAGCTGGCCTCACGCCTCACCGAGCGCGAGGCCGAGATCGCTCGCCTGGCGGAGGAGCTGGAATCCAGCCGGGCACGGGTCGCGGAGCTGGAACCGCGGCTCGAGCAAATGACGGCGGAGCAGGCCGAAGCGGACGAAAAGCTGGCCGAGCTGGAGCGCCTGCGGGAAGACGTCCTCCGCCACGAGCGGAACAACATGGCGCTCAAGCGGGGTGTGGACACCCTGCGGGTGGTCAAGGCCTCGATAGAAGAGCGGAACGAGGACTACAAGCAGCAGGTCGCCGAGCTGGAATCCCGGCTGGAGGCGGAGTTGGCCAAAGCCAACGAGGGCGGGCTGGCCGAGCAACTGGCGGATAAGGAATCGAGTATCGTCCGGCTGCAGACCCAGCTGGACGAGAAGACCCGGGCCGCCCGGCGTTTGGAGGACACGCTCCAGCGGCGGGAGGCGGAGAACCAGGAGCTCTCCGACCAGCTGCAGGCCGCCGAGAAATCCCGCCTCAACCTGGACAACAGGGTCTCGGCGAGGGATCGGACCATCCGCGATCTCGAGACCAATGTGGCGGCCCAGCTCGAGCTGATCGAGACGCTGCAAAGCGATCTGAAGAGCGTGAACGAGCTCAAACACGATCTCGAGGAGCGGGAGGTCCAGGCCAGGGCCTTCGACGAAGAGCGTCATTCCAAGGAGGCGCTGATCGAGAGCCTGGAGAAGGACGTGGAGGATCTCTCCCGCACCCGCGCCCACCTGCGCGAGCGCGAGGCCGAGGTGACGCGTCTGCGTAACACTATCGAATCCAATTTGACCCTGGTGGAGTCCCTGCAGAAGGAGCTGGCAGAGCTGCGGGAGTCAGGTCCAAGAGCGGTGCCCGAGGGACAGGCCGGCGACGAATCGGGTGCCGCGCTGGTCGCCAAACTGCGCGAGAAGGAGAAGGCCGTGGCGATCCTCTCCAACGCCCTGCGCCGGCGCGAGCTGGAAGTCGCGACCCTCAACAACGAGATGGTCCGCCTGCAGGGGCAGTACAGCGAGCTGGAAGGGCAGTACGTCTCCGATAATCCGACCGCCAAGGTCAGGGCACTCAGCGAGACGGAGCTGACGCCGCCCGTCGACTGAACGGTGTCGGCCGCCCGGACGACCGTCCCCCTGTCTTCACCCTCCGCCTATGCAGGCAAGGCCCGGGTCCGCCCGGCGAGAGGGGAGCCATGCGCGCCGCGACGCTGGCGGATCCTCATGGCCCGTCCGCGTGAACGCAGCCGGCGCCAGAGCTTTTCGTGGAAAAAGAAGACCACGGTGTTGGCCAGGGGCTCGATCAATGCGACTCCGCTGGCGATCGCAAACGATCCCGTCAACGCATAAGTGACAGAGAATCCGACACCGAAGTGCAGGACGGCGAATGACAGGGTTTTTGCAAGATCCTTGCGCATCAAAAAAACATCCGGAGCATGATCGGATAACGGTAAAGGCAGGCAACAAATCTGTAAAAGCGTTTGTTTATATTGAAACCATAGACAAATCCTAAGGCTAGCCGGCGCCCGGTGACTGCCGGCGATTTGGATCCTTGCGTCTCCTGAATCAATGTATCGATGTTCAGCTCCGGGCACCGGATCCGGAATGCGGCACGCCGTCGGCGGAAATACAGAATCATGACCCGTGATGCGCCGATCAACCCGACCCGGAGAGCGGCCGTCCGGTCCGGTCAGGCCCTCGCGGTCTGCTGCCTCGCTCTATGCATCCTGACCGGATGTGAGCAGGCGGTCCCGGACCTGCCGCCGGCCGCCGGTCTGCCGCCGGCGGGGGCCAATCTTGAGCAACACTGGGGCGCCTATCTGGACACCCTGGCCGGCGTGCCGCTCCAGGACGGATGCGAACCCTTCTATCGCACGCCACCCCCGGAGATTCGCCGACGCGGCACGGTGCTCATGCTGCATGGTTTTATCTCCTGTCCCCAGCAATACGATGAACTCGCCGAACTGGCGGCCGCGAACGGCTTTGTGGCGCTGGTGCCGCTGCTTCCTGGTCACGGCCGCATCAACCCTGCTTTCGACCGCGACGACACCCGGGATCTGTCCACGCCCGACCGTTGGCAGGCAGATTTTTATCCCTTCGTCGCCCGTATGAACCGGATCATGGCGGCCGCGGACGGGGACCGCGTGCTGGTGGCGCTCTCGCTCGGTTCGGCGACGGGCATACTCGCCATGCTCGAGGACCGGACCCTCTATGACCGGGCCCTGTTGTTCGTCCCCTTCCTGGGCATGCCGGGCGGGCCGCTGGCATCCGCCTTCGCCGGCACACTCGGCCTTACTCCCCTGCTCCGGGAGACCAGCGTGGGCGCCCTGGGCTGGCGGCGGATCTGTCTGCCGAAACGGGAGCAGGGCCGGGCCGGCTACTGCGACTACAGCTTCAAACATCTGGTCGCAATCAACCGCCTCGCGAACCAGGTCCACGCGCGATCCACGGAACCGCCGCCCCTGGACCTGCCGTTGCAGGTGGCGGCGGTGGACGGTGATGCCAGTGTCAGCGCCGCTCGCATCCGCACCTTTTTCGACGCGGTCGAGCCGACCGGGTCAGCCGGGATCTGCGTGTTCCCGGACGATGTCAAACACTCGC
>JASFJM010000128.1:0-7614 GCA_050122055.1 Gammaproteobacteria bacterium | reverse complement strand
ACCCGACTGGAAGCCGGCGCCCGCCGCCTGGCGCGGGTGCTCGGCCAGGCGACGGGTCTCGCCCTGCTGTGTGAGCACGCCCAATGGGCGCTCGATCGGGAACAGGATGCGAGACCCGCCCAGGCCGCCGCGCGGCTGGCCGCCCATGGTCTGGGGCGGCTCTACGAAATACCGGCGGAGGCCAGTGCATCGCTGGCCATGGATCAGGACTCCAGCGCTTGAGGACCGGCATGGCAGAACGCCGGACCCGCGCCGGTCTGATCGCCAGCGTATGGATGTTGCTGGCCTGCGCGACGCAGTCCTTGGCCGATACGGTGGAGACGTCCGGAGACGTGTTGCGCGTGGCCTTGCCGGTGGCCGCCTACGGCATCGCCTGGCGGCGCGGCGACGACCAGGGACGGCGGCAGTTCCTGTGGGCTTTCGCCGGCACGGTCGCCAGCACCTACGCTCTGAAAGCCGCGATCGGGAAGGAGCGCCCCAACGGCGACGACAACGACGCCTTCCCGTCGGGCCACACCTCGTCCGCGTTTTCCGGTGCCGCCTTCCTGCACCGGCGCTACGGCTGGTCGGACGCCTGGCCCGCCTACATCCTGGCCGCCTACACCGGCTGGACCCGGATCGATTCGGATAACCACGACACCTGGGACGTGCTCGGCGGCGCCGCGCTGGCGATCGGCTGGAACTGGTGGATGGTGGACCCCAGGGACGCGGCGCAGCCGGTGCAGATTCAGCCGGTCGCCGGGGCCGGGTCCGTGGGTCTTCGGCTGGAAGGTCGCTGGTAACCCCGCGCGGACGGCAGATGCCGCCGCCGGTTCAGAGCAGGGCGTCGATCTTGGCGGCGCAGATAAAGTCGTTGCGGGACAGGCCTTTGATGGCGTGGGTGGTGTAGCGCACCAGGCAGTGGCCCCAGCCCACCTCCAGATCCGGATGATGCCCTTCCCCATTGGCGACCCAGGCCACCGCATTGACGAACGCCATGGTCCGATAGAAGCCCTTGAACCTGAAGTCGCGCCGGATCTCGGTGCCGTCATCGTTCAGGCTCCAGTCCTCGTGGAGCTTGCCAAGCAGCGGCTCGGCTTGCTTCCGGTCCATGGGTTCGACTCCGCCCTCGCAGGGCTCGCATTTTTCGGTGGTCAGTTCGCTCATGTGGTGTCCTTATGTAATCCGATGCGGCAGCGGCTCAGCTCGCCACTTTCTGTTTGGGTGGGAATGCGGGCGGATGCATACCGAGCTCGTGAGCTTGCTCGATCAGGGCCAGCAGGTCCATCTGCGCCAGCCTGTAGAGCTCGTCGGAGCTCTTGATGACGAAGTAGATCGGCTGGAATATGTCGATCCGGTAGGGGGTCCGTAATGCGTCGACGGGGTCGAACGGCTTGCGTACCGGCACGTCGCTGTCGAGGGCGTACTGGACTTCGCCGATCGACGAGCACAGCCCGGCGCCATAGGCTCGCAGTTCGCGGCCGGGACGGTGTATAAGACCGAACTCCACCGTAAACCAGTACAGCCGCGCGAGCATGGCGTGATCTTCCTTGCGCGCCGCCAGTCCCGCCTTGCCATAGGCATGGCTGAACGCTGCAAACCCCTCATCCAGCAGCAGCGGGGTATGGCCGAAGACCTCGTGGAAGATATCCGGCTCCTGCAGGTATTCCATCTGTTCCCGGGAGCGGATAAAGGTTGCGGCCGGGAAGCGCTTGCTGGCGAGCAATTCGAAGAACTCGGTAAACGGGATCAGGGCCGGCACCGGCGCCACTTCCCAGCCAGTATGTTCACGCAGCACCGAGGAGACTTCTTCCAGCTGCGGCACCCGGTCCGTGGACAGGCCGAGACGTTCGAGGTTGTTGAGATAGGCGCTGCAGGCGCGTCCTGGGAGGATGCCCATCTGCCGTGCATAGAGCTCGGACCAGATCTGGTCTTCCTCTTCCGTGTACTGGATATAGCCGTTTTCGTCCGGGACCTTTGAGGCGTAATCGGTGCCTTTGCCCATGAAGAACTCCGCAGTGAATACTATGCGCTTATTCTATCGCCGATAGGTGCAGGTCACATGACGCGGCGCCGCAGATTCGACTCGCCGCGGGTACCCCGGCTTCCGCGGAGCGGATCAATCGCGGGGTGGGTAGTGACGGCTGACGTAGGTCTCGACCAGCTCCTGGAACTCCGCCGCGATACCGTCGCCCTTCAGCGTCCTGGTCTTCTGCCCGTCTTCGTAGACCGGCGCCACCGGTTTCTCGCCGGTACCGGGCAGGCTGATGCCGATGTTGGCGTGCTTGCTCTCGCCGGGCCCGTTGACCACGCAGCCCATGACCGCCACGGTCATGTCCTCTACGCCCTGGTATTGTTTGCGCCACTCAGGCATCCGATGACGGATGTGATCCTGGATATCCTGTGCGAGGGATTGGAAGAAGGTGCTCGTCGTCCGCCCGCAGCCCGGGCAGGCGATGACCATGGGTGTGAATGAACGCAGCCCCATGGTCTGCAGGATCTCCTGGGCGACGATGACTTCCCGGGTGCGGTCGCCGCCCGGTTCCGGCGTCAGCGAGATGCGGATGGTGTCGCCGATCCCCTCCTGCAGCAGCACGGCCAGGGCCGCGGTGGACGCGACGATGCCCTTGGAGCCCATGCCAGCCTCGGTCAGGCCCAGGTGCAACGGATAGTCGCTGGCGTCGGCCAGGGCCCGATAGACCGCGATCAGATCCTGGACGCCGCTCATCTTGCAGGAGAGGATGATGCGATCGCCGGGCAGGCCTATTTCCTCAGCCCGGCGGGCACTTTCGATGGCCGAGGCGATCATCGCACGGTGCACGACCTGATCGGCGTCCACCGGATCCCTGGCGGCCGAATTCTCGTCCATCATGCGGGTCAGCAGCTCCTGGTCCAGGCTGCCCCAGTTGACGCCGATCCGAACCGGCCGGTCGTAACGGCAGGCGACCTCGATCATGGCGGCGAATTGCGGGTCCCGCTTGCTGCCCCGGCCGACGTTGCCCGGGTTGATCCGGTATTTGGACAGCGCCTCGGCGCAGCCGGGATAGCGGCTCAGCAGCTTGTGGCCATTGAAGTGGAAATCGCCCACCAGGGGTGCATTCACGCCGAGCTGGAACAGTCGATCGCGAATCTCCGGCACGGCGCGGGCCGCTTCCTCGGTGTTGACCGTAATCCGAACCAGTTCGGAGCCGGCTTTGGCCAGCGCCTTGACCTGTTCCACTGTGGCCGCCACGTCGGCCGTATCGGTGTTGGTCATGGACTGGACCACGACGGGCGCGCCGCCGCCGATGCGAACGTGATCGACGGCCACACTCTGGGTGTGGCGGCGTCTGATGATGGCGGTCTGCTGGCTCACTGGCGCTGTCATGCCTGTTGCGAGGGTCCGGAGCCGGCAATGATAGCCGATACGCCGGCTTGGGCGGCGGCTACCGGGCCTCGGCGTGCGTCTCGATCCACCGGCGGGTGCTGCGCTCCATCAGCGCAAGCGGTACCGGCCCGGTCGCCAGCAGCTGGTCGTGGAAGGCGCGGATGTCGAAACCCGCGCCCAGCGCGGCCTCGGCCTCGGCCCGCAGCCGCTTGATCTGCAGCTCGCCGATCTTGTAAGCCAAAGCCTGCCCGGGCCAGCTGATATAGCGGTCCACTTCATTGATGATGTCCGGTTCGGTCTTGGCGGCGTTGGCCTTGAAGAAATCGATCGCCCGCTGACGCTCCCAGCCGAAGGCGTGGATGCCGGTGTCCACGACCAGGCGCACCGCGCGCCACATCTCGTAGGTCAGCTGGCCGAATTTGGAATACGGATCCCGATACAGGCCGAGATCTGCGCCCAGGCTCTCGGTGTAGAGCGCCCAGCCTTCGCTGAATGCCGTGAGATAGTCGTGCCGGCGGAAATCCGGGAGCTGGCCGAGCTCCATGGTCAACGCATTCTCCAGATGATGCCCCGGCATGGCTTCGTGCACCGTCAACACTTCGATCTCGTACTTGGGCCGGGTCTCCGGCTGGTAGAGATTGACGTAATAGAAGCCGGCGCGGCTGCCGTCGTCCGCCGGTGCCGAGTAATAGGCTGTCGTCGTATGGGGAGCCACGGCCGCCGGGAGCTGCCGGCCGAATCGATGGATATCCAGGCGGTTTTGCAGATTACGCCGGAACAGGTCGTAGTTGACCTGGTCCAGGGCATCGAGCTCTGACCGGTCGATCTCCAGCAGGGCCGCCATCGCCGCCCGGTCGGCCTGGTGCCTGCGCGCCATCGCCGGCTTGCTCAGATCCGGCCAGCGATCGTCATAGCGGTGAACCCCCAAGGTCGAGGCCCGCGTCGGTTCCTCCTGCAGCCGGCGTTCCCAGTCGGACTCGAACAGCTTGTGCAGGCTGGCAGCCGCCGACTCCGGCGTCTGCGCAGCCGCGGCGCCGGCGGCAAGGATGCACAGGGTCAGGGCGATGAGGGTGCGCATGGTATTTCTCTGTCTTCTATCGCCGCGGGCGACGGCGGATCTTTCAGGCGCGCCAGTTTGGTCCGCACACCGCGTGCGGGCAAGTCCGGCCGCTGGTCCGCCAGCGGGGCTTGGGCTATCATCAGAGGTTCAACCAGTTGGTCCCGCGGGAGAGATCCTGTCGCAGTGCAGCAGGACGCCGAAGGCGCAACCCGCCCGGAAACGCTCAGGCAACCGAGACGGCGGGACCATGTTGACTCTGGAGAGCGGTCGCCTGTGTGACCCACCGAAGGGGTACGGCCGGTGCCTGGGCACCGCGCTCAATCTCTCAGGTTTCAGGACAGAGGGGCGGCAGGACGCGGGTCCTGTCGCTCTTTTTTAATGGGCCCGTCGCGACGGCGTGGGCCCGTGGATCCGGGAGTTTGCAGATGGGAGACAGAACGCCGCTCTACGACGCCCACGTGAACATGGGCGCGCGGATGGTGGACTTCGGCGGCTGGGACATGCCGGTCCACTACGGTTCCCAGATCGAGGAACACCACGCGGTCCGCAACGACGCCGGCATGTTCGACGTCTCTCACATGACCGTGGTCGATCTGCACGGCAGCCGGACGGCGGCTTTCCTCCAGCGTCTGCTCGCCAACGACATCGGCAAGCTCGGTGAGCCGGGCAGGGCTCTGTACAGCTGCATGCTGACTGAAGCCGGCGGTGTGATCGACGATCTCATCACCTACTACCTGCGTGACGACTGGTACCGGATGGTGGTCAATGCCGCCACCCGGGAAAAGGACATGGCCTGGATCTCGCGCCACGCTGTCGAATTCGGGGTCGAGGTAAAGGAGCGCCCGAGCCTGGCCATGATCGCGGTCCAGGGCCCGAATGCTCGTGACAAGGCCGTCAACTGTCTGCCTGCCGACGGTCGCGACACTGCCATGGCGCTGAAGCCGTTTTTTGCCGCCAGCATCGGCGACCTGTTCGTGGCCCGCACCGGTTACACGGGCGAGGACGGCTGGGAGATCATCCTGCCCGGCGATCGCGCGGCCGAACTCTGGGCCTGCCTGGCGACGGCGGGCATCCGTGCCTGCGGTCTGGGGGCCAGGGATACCCTGCGGCTCGAGGCGGGCATGAACCTCTATGGCAGCGACATGGACGAGACCACCTCGCCGCTGGAATCCGCCCTCGGCTGGACCGTGGCCTGGGAGCCCGGTGACCGGCAGTTTATCGGCCGCGACGCCCTGGAGGCCCAGCGCCGCGATGGCGCCGGACGCAAGCTGGTCGGCCTGCTGCTGGAAGACCGCGGCGTGCTCCGCGGTCATCAGCAGGTGGTCGTAGAGGGCGCTGGTGAGGGCGAGGTGACCAGCGGGACTTTCTCGCCGACCCTGGCCCGCTCGATCGGGCTGGCCCGGGTGCCGGCCGCCACGGGCGATGCCTGTGAAGTGGTGATCCGGGGCCGCCGGCTGGCCGCGCGGGTTGTACGGCCGCCGTTCGTGCGTCACGGCAAGCCGAGGATTTAGCTAGTATTTGCCTATACAACGGGTCCCGGACCCGTGTTATCTGCGAGGGGAACGGGGAAATGAGCGACACACCTGCTGATCTGAAATACACCAAATCCCACGAGTGGGTCCGCGACGGCGGCGACGGCACCGTGACCATGGGCATCACCGATCACGCCCAGGCGGCCCTCGGTGACCTGGTGTTCGTCGAAGTGCCCGAGACCGGCCGCAGTCTCAGCGCGGGCGACGCCTGCGCCGTGGTGGAATCGGTGAAAGCGGCATCGGATGTCTACAGCCCCGTCAACGGTGAAGTCGTCGAAGCCAACGAGGGCCTCGCCGATGCGCCGGAGAAGGTCAATGAGTCGCCCTATGCCGATGGCTGGCTGATGAAGATCAGGCTCGACGACGATTCGGGTCTGGACGCCCTGATGGACGCCGAGGCCTACGCCGCAACCCTGGATGAATGAAGACACCGGGCTCATGCTGAGCCCGGCGCCGAGACGGGATCCGAACCATGCCATTTATTCCCCATAACGAAGACGACATCCGCGCCATGCTCGAGGCCATCGGCGTGGACGCCATCGACGATCTGTTCGACGAGATCCCCGAGTCGCTCCGGATCTCCGAGCTGGAGCACGTGCCGCCGGGCATGAGCGAGATGGCGATCGAGCGGCTGATGCATCGGCGCGCCGCCCAGGATCATGGTGCGCTCTGCTTTATCGGAGCCGGCGCCTACGAACACCACATCCCTGCGGCGGTCTGGGAGATCACGACCCGGGGCGAGTTCTATAGCGCCTACACGCCTTATCAGGCGGAGGCCAGCCAGGGCACGCTGCAGCTGATCTATGAATACCAGAGCATGATGTCGAGCCTGACCGGGCTGGACGTTTCCAACGCCTCACTCTACGACGGCGCCTCGGCGATGGCAGAAGCGGCCCTGATGGCGGTACGCGCCAATCGCAAATCACGCAGCGCCCGTATCCTGGTGGCGGGTACCGTCAACCCGGTCTATCTGAAAGTTGCCCGTACCATCGCCGGCAACCAGGGGCTGCGCTTCGAGCCCATCCCCATGGATCCGGCCACCGGTCTGGTGGATCACGCTGCCCTGGCCGCGTTCGAGGGCGAGGACATCACCGCACTGGTCATCCAGCAGCCGAATTTCCTCGGCAACCTGGAACAGGTCGATGATCTGGTCGACTGGGCCCATGCCCGGGATGCCCTGGCCATCGCCGTCGTCAATCCCGTATCCCTCGCCCTGCTCAAGCCGCCCGGCGAGTGGGGCGGGAAGGGCGCCGACGTCGCCTGCGGCGAAGGCCAGCCGCTGGGCGTGCCCCTGTCTTCGGGCGGGCCCTACTTCGGCTTCATGACCTGCAAGAGTGCGTTCGTCCGCCAGATGCCCGGCCGTATCGTCGGCCGCACGGTCGACCTGGAGGGGCGTCCGGGATTCACGCTGACCCTGCAGGCGCGGGAACAGCACATCCGGCGCTCCAAGGCCACCTCGAACATCTGCACCAACCAGGGCCTGATGGTCACCGCCGCCACCATCCACATGAGCCTTCTCGGGACAGAAGGCCTGGAGCGGGTCGCGGCCTCTTCGATGGCCAACACCTCGCGGCTCGTGAGCCGCCTCAGCGAGATACCGGGCGTCAGGCCGATGTTCGACAGCCCGTATTTCCACGAGGCCGTGCTCCGTTTCGACTGCCCGGTGGCGCCCGTCC
>JASFJM010000127.1:0-7627 GCA_050122055.1 Gammaproteobacteria bacterium | reverse complement strand
TCACCGTGGCGAACATACGGAAAACTGTCACCGAACTCGATTAGACTTCCAGTAATACGCGGTCCGGAGCGGGTCGCCTCGTGTCTGGCTCAGGAGGGCATCTAATGGCTATCAAAGTGGGTATCAACGGTTATGGTCGCATCGGTCGCTGCATCGTGCGGGCCCTCCACGAGTCGGGACGGACCGGCGAGATCGACATCGTCGCCATCAACGATCTGGGCGACTCCGACACCAATGCCCACCTGACCCGCTACGACTCGGTCCATGGCAAGTTCCCCGGCACGGTCGAGGTGGAGGGCGACGACATTATCGTCAATGGTGACCGCATGCGCGTGTTTGCGGAACGCGACCCGGCCAAGCTGCCCTGGAAGGAACTGGGTGTGGACGTGGTGCTCGAATGCACCGGTCTGTTCCGCACCAAGGAGGCCGCCTCGGCTCACGTGTCCGGTGGCGCAAAGAAGGTGATCATCTCGGCGCCGGGCGGCAAGGATGTGGACGCCACGGTGGTCTATGGCGTCAATCACGGGGTACTCAAGTCCAGCGACACGGTGATCTCGAATGCCTCCTGCACCACCAACTGCCTGGCGCCGCTGGTGTCGCCGCTAAACAAGGAGATCGGCGTGGTCAAGGGGCTGATGACCACCATCCACTCCTACACCAACGATCAGAAGCTGCTGGACGTCTACCACAGCGATCTGCGCCGGGCCCGCGCCACGGCCCTGTCGATGATCCCCACCAAGACCGGTGCCGCCGCTGCAGTGGGTCTGGTGCTGCCGGAACTGGCCGGGCGTCTGGACGGTTTCGCGATCCGCGTGCCGACCCCGAACGTGTCCATGGTCGATCTCACCTTCGAGGCGGCAAGGGAGACCAGCGCCGACGAGATCAACGGCATCCTGCGCAAGGCATCCGAGGGCGAGCTGAAGAACATCCTCGGCTACAACGACGGGCCGCTGGTCTCCATCGATTTCAACCACGATCCGAGGTCTTCCATCTACGAATCCCACCTGACCCGCGTCGCCGAAGGCAACCTGGTCAAGGTCTGCTCCTGGTATGACAACGAGTGGGGTTTCTCCAACCGCATGCTGGATACCACGATCGCATTGATGAACGCCTGAGTCGCTGGCCGGGGGCGCCCCATGAAAATTCTGCGCATGCAGGACCTGGACCTTGCCGGCAAACGCGTGCTGATCCGGGAGGATCTCAACGTGCCGGTCAGGGACAGCAGGGTCACCAGCGACGCCCGCATCCGCGCCGCGCTGCCCACTATCCGTGCGGCATCGGAGGCCGGCGCGGCGGTGATGCTGATGTCCCATCTGGGGCGACCGGTGGAGGGCGAGTTCGACCCGAAGTTCTCGCTGGGCCCGGTCGCTGCCCACCTGGAGACATTGCTCGGCCAGCCGGTGCGGCTGGAGGCGGAGTGGCTGGACGGCGTCCAGGTCGAGCCCGGCCAGGTCGTGCTGTGCGAAAACGTGCGCTTCAATCCGGGCGAGAAGAAGGACGACGAAGGCCTGTCGAAAAGGATGGCGGCCCTTTGCGATATCTTCGTGATGGATGCATTCGGCACCGCGCACCGCGCCCAGGCCAGCACACACGGGGTGGCGCGCTACGCGCCGGTCGCCTGCGCCGGGCCGCTGCTGACGGGGGAACTCGAGGCTCTGTCGCGAGCGCTGGACGAACCCGCCCGGCCGCTGGTCGCCATCGTCGGCGGTTCCAAGGTCTCAACCAAGCTCACGGTTCTGGAGCGCCTGGTGGAGAAAGTGGATCAGCTAATCGTGGGTGGCGGCATCGCCAACAACTTCCTCGCCGCCCAGGGCCACGGCGTCGGCAAGTCCCTGTATGAACCGGATCTGGTCCAGGCGGCGGCGGATCTGATGGAGAAGGCGCGGGCCGGGGGCGCGACCATCCCCGTGCCCACCGACGTGCGTGTCGGTGAGGAGTTCGCCGAGACCGCCAGCGCGACCGTGCGGCAGGCCGCCGGGGTCGGCCCCGACGAGATGATCCTGGACGTGGGGCCCGAGACCGAAGCTCACTACGGAGAGTTGCTCCGCCAGGCCGGCACCATCGTCTGGAACGGGCCGGTGGGGGTGTTCGAATTCCCCGCCTTCGCCGACGGCACCCGCGCGCTGGCAGAGGCCATTGCCGACAGTCAGGCGTTTTCCATCGCCGGCGGGGGCGACACCCTGGCCGCGCTGGACAAGTTCGGGATCGCCGACCGCGTCTCTTACATATCCACCGGCGGTGGCGCCTTCCTGGAATTTCTGGAGGGCAAGACGCTGCCGGCCGTGGCGATCCTCGCCGAGCGCGCCGCCGCCTAGGGGCGACGGCAGCCCCGCGCAGCGGTCATCCCCGACATCACAGCCAGGCCCAGCCACGCGAGGGACCCCGTGAGAGAGAAGAAAAAGCGCACCAAGATCGTCGCCACCCTCGGGCCCGCCACCGACGACCCGGACGTGCTCGAATCCCTGTTCCGGGCCGGCGTCGATGTGGTGCGGATCAATTTCTCCCACGGCAGCCCGGAGGATCACCGAGATCGGGTCGAGATGATCCACGAAGTCTCCGCCCGGGTCGGCGAAGACGTGGCGGTGCTGGGTGATCTGCAGGGTCCCAAGATCCGCACCGAGCGATTCCGCGACGGTCCGGTCACCCTGGAAGAGGGCGATCGATTCGTACTGGACGCTGCCCTGGCGGCGGATGCCGGCGATCGTCACGCCGTGGGCGTCACCTACAAGGAGTTGCCGGAAGATGTCTCTTCCGGCGACGTGCTGTTGCTGAATGACGGCGCCATCACCCTGACGGTCGATGCCGTGGAGGGCCCGCGGGTGGTCTGCACCGTCGATGTGGGCGGGATGCTGTCGGACAACAAGGGCATCAACCGCCTCGGCGGCGGCCTGTCGGCGCGGGCTCTTACCGACAAGGACCGGGCCGACCTGCGCACGGCGGTGGATCTCGGGGTCGACTATCTGGCCATCTCTTTCCCCCGGGATGGGAAGGACATGGAGGAGGCGCGACGCCTGCTGCGGGAGGCGGGCGGCAATGCACTGCTGGTCGCCAAGATCGAGCGGGCGGAGGCGGTGGCCAATATCGAGGAAGTGACCGAGGCCAGCGACGTGATCATGGTCGCCCGGGGGGATCTGGGTGTGGAGCTGGGCTATGCCGAGGTCCCGGGGGTTCAGAAATCCATTATCCGGGTCGCCCGCGATATGAACCGGGTCGTGATCACCGCCACCCAGATGATGGAGTCCATGATCCACGAGCCGATCCCGACGCGGGCCGAGGTCTCGGACGTGGCCAACGCCGTACTGGACGGCACCGACGCCGTCATGCTGTCGGCCGAGACCGCCATCGGCAAGTTCCCGGTCCGCGCGGTCCAGGCCATGCGCAACGCGTGTCTGGCGGCCGAGCGGCAACGGGTTACGACCCATTCCCGTCACCGGATGGACGACGTGTTCAGCCGGACCGATGAGGCGGTGGCCATGGCGACCATGTACACGGCGAACCACCTGGCCGTGCAAGCCATCGTCGCCCTCACGGAGTCCGGCTCCACCGCCCTCTGGATGTCCCGGATCCGCTCAGGGATCCCGATCTATGCCCTCACGCCCCACGTGACCACGCGCCGGAGGGTGGCGCTCTACCGTGGCGTCTACTCGGTCCCTTACGACCCGGGCGACGCGGCACCGGAAGTGGCTTTCGGCGGTGCCTGTCGGGCCTTGATCGAGCGCGGCCTGGTTGAGGTCGGCGATACGGTGATCTTTACCGAAGGCATGAAGATGGGTGTCTCCGGCGGCACCAACACCATGAAGATCCTGTCCGTGATCGATCCGTCTGCGGATTGATCCGGCACCGGCGGGTTCCGCCTCCGTCCGGCGATTGTTAACGTTGGCCACCATGGTGGCCCGGACCCGCATCACCCGTTTGGCGCTGATCGCGCTGCTGTTGCTGGTATTGCTGACCGTAGCGGCGTCGGTGACGCTGCGCGCCAGCCTGCCGCAGCTGGATGGGGAGCAGACCCTGGCGGGTCTCGGGCAGCCGGTGACCGTGACCCGGGACGAGCTTGGCGTGGTCACCCTGCGCGGCAGGACGCGCTCCGATCTGGCCCAGGCCACGGGGTTCGTCCATGCCCAGGACCGATTTTTCCAGATGGATCTGGCGCGGCGCCAGGCCGCCGGCGAGCTGGCGGCTCTGTTCGGCGCCGCCGCCGTGCCCGTCGACCGGCGCACCCGGCTCCACCGATTCCGGCACCGTGCGGAGGCGTCGCTGGCGACCGGCGGGGATTCGGATCGCGTGCTGCTGGCTGCCTATGCACGCGGGGTGAATCAGGGTCTGGAGGCCCTCGGCGCCCGGCCGTTCGAGTATCTGGTCCTCAAGGCCCAACCCGAGCCCTGGCGCCCGGAGGACAGTCTGCTTGTGGCCTATTCCATGTTCCTGACCCTGAATGATGCCAGGGGTGAGCGGGACGCGGCCCTGGGGCTGATGTACGACCTGCTGCCGGCGGAACTGGTTGATTTCATGGTCCCGGCCGGAACGCCCTGGGATGCGCCCGTCCAGGGCGACGTCTGGCCGACGCCGGATATTCCCGGGCCCGATGTGATCGACCTGCGCCGGGCATTGCCGGGTTCAGCCACCGGCGCCGTGTCCCGGCCGGTCCGGATGACGCCGCTCCCGGGCAGCAACAACTGGGCGGTGGCGGGCAGCGTGTCGGCCACCGGCGCCGCCATGGTCGCCAACGACATGCATCTTCCGCTGCGGGTTCCGAATACGTTCTACCGGCTGCGGCTGGAATTCGAGACCGCTGGATCCGGTTCGGTGGTGACCGGTGTGACCATACCCGGGATCCCGGTCATGATCGCCGGCAGCAACGGCCATGTGGCCTGGGGCTTTACCAACAGTTACGGCGACTGGACCGATCTGGCGCTGGTCGAAACGGATCCTGGCGACCCCGGACGCTATCTGGTTGACGGCGGCAGCGAGCTCATCTCCTGCGTGGACGAGATGATCTCCATCAGAGGCGGAGAGGTGGTGACGGAATCGGTCTGCGAGACCCGCTGGGGACCCCTCCTGGGACCGGATCATCGTGGTCGCCAGCGAGCGCTCTTGTGGCTGGCCCACGAATCGGGGGCCGTCAACATGGAGCTGCTGAGGATGGAGCGGGCCGGCACCGTTGCCGAAGCCATGGACGTCGCCAACCGGGCCGGCAACCCACCCCAGAACATGGTGGTCGCGGACCGCGACGGGGCCATAGGCTGGACCATCATGGGCAGGATCCCGCGCCGCCAGGGATATGATCCCACGCGCCCGGCCGATCTGAGCCGGCCCGGTACCGGCTGGACCGGCTGGCTGCCGCCGGCGGAATACCCGCGTATCGTCGACCCGCCCGGCGGCAGGATCTGGACGGCCAATGCCCGCGTCGTGGACGGTGAATCCCTCGAACTGCTTGGCGATGGCGGTTATGCGCTGGGGGCGCGGGCCGGGCAGATCCGGGATGGACTGGTCTCGCGCCCGCTGCTGGATATGGACGATATGCTGGCCATCCAGCTGGATGACCGGGCCGTGTTCTACCATCGCTGGCGCGAGCTGCTGCTGGAAGTGCTGGACCAGGAAGCGATAGCCGGGGAGCCGGCGAGGGCAGAGTTCCGGAGGATGCTCGTCGACTGGTTGCCCCGGGCCGACCCGGAAGCCGTGGGTTTCCGACTGGTCTACGAGACCCGGGCGCGTCTGCTCCGGCAGCTGTTCGAGTCCCTGTCCGCAGAGGCCCGTCAGGTCGAGCCTGACTTCGGTTTCGAAGAGGGTTTGCGTTACGGTCTGGGGCGACAATTTGAAGGGCCGGCCTGGCAGCTCCTGACCCGTGAGCCACCGCATCTGCTGGATCCGGCCTTCGAATCCTGGCGGGCGCTGATCCTTGCTGCCGTGGATGCGACCCGGGAGTCAACGGCCGGAGCCGGGCGCCTGTCCGAGCGCACCTGGGGCGAACGCAATCAGGCCCGTATCCGGCATCCTCTCAGTGCAGCCCTGTGGCCGGTCGCGAGATGGCTCGACATGCCGGCGCAAGCCCTGGCTGGCGCCACCCAGATGCCGCGGGTACAGTCGCCGGATTTCGGCGCCTCGGAACGCTTCGCGGTCTCGCCGGGCCGGGAATCCGAGGCCTACTTCCATATGCCGGCCGGCCAGAGCGGTCACCCGCTGTCACCGTATTACCGGGCCGGTCACCAGGCCTGGGTCGAGGGCCGGCCGACTGCATTCCTGCCCGGACCAGAGCGGCACCGTCTGGTGCTGTCTCCCATGCCCTGAGCTGCGCGCCGATCGGGGCGGCAGTCTGTACCCGACAAGCCGGGGGGTGTCCCGTTCGTGCCGCGCCTGAGTGACAGGCAAAAGAAGAGGGCGCGCCGGAGCCCGGCGCGCCCTGTTTGACCCCCGCTTTTAGCTCAGTCGGCGGCTTGGCTCACCAGATAGGTGGTCCGGGCCGGGACCGTGCCGATCAGGCGGCCGCCGGCCACGTTAAGGTCGTTGTCGGCGCCGGTGATCTCGATGACCGGTCCGTCGGCGAAGGTATCGCCGACCGGCAGACCCCCCTCCAGACTCGACAGATCCACGTCACTGTCCTGGTTGTTCAGGACCACGACCACGCTGGCTTCCCCGTCCAGGTCACGCTGGATGGCGAGCACGTCGGTCCCGCTGCCGGCGAACAGCTGGCTGACTACCAGGGTCGGCGCTGCCGGGTCGGTAGCGTCCATGGTCCAGGTATAGCAGCCGGCCTCGGCGATGGTGATACTGCCGTCACCTGTGGGCACGGCCAGCGTGACCTCGGTATCCAGCGGCGTCTCGCCGTCGTTGTAAGAGCGCTCCACCGACCAGTCGGCCGCCGCGATCTTGTAGCCGAAGGTATCGACACCCATTCCCACCCGGGCCTCATAGATGTTGTTGCCGAGATTGGCAAAACCGTCGCTGGCCGGCGGTGGATCCGCCCAGCCGTTGAAGCCGCCTCGCGCGAACATGGCTACGCCGAAGGCCTCGGCCGGATCGTTACCGGTGTCCTGGGGCGAACAGGCCTTTGAGGGGTCGTAGAGCACCTCGGTGCTGCCGCGCTTGAGGGCCGGATAAGCCTGGCGGGCAGCCGCCAGAGCCGCCAGCCTGTCGATCAGCGTCGGCGCCGCGCCGGTGGTCTCGGTCACGCTGACCGTCAGCACCGGTGCCGCCGGTGCCGAGGTATCGAGGGTGAAGTTGTAGCAGGCCTCCGAGGCGAGAGAGACGTTGGTGTTACCCAGACCGCCTCCCGGGCCCAGGATCAGCGGTGCGTTGAGGACCACCGGGTCCACCTCGTTGGTGAATTCCACGCTCCAGTCGGCGTCGGCCACCTTGAAGCCGTAATCGCCGGCCGCGATCGGGAGTTCCGCCTGATACTGATCACCGCCGAAATTGATGAATTTCGCGCCAGGTAGCGCATTCCAGTCGGTAAATCCTCCGCGGGCGAACATCTCCACGCCGTAGGCGTCGGCATTGTCGAGACCCTGGTCCTCGACGCCACAGCTGTCCTTGATCCGGGTCACGGTCAGCACCGGCGCATCGGGATCTGTCGTATCCAGTTCGAACTGATAACAGCCTTCCTCGGCCAGTGAGATATTGGTGTTGCCAA
>JASFJM010000126.1:0-7706 GCA_050122055.1 Gammaproteobacteria bacterium | reverse complement strand
TAAGGGGCGCGGGATCGGCGGGGTGGGCCAGACTGACGATCACACAGCGGAATCGGGCCGAGCGCTGCGCGGCCGGCAATCCGGCCAGTCGCTCGAGTAACAGCGCGTTGTTCGCCTGGTCGTCACACTGGCGACCGGCGAAGCGCGCCGAACGGATGCCGGGCTCCCCGTCCAGGGCGTCCACCTCGAGTCCGGAATCGTCCGCGATCGCAGGCAATCCGCTGCCGGCCGTCGCCGCCCGCGCCTTGAGCAATGCATTTTCGACGAAAGTGAGGCCGGTCTCTTCCACCGCTTGCAGACTGAACTCCGACTGCGGCCGCAGACGGATGCCGCTGTCTTCAAGCAGCGCGTTCAATTCCCTCAACTTGCCGGCATTGGAAGAAGCCAGCACGAAACAGCGGTCGCGGCTCATGATCCGGTGTCGTCGGCCAGCGCCTCTCGCTGCAGGCCGATCAGCTCCCGGGTGCCGGCGGCGGCCAGCCCCAGCATCTGGTCCAGCTCCTCGCGGCGGAAGGCGTGACCTTCGGCCGTGCCCTGGACCTCGATGAAGGCGCCCGCTTCGTTCATGACGACATTCATATCCGTCTCGGCTTCCGAATCCTCCGCATAATCCAGGTCGAGTACCGGCTCTCCCTTGTAGATGCCGACCGATACCGCGGCCACCTGGCCGTGGATCGGATCGGCACGCAGTCGGCCCCGACTTCGGATCGCCCGGACCGCGTCGACCAGCGCCACGTAGGCGCCGGTGATCGAAGCCGTCCGGGTCCCGCCGTCCGCCTGGAGCACATCGCAATCCAGCGTGACCGTCATCTCACCGAGCGCGCTGAGATCAGTCACGGCGCGCAGCGAGCGGCCGATCAGCCGCTGGATCTCCTGGGTCCGCCCGCCCTGCTTGCCGCGCACCGCCTCGCGGCCGCTGCGCGTGTGCGTCGCGCGCGGGAGCATGCCGTACTCCGCCGTGACCCAACCGCGGCCGGTGCCGCGCAGAAACTGGGGCACCCGCTCGTCCACGCTGGCGGTGCAGAGCACGATGGTATGGCCGAACTCCACCAGCACGGATCCTTCAGCGTGGCGGGTATAGCGGCGCGTGAAACCTACCGACCGCAGCTGGTCGGGGCGACGTCCGCTGGGCCGCAAAGGGGTGTCATTGCTCATGCAGGTCCCGGTCCGGTCGCGGCGGGCATCAATTGGCGCAGACCCGGAGCGCCGCAGCGGTGGTGTTGTCGCTATGGGGTCCGTTGGCCGCGACAGCTTTCTCCGCCAGCTGACCCAGCCATTCCGCCACCGGCATCGACGCCTCGACCGAGGTCCCTATGTAATCCTCGCTCAGCCCGGACCACAGACCATCGGAACAGACCAGCAGGACATCGCCGGTCTGCAAGCCACGAAAATTCGGCAGGGTCAGATCCGGCAAGGCCGATTCTCCGCCCAGACAGGCCTCGACGTAATGCCGCATCGGGTGCCCGGTCACCTCTTCCGGCAGGATCAGTCCCTCCTGCAGGAGCACCTCCACGTGGCTGTGGTCGCGAGTGCGTTCCACTACCGAACCATTCCTGAGCAGGTAGATCCGCGCGTCGCCCACGTGGGCCCACCAGGCCCGGCCCTGATGCACCAGGCACACGGCGCAGGTGGCCCGTGGCTTGTGCTCCACGGACAGGCCGCTGCCGATAGCGACCACCGCCTCATGAGCGGCCTGGACCACTCCATTGAGGAAGCCGGTCGGATCCTTGATCGAATCCGGCGACTCCGCGAATTCTTCCCGGATCGACTCGACGGCGACTTCCGCGGCACGCTCGCCCTCGGCGTGTCCGCCCATGCCATCCAGCACGGCCAGGATGCAGCCGGTCTCATTCTCCGCCACCAGCACCCGGTCCTGATTTTGATCCCGATCCCCGATCAGGCTCAATTCGGCTGTTTCGTAACGCAATCCGGGTCCTTTGGCTTTTGCTAGACTACGCGGCCTTGCCGCTGCGGGGCAGAGTATAAGCCGAGGTGGCGCGGCGCGCATCGAGGCCCCTCGCCACCAAACCCAAGAGGTCAGTCACACCATGATCCACAGCATGACCGGTTTCGCGCGCAGAGAGGAGCGCTGGGAGTGGGGATCCCTGGCCTGGGAGATCCGGTCCGTCAACCACCGGTACCTGGAAGTCAGCTGGCGGCTGCCGGAGGAACTGCGTCATCTGGAGGCGGATTTCCGCCAGCGGGTCTCCCGGCATGTGAAACGAGGCAAGATCGAGTGCTCGCTACGCCTGCGCTGGAGTGAGGAAGATGACCGTGGTCTGCAGCTACGCATGCCTGTACTGAGGCAGCTCGAGCAGGCGATGACCACCGTTGCGGAGCATGTGGGCGGCTGCGCCCCGGTCAGCCCTCTGGACATGCTGCGCTGGCCGGGGGTGGTGGAGGAACGGCAGCGCGATACCGAACCTGCCCAGGCGGCCGCGGCCGAACTGCTGGACGGGACTCTGCTGGACCTGCGCGAGGCGCGCCGGCGGGAAGGTGAACGGATCGAGATTATGTTAAGCGAGCGCTGCGAGAGCGTATCGGCGCTGGTCGGGGACGCGCGAGCCGTCCTGCCCCGGATCCGGGAGCAGCTCCGCCAGCGTCTGCTGGACCGCATCGGCAGACTCGAACTCGAGCCGGACGAAGACCGGCTGGAGCAGGAGCTGGTACTTCAGGCCCAGAAGATGGACGTGGATGAGGAACTGGATCGTCTGGACAGCCACGTGGCGGAAGTCCGCAGAATCCTCGGAGTGGATGAGGCGGTCGGCCGCCGGCTGGACTTTCTGATGCAGGAATTCAACCGCGAGGCCAATACCCTGGCGTCCAAGTCACAATCCCTGGATACCACCCGCATCGGCGTGGAACTCAAGGTCCTGATCGAGCAGATGCGGGAGCAGATACAGAATGTGGAGTGAGGCCGGGGATGAACGCCGCAAGCGCTGAAGGGTCCGGCGGCCAGCCCGCCCGCGGGAGGCTGATCGTGATCTCCGCGCCCTCGGGCGCTGGCAAGACCTCACTGGTGCGCGCGCTGCTGGCCAGCGACCCCAATACCCGCTTCTCGACCTCCTTCACCACCCGGCCGCCGCGACGCGGCGAGCAGGACGGCAGCGACTATTTCTTCGTCACCGAGCGCGAATTCAGGGAGATGGTGGCGGCGGGCGAGTTCCTGGAGCACGCGCGTGTATTCGACAATCTTTACGGAACCAGCAGGTCCCAGGTCGAAGAACTGATGGCCCGGGGACGCGACGTACTGCTGGAGATCGACTGGCAGGGCGCCCGGCAGATCCGCGCCGTCATGCCCGACTGCCTGAGCATCTTTATCCTGCCGCCGTCGGCGGTAGAGCTGGAGCGGCGGCTGCGCGGCCGGAGCACGGACAGCGATGCCACCATCAGCCGCCGGCTGCGGGATGCTCACGCGGATATGTCCCATTGGGATGAATTCGATTACGCTGTCATCAATGATGATTTCGACACAGCGGTGGCTGAGCTGGTGGGGATCCTGGCAGGCGAGGCGGAATCGAGCCGCACCAGCGACCCGGAGCAGGCCGGGCGGATCGCCCTCCTTATGGCGCAAGCTCCTGCTTTTCCGTAGAATTTGAAGACTGCGCCCGTAAAACGAGCGTCCCGAAACCGAGAGACACCGAATCAATGGCAAGGATCACCGTAGAAGATTGCATGCAGAACGTGGAAAACCTGTTCGAACTGGTGCTGGTCGCCTCCAAGCGCGCTCGCCAGCTCTCCAACGGTGCCCCCACGGAACTGGAGTGGGAAAACGACAAGCCCACGGTCATGGCGCTGCGTGAAATCGCCGCCGGAAATGTGACGCCGGAAATCCTCAAGGAACCGGATCGAGTGGTAGAGCCCTCGCTCGAAGACGCGATGGCTGCCGAGGAGGAACTGAGTCCTCGGCCGATCCCACCCTTGGGGGACTGACCCGACGCCTGCTCACTAGCCCGTTATGGACTACGCCGCTTCCATCCTGGCCAGATTGCCGAACAGGAAGCGGGCCATAGGGCTGGATCAACTGCTGAAGAAGATCGAGGCCTACCTGACGCCGGAGCAGGTGGCCATGGTCCTCGACGCCTATCATTTCGCCGAGGAGGCCCATCGCGGCCAGAGTCGCAAGACCGGCGAGCCTTACATCTCCCACCCGGTGGCCGTGGCCGGCATCCTCGCGGATCTGCGGCTCGACGCACAGACCCTGATGGCGTCCCTGCTACACGACGTCATCGAGGACACCGGCGCCAGCAAGGACCAGCTGGCCGAGCGCTTCGGTGACGAAGTCGCGGAACTGGTCGACGCCGTCAGCAAACTGGATCAGATCGAATTCCGCAGCCGCGCCGAGGCGCAGGCGGAGAGCTTCCGCAAGATGCTGCTGGCCATGGTCGGTGACATCCGCGTGATCCTGGTCAAGCTCGCTGACCGCACCCACAACATGCGCACCCTCTGGGTGATGCCCGTGGAGAAACGCCGCCGGATCGCGCGCGAAACCCTCGATATCTACGCGCCCATCGCCATCCGCCTGGGCATCAACAGCATCAAGCTCGAGCTGGAAGACCTGGGGTTCCGCGCCCTCTATCCCTATCGCTACAGGGTGCTCGAACGATCCTTGCGGCGCGGCCGGGCCCAGCGCCAGATTCTGGGCAAGATTACCAAGCGCTTCGAAGAGTCGTTGAAGCGGGTGCAGATCCGCAATCAGGTACAGGCCAGGGAAAAGCACCTCTACAGCATCTACCGCAAGATGCGGGACAAGCACCGCTCTCTGACCGAGATCGCCGACGTCTACGGCATCCGCATCGTCGTCGACACGGTGGACAACTGTTATCGTGCCCTGGGCCTGGTGCACAAGTGTTTCAAGCCCATGCCCGGCCGCTTCAAGGACTACATCGCGATCCCCCGGGTCAACGGCTATCAGTCGCTGCACACGACCTTGTTCGGGCCCGGCGGCGTGCCGGTTGAGGTGCAGATCCGCACCGAGGACATGGACCGCATCGCCGAATCCGGCATCGCCGCCCACTGGCTTTACAAGTCCGGCGACCGCCTGGGTTCGGCGCCCCAGGCGCGTGCCCGGGAGTGGCTGCAACAGCTGGTGGAGATGCAGGAGGGTGGCAGCTCCGAGGAGTTCCTCGAGAGCGTAAAGATCGACCTGTTCCCGGACAAGGTCTATGTGTTTACGCCCAAGGGCGACATCCTGCGGCTCCCGCGAGGCGCGACCTGCGTCGATTTCGCCTACTCGGTCCACACCGCGATCGGCAATCGCTGCGTCGCCGCAAGGGTCGACCGGCGGCCGGTGCCGCTGCGCACGCCGCTCAAGAACGGACAGAGCGTACAGATCATCACCTCGAAAAACGCGAACCCGAATCCGGCCTGGGTCAATTTTGTGGTCACCGCCAAGGCCCGGGCTGCGATCCGCAACTATCTAAAGAACCTGCGCCGGGGCGAAGCCCAGGATCTGGGCCGCAGGCTGCTGGATAACGCGCTGCGAGAGTATTCCCTCAGCGTACGCAAGATACCGCGCAAGACGCTGGCGGCGGCGCTGGAACAGCTCGGGCTCGATGGCCGCGAGGCCCTGTTCGAACAGATCGGACTGGGCGAACGGATGGCGACGCTGGTGGCAAGACGATTGGTCCCGGGCGATGCGCCGGACCATGCTGAGGGCGATGCCACGCCGCTGACCATCGCTGGCACCGAGGGCATGGTGGTGAGCTACGGACGCTGCTGCCATCCGCTGCCGGGCGATACCATCTTCGGTTATCTGAGCGCCGGCCGCGGCCTCGTCATCCATCGTGAAGGCTGCGGCAATCTGGCCGAGTTCCGCAAACAGCCCGACAAGTGGATCCCGGTCGAATGGGAAGAGAACCTGGAGCGCACCTTCGTGGTGGAGATCCGGGCCGAAGTGAGGAATCGTCTCGGCGTCCTGGCCGCGGTTGCGGCGAATATCTCGGCCACCAACACCAACATCGAGCATGTCTCGGTGGTGGAGCGCGACGGCGACGCCTCATCTCTCACCTTCCAGCTGCAGGTCCGGGACACCAAACACCTGGACCGTGTGCTGAGGAGCATCAACTCCATGCCGGATGTCATGCGGGTCCAGCGCACCAGCACCTGATCCGGATTCATTTCTGAAGGAGGCCTCCATGGCACGCCGCCCCGTCGCAACCGATCGAGCCCCCGGAGCCATCGGCACCTACTCCCAGGCCATCGAGGCAGACGGCACTATCTATCTGTCGGGGCAGATCCCGCTGGAGCCGGCCTCCATGACCCTGGTGGCCGGTGACATCCGCGATCAGATCCGGCGGGTATTCGACAACCTGGCCGCCGTCGCCGAAGCCGCCGGCGCGGGGCTCGAAGATGCGGTGAAGCTCACGGTCTATCTGGTCGACCTGGGCGACTTCGCCGCCGTCAACGAGGTCATGGCGGAGTATTTCAGCGAGCCTTACCCGGCCCGGGCCGCGGTGCAGGTCGCGGCCCTGCCGAAAGGCGCTCAGGTCGAGGTCGACGCCATCCTCAGACCCTGACCTCAACCCTTGTCCTCCCCCGATCAGCCTGTCCCCGCCGAGGTCGCGCCTGAACCGGTCACTGCGCTGAGCGGTGTCGGCCCCGCCCTGGCCGAAAAGCTGGCGCGGCTGTCGGTGAGGACCGTCCAGGACCTTCTGTTCCTGTTGCCCCTGCGGTACGAAGACCGCACCCGGCTGGTGGATATGGGCGCGCTGCGGCCGGGCATGCGGGTGACCATCGAAGGGGAGATCGAACTCAGCGAAGTGGTATTCCGGAAGCGCCGCATGCTGCTGTGTCAGCTGGCGGACGGTACCGGCTCCATCCTGTTGCGGTTCTTCTATTTCAGCCGCGCCCAGGCGGCCGGCCTGCGCCGCGGCACGCGCATGCGCTGTTTTGGCGAGGTGCGCCTGGGGCCATCCGGGCTGGAGATGGTGCACCCGGAGTATCGCCGTCTCGCCGAGAGCGAGGCCTTGCCCCTGGACGAGACGCTGACGCCAATCTACCCGGGCACCGAGGGCTTGCAGCAGCGGCGGGTCCGCCGTCTCGTGGAGGCGGCTCTGGCCCGCCTCGACGCGCAGCCCCCCGCCGATCTGATCCCGAGGGAGAGGCTCTCCGACCTGGGCCTGCCGTCTCTGATCGACGCGCTGCGCTACGTGCATCATCCGCCGCCGGAAGCGGACCTGGCGCTGCTCGAACAGGGCATGCACCCTTGCCAGCAGCGGCTGGCCTTCGAAGAGCTGTTGGCCCATCAGCTCAGCCTGCGACTGCTGCGGCGGCAGGTCCGTGAGCATCGGGCGCCGGAGCTGGCGGGCGGCGGCCGCGGCCTGGCTCGGTTCCTGGCAGCATTGCCGTTCGAGCTGACCGGCGCGCAACGACGGGTGCTGGATGAGATCCTCGCCGATATAGCCGCCGCACGTCCCATGTTGCGTCTGGTGCAGGGGGACGTGGGGTCCGGCAAGACGGTCGTGGCCGCCGCCGCTGCGGTCAGGACCGTGGAGGCGGGAGCCCAGGCGGCCATCATGGCGCCGACGGAGCTCCTGGCCGAACAGCATCAGCGAAATTTCAGCAGCTGGCTGGAGCCGATGGGGATAAAGGTCAGCACGCTGACCGGCCGCCTGGGGGCGGCAGATCGGCGTGCGGCACTGGAGGCGATCGGGTCCGGCGGCGCCGGCGTGGTGGTCGGCACCCACGCCCTGTTTCAGGCTGGC
>JASFJM010000125.1:0-7732 GCA_050122055.1 Gammaproteobacteria bacterium | reverse complement strand
AAGGAGTACATCACCGTGATGCTCGTGTCGGTGGTGTTCGTGTTGTTGACGGCGACCCTGGATCCGGTGGTGATCGAAAGCGTGGATGTCCGGGGATTGCTGCTGATCGCGGCCATCCTGTTCCTGGTACGTCCGGTCGCCGTCATGCTGGCGACCATCGGCGCCGGCATGGATTTCCGGGACCGGATATTCCTGTCGTGGATCGCGCCCCGGGGTATCGTCGCGGCGGCCACCGCCGGTGTGATGGGCCCCGCCATGGCCCAGCGCGATTTCACCGGCGCCGAAGCCCTGTTGCCCCTGACCTTTGGCGTCATCTTCGCCACCGTGCTGGCTCACGGCCTCAGCATGGGCTGGCTGGCGCGGCGCCTGGGGCTGTCTTCGCCGGCCAGGGACAGCGTTCTCATCGTCGGAGCTTCACCCTGGAGCGTCGAACTCGGCAGGACGCTGCAGGGCCTGGACGTCAAGGTGCTGATGGTGGACAGCTCCTGGCACAAGCTGCGGGCGGCCCGGCTGGCCGGGTTGCCGGTGTTCTACGGCGAGATCCTGTCGGACTTCGCCGACGAGTCGGTAGAGTTGAGCCACGTGCGGATGGTCCTGGCCGCTACCGATAACGATGCCTATAACGCCCTGGTCTGTACCGCGATGGCGCCCGAGATCGGGCGGGACCGGGTATTCCAGCTGCCCATGGGCGCCGCCGGAGAGGACGATCCCAGGGGCGTCGCCATAGGCCTCCGCGGCATGATCGCCTTCGCCGAGTCGGCGGAATACGAGAATCTCTGGCGTCATCACGTGGACGGCTGGCAGTTTTCCCGGACCAGATTGACTGACAGCTACACGTATAGCGAATTCCTCGGCGATGCCGACAGCCGCGCGCTGCAGGTGTTGTTGTTGAAACCGGACGGGGGGTCCCTGTTCCTGTCCCCGCAACAGGAAGTGGAGCCGGAAGCCGGCGACACGCTGGTGAGCTTCGGTCCGCCGCGCCAGCCGGAGCCCGCCGCGCCCGCCGCGCCCGCACCCCTGGAGGAGGATGCGGCGGAGGCCGGGCTGTAATGCGGGGTGCGCGGCAGGAAACTGCCGAGATTCCGGGCCCGGCCGGCCGCATCGAGGTCGTCGTGGACCACCCGATCCACGAGACCGCGGCGGCAGTGGCGGTCATCTGCCATCCCCACCCCCTCTACCATGGCACCATGAACAACAAGGTCGTGCATACCCTGGCCCGGACGACCGTGCAGCTGGGTCACCCTGCGGTGCGTTTCAATTTTCGCGGAGTCGGCAGCAGCGAAGGCGCCTACGGGGAAGGCGCCGGCGAAGCCATGGACGCACGGACGGTGGTCGACTGGAGCCGGGCGCGCTGGCCGGACGCTGCCCTGTGGCTGGGCGGCTTCTCGTTCGGCGCTTTCGTGGCGCTTTCCATCGCCGCAGACGTGGCGCCGGCCCGGCTTCTCACCGTCGCGCCGCCGCTGAATCGTTTCGACATGGGGGCGCTGCCGCTGCCGCGCTGTCCCTGGCTCATTATCCAGGGTGAGGACGACGAACTGGTGGATGCCGCGGCGGTGGAGGCCTGGGCCGCCACGCTGGACCCGGCGCCGGATCTGTGCCTGCTGGCCGACACGGATCATTTTTTTCACGGCCGTCTCACGGTGCTGCGGGGGGTGGCCACGGAATTCCTGGAGCCGCGCGCTCCCGAGGAGGAAAACAGGTGCTGAAAGCGGTGATGAATTTTCTGGAGACCACGTTCGCGGTCGAAGGAGAGGATGATGCTGGCGCCGCCAGCGAGCACGACCTGCGTCTGGCCATGGCGGTACTGCTGGTCGAGATGAGTCGCGCGGACTTCGTCGACGGCCCGGAAGAAGCCGATGCCCTGAAGGGGATCCTCGGCCGTCATTTCCAGCTGGAGCGGGACGAGGCGGAGGATCTGATGGGTCGGGCCGGGGCGCGCGCCGACGAAATGGTCTCACTGCAGCACTACACTCGCGCTATCCACGAGAATCTCAGCGAACCGCAGAAGCACAGATTGATCGAGATGCTCCTGGAGGTAGCCCTGGCCGACCGTCATTTCGACAAGCACGAGCGGCATCTGCTGGACAAGATCGCCGATCTCATCTACCTGCGCCGGGCCGATTATGTGCGCATCCGCGATCGCATGATCCGGGCTGCCGGCGACAGGGTCGAGGAATAAAAACGCCCGGGCCGTCTCCGGTCCGGGCGTCGTCTCCAGCCTGGAAAGCAGCTGTTCAGACCATATCTTTAAGGCCCTTGAGTGCCAGCACTTTGACCGCCTTGCGGGCGGGCTTGGCCTTGAACACCATCTCCTCGCCGGTGAAGGGGTTGATGCCCTTGCGCGCCTTGGTGGCCGGCTTCTTCACTACCCTGATCTTCATCAGACCCGGCATCGTGAATTCCCCGGCGCCACGGCGTCCGAGGCTCTTCTTGATGACCCCATTGAGCGACTCGAATACCGCGCCGACGTCCTTGCGGGTCAGCCCGGTGTCGTCAGAAATCTGACTGATGATCTGGCTCTTGGTGGGCGCCTTCGGAGTCGAAGCAGCTTTCTTCTTGCTCGCCCGCTTCTTCGTTGCAGCCATATTTTTCCCCCTGGTTCCTTTAGTTCAGCGTTGCAGGATGTGTGTCGCTCGAAATTACCACAATTCATGGAGTCGCCGGATCGGGCGTCGAACCGATCGAGCCACGGTTCTGAATAGCTGGAGTCTACCCCCAAATGTCAGTCTGTGTAGAACTGCTGTCGAAACTTGACGACGACCGGGTCTTGCTCTCCCTCCGGCGTCACCTGGATGTCGAATATCAGGGTCTCCCTGTTTGCGACCGGTACCTCACCAATATAGTAGATCGCTTCGCCTTCATCGATCTTCCGCAGGGTCACGCTCTTCAATTGGCCAGTCAGATTGCTGGCGTTGACCTTTACTTCCGCCCCTACGGATTTGCCGATTGTACCCGGCTCTTTCCGGATGACGCTGACATTGAGCATTGCCCTGCTGTCGCTGCGGACGATGCCATAGGCCCGGGCCACTTCCGCCGGCAGCATCTCGGTGGCCAGGGCATTGAAATGGACGACATACTCACCGGCCTCGACAAAATTCTCCCGCGTGATCTCGCGCGCCGCCGGCGCCCGCTCGTCGCCCCCGCCCGACGGGCCGCAGCCCGCGCCCAGCAGCGTCGCCAGGACGGCCAGCAGAATTCTGACGTGTGCGGCTCTTGTCATCTGGCCCGGTCTCCCCGAAATTGCGCTGCGCGAGCCGCGCAACACGCTAACTATAGCCTATTCTTGTGCGGATGAACCCATGCATGACAGGATTTCCCCGGGCACGATCGACGGACGGTCGATCTCGACGACTTTGTCGCGATCGGACTCCCCGGCCACTACCCGGACCCGGGACCGGGTGACCCGACACTGCCTGGCGAGGAAGCGCACCAGCGCGGCATTGGCCTTGCCTTCGACCGGGGGCGCAGAGACCCGGATCCTGAGCCGGTCGCCGATCCGCCCGACAAACCCGTCGCGACCGCCGGACGGCCGCACCCGGAGACGGCATACGAGCACCTGATCGCGCCAGCGTGCCGGCGATTGCGGGTTCAGACGAGCACCGCCGGCATCGGGATGGCCATCAGCAGGGCCTGCAGCCCGATCAGCAGGAACAGGGGTGAAAGGTCTATCCCGCCGATCGGCGGGATCACCCGTCGGACGGGCTTGAGGACCGGTTCGCAGATGCTCGCCAGTACGCTGCTCAGGGGATTGTAGGTCCCGGGACTGACAAAACTGAGGATGGCGTAGATCAGGATGGCGAAGAAATACAGCCGGATCACCGTCACCAGGGTCCGCAACAGGGCGAAGTAGATCAGTGTCGCCGGGTTCGGGCTCATGCCGGTCTTGAGGGGAAACAGCGCCGCGGTGGCGATGAGCTCCAGGATCAGGATCAGCAGCACCGCCGCTACGTCCAGGCCCCGGTATCCGGGCACCAGCTTGCGCAGCGGCACCAGCAGGGGATTGGTCACGCGGACGATGAACTGGGACAGGGGGTTGTGGAAATCCGCCCGGGTCATCTGCATCACCAGGCGCAGGATGAAGCACAGGACGTACAGATCGAACAGCGTCTCGACGATGAACAACAGTGGCGCGCTCATGATGTCTCCGCCCTTATCCGGTCCCGACTTCGTCCGCCAGGGTCCGGGAACGGTCCCTGGCCGAGAGGATCGCCCGGCGCACGACCGCGGTCAGATCCGAATCGTGCATGGATTGCATGGCGGCCTCGGTGGTGCCGCCCGGTGAGGTGACCCGGCGCCGCAACTCGGCCACCTCGACGTCCGCCTCCAGCGCCATCCGCGCGGCGCCGATGGCGGTCTCCTGGGTCAGCAATCGGGCTGATTCCGTGCTCAGGCCCATCTCCACCCCGGTGGCGGCCATGATCTCCATCAGCAGGAAAAAATAGGCCGGGCCGCTGCCCGAGAGTGCGGTCACAGCGTCCATCAGGGCCTCATCGTCGATCCAGACCACCGCGCCGACCGCCCGCAGGATGCCCTCCGCAAGCTCCCGGTCGGCCGGATCGACGTCACCGCCCGCGAACAGGGCCGTGACACCGGCGCCGAGCAAGGCCGGTGTGTTCGGCATGCCGCGCACGATGGCGCCATCGGTGCCCAGCCAGCGGCGCAGATCGCCGATGCGGACACCGGCCGCTACGGTCAGGAACAGGGGCGCGGGAGACAGAGGGCCGATGGCGGCGGCAGCTCCGGCCATACGCTGGGGTTTGACCGCCAGCACGACCACATCGGCGTCGGCGGCGGCCTGGGCATTGTCCTGACTCACCCGGATACCGAAGCTCGAGCGCAGGCGTTCGCGCTGTCCGGCCTCGGGTTCGGCCACGATCAGCCGGTCGGCCGGATAGCCGTCCGCCAGCAGACCGCCGACCAGGCTGCTGGCCATATTGCCGCCGCCGATAAAGCAGATTCTTGTGTTGCGCATGGTAGTTGTCGAGGAATGAAGACTCGGTGAGTCAAGCATATCCGTCGCGTGAAGCACTCTCCAGTCCCCCGCCGCCGGCCCCCGGGCGCGGGCCGAACAGGGCGGTGCCGATCCGCAGCATGGTACTGCCCTCGGCCACCGCCGCCTCCAGATCGTCGGACATACCCATGGACAGCGTGTCCAGACCGAGGCCCCGGGCCTGGAGCCGCTCGAATGCTGTCCTGAGTTCGGCGAACTGGCGGCGCTGGGTGTCGACATCGCCGGTCGGAGGAGGGATCGCCATCAGTCCGCGTAATTTGAGGCGGGGCAGCTCCAATATACCGTCGGCCAGCGGCTCGAGATCTTCCGGGGCCACGCCGGACTTGCCTGGCTCGTCGCCGACCCGGACCTGGATGCAGACCTGGAGATCGCCGGCATGGTGCGGGCGCTGTCCGCTGAGGCGGCGGGCGATGCGCAGCCGGTCGATAGTCTGTACCCAGTCGAAATGCATGGCGGCCTGGCGGCTTTTGTTGCTCTGCAGGTGGCCGATAAAATGCCAGCGCGCCTCGCGATCGGCGGTGGCCTCGATCTTGCCGATGCCCTCCTGGATGAAGTTCTCGCCGAAATCCCGCTGCCCGGCCGCCATCGCCTCCATGACGGCCGCCACCGGGTGGCGTTTGCTGACCGCCACCAGGCGCAGCTCATCGGGATCCCGATGGTGTCGGGAACAGGCCGCCTCGATCCGTTCCAGAACCCGCCCCAGCCTGACTGAGAAGTCTGTCATGTTTTGCCCGGGCGCCCTTCGCTATACTCTTGGCCAGTCGAGCGCCGCCGGCGAGGCCGGCAGGCAGGAGCCGCCGCGCAATACATGGAGTACGTATGCCCGTAGAGATCGACCAGCTTCTCGCATTTGCGGTGAAGAATAACGCCTCGGACCTGCATCTGTCTGCGGGTGTCCCGCCGATGATCCGGGTCGACGGCGACGTCAAGCGCATCAATATGCCGCCGCTTCCGCACAAGGAAGTGCACAGCATGATCTACGACATCATGAACGACAAGCAGCGCAAGGCGTTCGAGGAGTATTTCGAGACCGATTTTTCCTTCGAGATCCCGGATCTTGCGCGTTTCAGGGTCAACGCCTTCAATCAGGCTCGCGGCGCGGGCGCGGTCTTCCGCACCATCCCCACCGAGATACTGACGCTGGAGCAGCTGGGCGCACCGAAGATCTTCAAGGATATCTCCATGTATCCGCGGGGGATCGTGCTGGTCACCGGCCCGACCGGATCGGGCAAGTCGACCACCCTGGCGGCTATGGTCGATTACATCAACAATCATCGTCCGGATCATATCCTGACCATCGAGGATCCGATCGAGTTCGTCCACGAGAGCCAGCGCAGCCTGATCAATCAGCGAGAGGTCCACCGGGACACCCTGGGATTCGCCGAAGCGCTGCGTTCTGCGCTTCGTGAGGACCCGGACGTGATCCTGGTCGGCGAGATGCGCGATCTGGAGACCATCCGGCTGGCGCTGACCGCGGCCGAGACCGGCCATCTGGTGTTCGGCACCCTCCACACCAGCTCCGCCGCCAAGACCATCGACCGGATCGTCGACGTCTTCCCGGCGGGCGAAAAGGACATGGTGCGCTCGATGCTCTCCGAGTCGCTCCGGGCCGTGATCTCGCAGTCGCTGCTGAAGAAGAATGGCGGCGGCCGCGTCGCTGCCCACGAGATCATGATCGGCACGGCCGCGATCCGGAACCTGATCCGGGAAGGCAAGATTGCGCAGATGTATTCCGCCATCCAGACTGGGCAGGCAGCGGGTATGCAGACCCTGGATCAGTGCCTGCAGGACCTTCTGGCGAAGGGCGTCGTCAGTCGCGAAGAGGCTCGTTACAAGGCGGCCAACAAGGACTCGTTCTAGGTCCTGGACCGCCGATCGCGCCGATGCCGGGGCGCGAGAGCGGTGGCGCAAGAGACCGGAACAGCGATCCCAGGAGATCGATATGAACAGAGACCAGGCGATCAGATTGATGCAGGACTTCCTGCGGCGGATGGTGAAGGTCGACGGTTCGGACCTGTTCATCACCGCCGGATTCCCGCCCGCGATCAAGGTCGACGGCGAGATCAGGCCGGTCACCGACACCCCCCTTACGCCGCAACAGAGCAGTGTGCTGGTGCGTTCGATCATGAACGACCGGCAGACCAAGGGCTTCGATGCCGAGAAAGAGTGCAATTTCGCCATCGCGCCGCCCAACATCGGGCGTTTCCGGGTAAGCGCCTTTATCCAGCAGGGTCAGGTGGGTTGTGTCTGCCGGACGATCAATACCGAGATCCCCACCATCGAGGAGCTCGAACTGCCGCCGATCCTCAAGGACATCGTGATGGCGAAACGCGGCCTGGTGATCCTGGTGGGCGGCACCGGTACCGGTAAGTCCACCACCCTGGCGGCCATGGTCGGCCACCGCAATGCCTCGACCCACGGCCACATCATCACCATCGAGGATCCCATCGAATACGTCCACGAGCACCGGGGCTGCGTCGTGACCCAGCGCGAGATCGGCGTCGATACCGACGGCTGGCATGTGGCGCTGAAGAACACCCTGCGCCAGGCACCGGATGTGATCCTGATCGGCGAGATCCGCGATCGCGACACCATGGAATACGGTATCCAGTTCGCCGAGACCGGTCATCTGTGCCTGGCCACGCTGCATGCCAACAGCGCCAACCAGGCCCTGGACCGCATCATCAACTTCTTCCCGGAGGAGAAACGCGAGCAGCTGTT
>JASFJM010000124.1:0-7911 GCA_050122055.1 Gammaproteobacteria bacterium | reverse complement strand
CCGGAAGGCCAGCGCACGGCCAGGCTGATCGGCCGGGCGAGGCCGGCCAGACCGAAGATCACCCGGGGATCACCGGCGCTGAGGTAGCTGCCGTCGCTACCGGCCCGGCGCCGGATCTTGCGGCCGTCCTCCAGTTCGAGAGTCAGCGTGGCTCCGGTTCCGTCCCGGGGCGAGTCCGTCCCCGCCAGCGTGACCACCAGGCTCGGCGCCGGGTCGGCGGCGCGGTTCAACAGCAGCCGCGCCGGACCATAGTTGTTGCTGATCAGGATGTCCGTATCGCCGTCGTTGTCCACGTCACCGAAGGCGGCACCGCGGCTGATCTCGGCCACCGACATGGCCGGACCGGCAGTCTGGCTCACATCGGAGAAGCGGCCGCCATCATTCAGGAACAGCTGATTTGGTTCATGGTAGGGGTAGGGTTCGCCCACGGGCGCGTCGCGCACCAGGGTCACCGCCCCGTTGGCGATAAACAGGTCCAGATCGCCGTCGTTCTCGAGATCGAACCAGGCGGTGCCGAAGCCGGTATAAGGCCGGCTGACGGCGCCAAGCTGAAAACGGTCGGTGACGTCGAAGAATTGCCCGTCGCCCTGATTCAGATACAGGGTGTTGGTCTCACCGCGCAGGTGGGTCATGAACAGATCCGGGTCCCCGTCGCCGTCGAAATCGCCGGCGGTCACGCCCATGCTGGCCTCCACTTCGCCAGTGGCGTTGTAGGCGCTGCCCGCCATGACGGCGGTCTCCTCGAAGTGGCCGCCGCCCCGGTTCAGCAGCAGATGATTGGGCCACTGGTCGTTGGCCACATAGACGTCGTCGCGGCCGTCGCTGTCGAAGTCAGCCACCGTCACGCCCAGCCCCTTGCCGCTGACGGGGTCGATGCCCGCCGCCATGCTTACATCGGTAAACCGGAAATCTCCGTCGTTACGGAACAGGCGGTCCGGTGTCGGCTTGAAGCTGCCCGGCCCACAATAATCCCGTCGTCCATCGTTGGTGAAACAGGTCTTGTTGCCCTTGACCGTGTAGGTCACATAGGCGGTGAGGAACAGATCCAGATCACCATCCCCGTCGTGATCCAGGAAGGCCGCGCTCGTATTCCAGCGGCCGTCGTCGGCGCCGGAGGCGGCGGTGACGTCGACGAAGCGGCCGTCGCCCTCGTTGCGATAGAACACGTTGGTCCCGAAATTGGTGACGTAGAGATCGGGATCGCCATCACTATCGACGTCGCCCACGGCCACGCCCATGCCGTAGCCCCGGTCACCGACCCCGGCCTCAGCGGTGACATCGGTGAAGCGAAGAGCGCCACCCGGTACCAGATCGTTGCGGAACAGCCGGTTGCCGTCCGGCGTGTTCCCGGACAGCGGGATCAGCGGCTCGCCATCCGGGGCGCCCGGCACCGGCCCGGACTGCACCAGGTACAGGTCGAGATCGCCGTCACCGTCGTAGTCCAGCAGGGCGGCACCGGCGCCTACCGGCTCCAGAAAGAAATGCTGACCGGTGGCGCCGGGATAATGGGAGAAGACCAGCCCGACCGCCTCGGTCACGTCTTCCAGCAACGGGGCGCCTGCACCGGCTGCCTCGGGCGTCGCCGGGTCCGGGGTCTCCCCGCGTCCGCAGCCGCCACCGGCCACCTGCAGCAGGACGCCGCCGGCCAGCAACAGAAACCGGGGTCGTGCCGCCACCATCAAGCTTCCGCCGTCAACCTGCCGGAAGTCGGGCCAGGTCCCGATCGATCTGCTCGGCCAGGTCGGTCTGACCCAGTTCACGGGCGCGATCGCGGGCCGCCTGCAGGGTGAGCCGGGCTTTGGCCGCATCGCCGGCCTGGCCGTAGACACCTGCCAGAACCCGCATCATGGCCGGCACCCCGGGGTCATCGCTGGCGGTTGCCTGCTCCAGATGCCAGATGGCCTGATCAGGCTGGCCCGAAAGTGCCAGCTGGCGGCCAAGGAGAAAACGGGCGGGCACGTTGCCGGCATCGATATCCAGAGCTTGCCTGAATTGCTCCGCCGCCAGTGCCCCCTGGCCGGCCCCCTCCAGCATGCGGCCGTGTTCCACGTAGGGCTCCGGGCGGGCCGGATCTGCGGCCGCAGCCGCCCGGAACGCCCGTTCCGCCTCTCGCGGGCGGCCCAGATAGGCCATCACCACGCCATAGTTGAAGTGGGCCTGGTAATAATCAGCATTGATCGACAGCGCCGCCTGATAGGCGTCGGTGGCCTGCTCCGGTTGACGCAGACGACCGTAGACGGCGATCAGGTTGGTGAGGGTAGACAGATTGCCTGGATTCAGCGCCCGCGCAGCCTCCAGTTCGGCCTTGGCGCCCTCGTAGTCTCCGCCCGCAAGGGCGCGCCTGGCCCGTTGCACATGACGGCTGTCGGACACCACCAGGGCGGCAATCTGGCGGCGGGGATCGTCCTCGGGCGTATAGCTCTCGACCGGTGCGGATTCGAATGCCTGCATTTGACCGGCGGCCGTTTCCGCCATGCCCCGGGCGCGCAGGGCCTGAGCCAGGCCGTAATGGGCCGGTTTGAGTCCCGGCACTTGCTGCAGGGCGCGGGAATAATAGTCGGCGCTGGCGGCCGGGTCTCCGGCGGACATGGCGAGCCCTGCCGCCGCAAGCAGCGCATCCACCCGCTCCGGGTGTCCCGCGATGACGGCGCGGAGTATGTCCATGGCGGCCTGGTCCCGACCGTCGGCGATCAGCGCCCGTGCCCGATAGACCTCCATGACGATGGCATCGCCGCCGGGATCCGCCGCCCGGAACGCGTCCTCGGCGGCGGCCGCCTCACCCCTGTCCAGCAGTATCAGGCCGTGGAAGCGCGGCCAGCGGGGATCGTCGTCGACCGCTCGCAGGTGCCGGTAGATCGCGTCCGCATCACCGACGTATCCGTAGGCCTGAAGCAGCATGGCATAGGCACCGAGCACCTGCGGATCATCCGGCGCTGCCTCGACCTCTGCCCGGGCGGCCTCGATCGAATTCCTTGCCACGGCGCCCAGTTCCGTTTCCGGCACCGGCGGCGGCGTGAACCCTCCGACTCCGTCATCACCCGGTGAACAGGCCGCCAATCCAAGCATCGTGATCGCAAGCCACAGACCGATCCCGCAGCGCACCTCAGGTGCCGTCATCGTAGCCCCGGATGGGCGAGCCGACGCTGGCGGGCGGCTCCACGGTGGCCGGCGGCTCACAAAGGAACGGCCGGCCCTGGCGGCTGCCGTGATATTCGTAGACGACCTTGCCGTGGGCGAGGCGGATCAGCACGCCCGGCGTGATGACCTGAGTGTAGGCGCGATCGGGCAGAGGGCAGCCCATGGAACTATCCCGCCAGTTCACCCTGGCGGCCTCGAGCAGCCGCAATTCGCCTTCCGGGACGTCGAGGCGTCCGGCCAGATCCGTCCGGGCAAACCCGGTCTGCTGTTCCAGATCCATATCGTAGGCCTGTCTCTGGGGCGCCCCCACCGGAGGGGGCGGGTCGGCTGATCCGGAATCTGGCCCGCTGCCGCAGCCGGGCAACGCTCCGGCAGCCGCCATGAGCAGCGCAATCAGGCACTGTCCTGTGATCTTGCCCTGCATTGTCCCGGCATGCGCTCTCGGCATCTCGCCCAAACTCCAGGAATCTGGTGTCCCCAGGCTCCTCCGACGAGCCCGCCGATCACGCAGCAGCGGGGTTGCCCTGCTCTACTCGGAGTAACTCACCGTGGCCAGTTCCAGATACTCCCAGTCCACGGCGTGGCAACCGGAATTCGCGCAGAAAGTCTTGTCGTCCACTCCGAACTTGACCTCCTCGTGACAGCCGGCGCAGTCCTCGTCGCCCAGGTAGTCGCTGTGCTTTGCCATCCAGTCGGGGCTGCGATGGTCGCGCGGCTTCTTCATATCCAGCAGCGCCGTATAGTATTCCGGAACCTTGTCCCGCTTGGTGACCAGCGGCAGGCTGTGGCAGGTGGAACAGTTCACCGGGATGGGTTCGCCGCTGGCCTGCTGCAAGGCGCCGCTGTGGCAACGGAAACACCCGGGGAAATTCTTGTGGCCGAGATTATCCGGGAAGGACCGCCAGGTGACGTGTTCCGCCTCGGGGAAATCGCTGCTGACCATCAGATCGGCCAGGAATTCCTGGCGTTGCTCGATAAAGGCCCTTGCCTTCTCGGCCTCCTCCGGCCGCTGCTCCCGAATCTGGGGATAGGCCTTGGCGTACTCATCATAGGCGCTCGAGACCTTCTCAAGGGCGTCCTCCCGGTTCTCCACCGGGGTGTCCAGCAGGGTCAGGATGTACTGCTTGAGGAAGGGGAGCTTGGGGTTCAGCTCGCCGGATTCGAAAGCCGCATCGATCACCGACTCCGGATCACGGAATGGATGCCCGGCCCGATTGTGGCAGTCCATGCAGCTCATGGTGGCCAGCTCCGCCGCTGCGATGTCGGCATCGCTTATGCTCGCGTTGACGTGTTTGTAGGTGACGACCTCGCCATCGGGCAGAGTCGCCTCCACATACTGGATGTCCTGTTTCTGCGGGTCGGTTGCGACGAATCTGACGTTGCCGCTGGAGTGCCAGTTCATGCCCCGCCGGTCCTTTTCACGACCGAAGATGCGTCCCACGTTTCTCTTTACCAGCGTCAGCCGGGTCGCCGTATTCTTTTCGTCAGCCGCGTAGCGCTTCTTCGAGGACACGATGTTGAATTTGTGCGTCCCCTCGGCGTGGCAACCCTCGCAGGTGTTGCCCACGTCGGACAAGGAGGGGGCATAGACAGGCCGCTCCCATCCGGTCAGGATCGACCAGACGTGCTTGACGTGGCTCGATTTCTTGACCAGGGCCGGGAAGAAGCTGAGACGGCCGATATGGCAGTCCACGCAGTTTATGTTGGCGTGGGCGCTCAATTGCTGGGCGACCGGCTCCTCGGGATGGACCTGGTGACAGGCGTTGGAGCAGAACCAGTTGCTGTTCGAGAACTCCCAGCCGACCACGCTCAACGAGCCCACTACCATGAACGCCACACCAAACACGGCGATGCCGACCAGCGCGGTTTTCAGCTTAATCTTGCCTGCCATTTTGTCCTCCCGGGGATACTGGCAGACCCGGACAGATTTCCCGCCCCGATGGGCTATTTTTCCGCGTCTGCACAATACCTAGATTATCCGACTCCATCGGCGATGGCCAATCAGGTACACCCTTTTCACGCCCACCGTCCGCGAGCACGCCGGTGGCCGAAAAAGAACCACGCGGACCTCCCCCAAACACCTGAATCTGAAGGACCAAGCCGGCGTCGTCGGCACGCGGGTAGATCCGGTCATGGAGCCTTCAGACATCCATCGATCCCCCGACTGGCTGATCCGCGCACGATCCCGCATCTCGATCCTGGTCCGGGGAAGATGCGCCCGCTCCAGGTGCACGACTGCCGGATCGGCGGCCTGCCGTCTGCCCGCAGCTCGAGGCGGTCGGGGCGATCTCGCGCCGTTGTCTCACAAGGTGACCGGGCGGCTTCCAGAGACGCTACAGAGCCCGGGAGATGGTCTCCGCACAGCGACCTTTGAGCGGCAGTGGCGTGGCGGCGAACACCGCGTCCACATCGGCCTGGGTCTCCAGCATGAGGATCTCGCGGACGGTGCGCGGATCCAGATGGGCGGCGAACAATTCGATGAAATCGTACATGTACCGGCGCAGTATCATGTCGCGCCGGAATCCCAGCCAGGTGGTGCAACGGGGAAACAGCCCCTCGGCATCGAGGGCCACCAGCCCGTCTTCCCCGGCACACCCCTGAGCCATGCTGGCGACGATGCCGATGCCCATACCCATGCTCACATAGGTCTTGATCACATCGGCATCGCGGGCCGTAAACACGACCTCGGGCTCCAGGCCGCGCCGGCGGAATGCCTGCTTCAGGGTCGACTCGCCGGCGAAGCTGAAGACGTAGGTCACCAACGGGAAACGGGCCAGATCCTCCAGTGTCGGGCTGCGATCCAGGCCGGCGAGTTCGTGATCCGCCGGCACCAGGATCACGCGGTCCCAGTGAAAACAGGGCAGCAGCACCAGATCAGGGAATCGCTGGCGTGACTCCGACGCAATGGCAAAATCGATCTGACGCTTGTCCATCATTTCCGCCAGCTGCTCCGAGGTCCCCTGATGGAGATCCAGGGTCACCTCCGGATAGCGCTCGCGGAATCGGCGGATGACCTCCGGCAGCACATAGCGGGCCTGGGTGTGGGTCGTGCCGATAGACAGGCGCCCGGTCGCCTCCTCGTAGATCTGAGGGGATATGCCGCGGATGCCCTCGACCTCGCGCAGGATCCGCACCGCCCGAGTCAGCACCTCGGCCCCCTCCTCGGTGAGTTCCGCCAGACTCCGTCCCTTGCGCACGAACAGACTCAGTCCAAGCTCCTGCTCCAGCAGCTTGAGCTGCTTACTGACACCGGGTTGGGAGGTGCTCAGGGTCTCGGCAGCGGCGGTGATATTGAGTCCGCTCTCAACCACGGCCACCAAATATCTGAGTTGTTGCAGTTTCATCTGTCTCCCGGCGGCGCCGACCGGCTCGCATCATGCCTGCCCCGCTTCTGCCGCCGGACAGAAAGTAAACCACCGACGAATATCGCCCGGCGTCAGCGGGCCAATCCCGCTGCCTGACCCGGCCGACCGGGCCTTTGTAATCGGCGCCATCACCGCGGCCCACGCGCTACTTCGACAACAGATCCGGAGAAAAATCGTCACCGCGGCGGAAGACGCCGGTATTGGCGGGTTGTAGCAGTCGCTGGTCGGGAGGGTCAAGCAACCCATATAACCCAAGCCCATGAATCAAGAAAAAACGGCTATTTCACGCGGTGCCGGGTCCGGCGTATGCTCTGGCGTCTGTGCCGTCGTTCTGGCCCGATGATCCTGGCTAGAGGGCCGGCGGCCCTGATCCGTCCGCGAGACCTGCCGCTGGTGCTGCAGGTCGGCATAGCTTCCGTCAGGGCCGTGGCTGTCATCGCCGCCCAGCCCGCATCGGCCTGGGCGGCGTCGCGCGGCTTTTTCCATCGCAAGGAGACCCGAGATGATTTACGACAGCATCCTAGACACCATCGGTCACACGCCGGTCGTGCGGCTGCACCGGGTAGCACCCGAGCATGTCCGGATGTACGTGAAGGCCGAGTTCTTCAACCCCATGGCTTCGGTCAAGGACCGGCTCGCCATCGGCATCATCCTCGACGCGGAAGAGCGCGGCACGCTCAAGCCGGGGCAGACCGTCATCGAGGCCACGTCCGGCAACACCGGCATCGCCCTGGCCATGGTGTGCGCGGCGCGCGGGTATCCATTCGTGGCGGTGATGGCGGAGAGTTTCTCGGTGGAGCGGAGGCGGCTGATGAAGGCCCTGGGCGCCAGGGTCCTGCTGACCCCGGCGGCCGATCGGGCCACCGGCATGGTGCGCCTGGCCAAAGAGCTGGCCGCCGAACACGGCTGGTTCCTGGCCCGCCAGTTCGAGAACGAAGCCAACCCGGCTTATCACCGGAACACGACCGGCCCGGAGATACTCCGGGACTTTGCCGGCCGCAGACTCGACTACTGGGTATCCGGCTGGGGTACCGGCGGCACCCTGACCGGCGCCGGCCAGATGCTCAAGCTGGCGCGCCCGGACATCAAGGTCATCGCGACCGAGCCCGCAGGCGCCGCGCTGCTGTCCGGCAAGGAATGGCAGCCCCACAAGATCCAGGGCTGGACACCGGATTTCGTGCCGTCGGTCCTGGACCGGGAGATCGCTGACGAACTGGTGCTGGTGACGGATGAGGAATCCATCGCCACCTCCCGGGACCTCGCAGCGAGAGAGGGCATCTTTACCGGCATCTCCGGCGGGGGCACCGTGGCGGCCGCCCTCAAGGTGGCGGCCGGGGCGGAGGCCGGATCGGTGATCCTGGCGATGCTGCCGGATACCGGAGAGCGCTATCTGAGCACACCGCTGATG
>JASFJM010000123.1:0-7980 GCA_050122055.1 Gammaproteobacteria bacterium | reverse complement strand
TACGCTGTTTGGCGAAGAAGATCAGCAGGCCCTTTACAAAGACCACGACGACGATGACGAACAGCAGGACGCCGATCGAAGGGGAGATGCCCACGGTATCCAGGGCATCGAAGATAAAGCGGGACAGCGCGCTGTCCTCTCCGGCGCCCTGGGACGATTCCAGGGTGATGTTCAACAGCGGCAGCAGCGCCGACAGGCCGATGCCGTCGGCGACGCCGGCCAGCAGCAGCGCGACCACCAGTATCACGCTCTGGCCGGGGTAGCGTCTGACGAATTCCCGGATCAGCCTCATGGGCGGCTCGGCGGTCTCTGGATGGGGGATCGAGGCACTTTGGGTGTGACCGGTGGCCTGGCGGCAACCGCTACTCCATAATTCGGCCGACGGCCAGTCGAAGCAGAGCATCGACGCCGATTTCGGGCCCGGCGAGGAATGACTCTGAATGTGGTCGCAGTTTAAGGTCGTCAGGCATGCAACTCAATCCGCAGGCGCTGGCCGATGACGTCTGATCCGCGGGAGCAGGCCTTGTGGGTGCTCAGCGGGCCGAAGTCCGGTGACCGCACCCAGATGCTGGCACTGGCCGATCTGCTGGCCCGGCGCCACGGATTTCCCGTGGTCGAGAAGACCCTTGCGTTCCACCGCTGGGAACTGCTCCTGCATCTGTGGCCGCGCCCGACCGTGGCCGGCCTTAGCAACACCCCCGCGGCACAATTGAATCCCCCGTGGCCGCGTCTGGTGTTGACCGCGGGCCGGCGCAACGAGCTCGTCGCCCTGTGGATCAAACGACGATCGCCGGACACGCGGGTGGTGCATCTGGGCCGGCCGTGGACCCATCCGCGCCGTTTCGACGCCGTCATCTCCACCGCTCAGTACAGTCTCGAAGCCGGCGGCAACGTCACCGTCAACCCGCTGCCCCTGCATGGTGTCGAAACGGATCGTCTGGCCCGTGCAGCAGAGGATCTGGCGCCCCGACTCGCCGAGCTGCCGCGCCCCTGGACCGTGGTGCTCATCGGGGGAGACAGCGGCCCTTTCGTCTTTACCGATGCCCAGGCCATGCGTCTGGCCGAGCGGGTCAACCGTCTGGCCCGGGGCGGGAGCATCCTGTTGTCTACCAGCGCGCGCACGCCGCCGGCGTTTGCAGCGGCCCTGGAATCCGCCCTGCACGGGCCCCGGTTCGTTTTCCGTTGGGGATCCGGAGACCCCAATCCCTATGCCGGCTATCTGGCGCTGGGTGACCGATTCGTGGTCACCGCCGAAAGCATGTCCATGGTCACCGAGGCGCTCGATACCGGCCGGCCCGTCTATCTGTTCGCCATCGAGGCGCTCGGCGATCGTCCCTGGTGGCTGCGGCCTGAAAACTACCGTTGGAAGCCGCTCAGCCATCGGGTCGCCATGGCGCTGGCTCCGAAGCGTATGCGCCGGGACGTCACCCGGGTCATGGGACAGCTGGTGGAGTCCGGTCGAGCCTGCTGGCTGGACGAATCGCCGGGACCCTTCCAGCCAACGCCGGTGGCGGCAAACGAAGACCTGGAGCGGGCCGCAAGATGCGTCGAGGACCTGCTGGGATTGTCCTGACGGTCTCCGTCAGCCCGTTGTCAACTCAGCGCCAGCGGCGGACCCGGCGGCAGCGCCAGGGGCGGCGTGCGCTGGATCACCTCGAAGGCGTCGTGGCGTACGTGGTTTTGCGACATCTCCTCGCGCAACATGTCCTCGGTGACGAGTCCGAGCTCCACGCACTCCCTGAGCAGCCCGAAGAACAGACGCTCCTGGTTCTTGTCCGGGTGTGCTGAGTAATTCCCGAGCAGGCCGTACTCGCCGAACAGTTTGCGTCGCGCGCGCATCAGCCATCCCAGCGGCGGGAACGCCCGGAAGCGCTCCGCAGGCCGCCAGTCGATAGGTAGCCCGGTCTTCCATGGCTGGGTCTTGCGTCGCGTGGTGTGCAGCATCTTGGTCCGGGGGCTGAGCTTGTCGAAGTCGTTCCACTCGTTTTCGAAAAAACCGATCCTGCTACGATCCTCTGTCTTGAGGCAGATCCAGTCGTGATAATCGAGCTTGAAGTCGAACATGGCCCGGAACTGCTCTTCGCAGCGCCAGTGCCCGAGTTTGGCGCAATCCATCAGCATGACGCTGGAGGCGTAGCACTTGTCCACCATGCCCTTGGGACCCGAGCGTTTGCGGCACATGATGGAATAGTCCCCCATGTCCCGGGACAACAGCTCCCAGACGTCGGCCACCGCGAAGATGTCCGGATCGATGACCACGGCGCGGCCCTCGTATCCCATCAGCTCCGGCGGCATGAACCGCAGCGGCGTGAAGGACTGCAGGTCGTCATTGAGCCATACCCGCTGCACGCCGTCGCGCAGATACATCCGGCCCTCGAACTCGGCGAGGAAGGGGTGGTCCGTGGTCTTGATCAGCTTGACCTCGAACTTGTCCGCATTCTGCGACTGCCGTCGCAGCGCGTACTGGGCCACGATGGCGCCGACAATCTGCTTTGGATTGGTGTGGATGAATACGCAGTAGTCCATGGAAGTGGCTCCTGTTTCGGCCTCTCCCGGAGGCCCTGCCAGCGGCCCGAACCGCGCCCGCAGCCGGGGCCCAGGGGGTCCGCAAGGTGTCTTTTTCGACGCGGAAATTTTGAGCGCTAGTTTACCATCCCGGGAGGATACGCTCGACGAGTCAGGCGGTGGCGTCAGAACCCTGGTACCGGTCGTGCAACCGGCGTCACCGATCGATCCACCCGTGGCCGGCGGCGGCACCGCTGCAGACGGAATGGATTAGAATGCCGATCGCGTCCGGGCCCGCCGTTACCGCCGCCGGAGCAGCCATCGAGCATCCAATGTAGTATTAAAAGAAAGTCATATAACGTATTATAATTTATAGCATTAATGGGTAAACGCCGACGACAGATCGCCAAGCTCGCCGACTATTCGGGGCTGTCTCTGTGCAAGAGCTATCTGCATGCTCTGGGCCAGCCGAAAGCCGTCTTTATCTGGATACCCAAGACTGCGGGGACCAGCATCTTCAGTCTGCTCGACGCTCCCAAACTCAAGTCGCTGCATCTGGCGAGATTCCGTTTCCCCAATCGCGGCATCGTCACCTTCGGCCATATGGACTATGCGGAACTGGTGCGCCGTGACATCGTATCGGCGTCGTTCGATCGAGCCGCGTTCAAGTTTGCGTTTTGCAGGAATCCCTACGAGCGGGCCGTCTCCCTGTTCCACTATGTGCAGCGATACGGCGTACTTGCGGCGGACGAGATATTCCTCTCATTCTGCCGCCGGCTGGCGGCAGGGGAGTGCGATGACATCGGACTCTACAATGTCGAGGGTCTCAGTCAGTGCAACCCCCAGACCCGCTGGTTGCGTGACGTGGAGCTGGACTTCCTCGGGCGGTTCGAGACCCTGGAGGCGGACACCCGGCGGCTCGCCGCGCAGCTCGGGCTCGATGCCCACACGGCGCCCCATCTGAACGCCAGCGAGCGTGAGGACCATCGTGGCTATTACTGCGCCGAATCGCGCCAGATCGTCGAGCAGTTCTATGCCGACGATTTCCACCGCTTCGGCTATGACATGAATCTGGATGCCGGCGCGCCAGCGGAGGCGGCGGCGTCAGCTCAGTGACTGAGCCATACGGCGTCGGAGATCAGACAGGCGCCCCCGGAGCGCTGGATCGCGGGGCGGACCGCCGCCAGGATGTCTTCCAGGATCTCCTCCTGGCAGGCGATGACGATAACCGAATTGGTCAGCACGCCGGTCAGCTCGTCACCGCTGCGAAGACCCCGGTCGCCGCTGCCCCGCGCATTGGGCAGGACGGTGTAGCCGGGCACGCCGATCTGATCCAGGACATGGAGCAGGGCGGTGGCCTGGGCCTGTTCGATCACGATCTCGACGCGTTTGCAGGGTTTCATAGGGACATTACCGAGCGGATATACAGGTGGTAGATGGGGATGCCCACGATCAGATTCATGGGGAAGGTCAGGGCCAGGGAGAGGGGCAGATACAGCCCCGGGTTCGCGTCCGGCAGGGCCAGACGCATGGCGGCCGGTACGGCGATATAGGACGCGCTGGCGCCGAGCACCGTCAGCAGCAACGCGTCGCCTTCCGACAGCCCGATCCCGACACCGATGCTGGCGGACAGCAGGGCCATGACCAGCGGAAACAGCAAACCGAATGCGATCAGCCCCGGGTCGCGAAGGTCGCGCAGACGCTGGGCCGCCACCAGACCCATGTCCAGCAGGAACAGGCACAGGACACCGGTAAACAGATCTTTGACCAGCGGACTGACCTGGGCCATGCCGGCCGGGCCGGTGACCCATCCGATCAGCAGGCTGCCGATGATCAGGAACACGGACCCGTTGAGGAACGCTTCTCTGGCGATTTCGGCGCCTGAGGATCCACCCTCGGTCCCGCCGCCGGATGAGAAGCGACGGTAGAGCAGGATCCCCACCATGATGGCGGGGGACTCCATGATCGCCATGGCGGCCACCAGATGGCCGCTCCAGCCTATGCCGCCCGCATCCAGATAACTGGCGCAGGTCACGAAGGTGACCGCGCTGACCGAGCCGTAGGTGGCGGCCAGGGCTGCGGCATCGGCCGTCCCCAGCCGCCTGCGCAGCCATGCGAAAGCCAGCAGCGGCGCGACGATGGCCAGCCCCAGCGCCGCCACCAGGCTCGAAGCCACGCCCCAGTCGAGACGGGCCTCGCTGAGGGCCACGCCGCCCTTGAAACCGATGGCGAACAGGAGATACAGGGAGAGGAACTTGGCGACCGAGGCCGGCACTTCCAGATCCGAGCGCAGCAAAGCCGCCATCAAGCCCAGAAAAAAGAACAACAGCGGCGGTGACGCGATATTGGTCAGGAATAGTTCCAGAAGAGTCCCCTTGGGTTGCGTCGCGGCCGCGCGCGAAAGACCGTTTCCCCGGTTGCAGTCGCCGCGGACGATAGCCCGAGCCGATGCAAGGGATCAAGCCGAACCATGCGGCCATTGCCCATCGAACCATGGCGCGGGAGCCGGCAGCGGCTGTCGGGCCGGGGCCTGGATCGCTTACACTGCCGCCGGGGTCTATGGGGATGGCAGGGCCGAAAGCGGGCGGGTAGCGACATGCTCAGGACAGCGGAGGGTATCTCAATCCTGACTCATGGGCCTGCCCGGGGCCGGGATCCGGGGAGCCGCCGTTGACCGAAGAGACCCTGTCCCATTTGGATCTGGCTATCCCGGCCCGGGACGGTTATCGCCTGGCGGCCACGCTGTTCCGGCCCGAGGCCCCCTCGAGGAACGTGGTCGTGATCCATTGCGCAACCGCGGTGCCGCGACGTTTCTATCGCCATTTTGCCGCCGCGCTCGCCGCGGCCGGTTATCTTGCCCTGAGTTACGACTATCGCGGGATAGGCGGATCGCGCCCGGAGCGGATGCGCGGCTTCGAGGCCCGCATGCGTGACTGGGCACTGCTCGACATGGCCGGCGTCGTCGACTGGGTGCAACAGGAATACGCGCCGTCCCGTCTGTTTTTTGTCGGTCACAGCGTCGGCGGTCAGATCGCTGGTCTGCTGGATAACGCGGGATCGGTCGACGGCATGATCACCCTGTCGGCCCAGAGCGGGCACTGGGCCCTGCAGGGCGCCGAACAAAAACTGGTCACCGCGCTCCATGCCCACGTGACGCTGCCGTTGCTGCCCCGCCTGTTCGGATATATGCCCTGGCCCGGGACCAGTGAAGACCTGCCGCGGGGGGTCGCGCTGGAGTGGGCCGCCTGGTGCCGCGACCCGAAATACCTGCTGGGGGACGAGACCCTGCCCCTGGACCGCTTCGCCACATTCCGTGCACCGGTGCTCGCCTACAGCATCGGCGACGACAAGTGGGGCACGGCGCGATCCGTGGACGCCATGATGAAGGCCTATCCAAACCTGGAGCGTCGGCACCTGGTCCCGTCGGACACGGGGCTGAAGTCCATCGGCCACTTCGGCTATTTCCGGCCGGCGTCACGGGCCTTGTGGGCGGATGCCATCGACTGGTTCAATACCCGTCGAGGATGACGCGGGATTCGAGAGGCCGGGAGGCAAATCCGGGGCGATTGATCTGAATTAAATATTCATCTAAGTCAGAGATCTAACGTCATCTGTTAATTTTATTTGTGATCTAAAGGCGGGACTGGCGGTCACGCCTTCGAAGGGGCTCGGGGGCCCTTGGGGGGCGGATGGTCCCGGATCCGGGTCATTCCCGTAAAGCAAAGCAGCCCGTCCGGTCGGTCTGCCCGAGGGAGCATTTATGGAAATCGGAATCGTCGGTCTCGGCCGCATGGGCGGGAACATGGTGCGGCGTCTGGCGGGTGGCGGCGTCCGCGTCACGGGTTGGGCGCTGGAAGCCGATGTCACCCGCAGTCTGGGTGAGGAAGCGGGTTTCACGCCCCCGGAATCCCTTGCGGCCATGGTCGCGCAGCTCGACGCGCCGCGGATCGTGTGGGTGATGGTGCCGGCCGGTGCGCCGACCGAGAGCACCGTCGCCGGGTTGAAGGATCTGCTCGAGGCCGGTGACGTCGTGGTGGACGGCGGCAATTCCATGTTCAAGGACTCCATGCGGCGGGCGCGTGAACTGGAGGAAGCAGGCATCGGTTTTGTCGACGCCGGCGTTTCCGGCGGCGTGTGGGGTTTGTCGGAAGGCTATGCCCTGATGGTCGGCGGAGCGGCGCCGCACGTGGCGCGCGTCGAGCCGTATCTGCGTGTCCTGGCACCGGCACCGGATCGCGGCTGGACCCACTGCGGCCCGGCCGGCTCGGGCCACTATGTGAAGATGATCCACAACGGGATCGAATACGGGATGATGCAGGCCTTCGCCGAAGGCTTTGCATTGATGGAGAATCGGGAGGAATTCGATCTGGACCTGGCCGCCATCGCCGAAAGCTGGCGTCATGGCAGCGTGGTCCGAAGCTGGCTGCTGGACCTGACCGCCGAGTTCCTGAAACGTGACGCGGATTTGTCCGATATTGCCCCCTTCGTCTCGGATTCGGGCGAAGGCCGCTGGACCGTGATCGACTCCATCGAGCAGGGCGTGCCGGCGCCGGTGATCACCATGGCCATGGCGGCCCGCTTCGCCTCCCAGGGGAAGGCCGACTACGGCAACCGGATGCTGGCCATGATGCGCAATGCCTTCGGCGGGCATGCGGTGAAGGGCGCGGCCGGGGAGGGCGGTCAGTGAGCCGGGACGACGGGCCCGGCCCCTGTCACTTCGTCATCTTCGGCGCCACCGGGCACCTGTCCCGGACCAAGCTCCTGCCGGCCCTGTACCACCTGCAAAGCGCCGGACGTCTGAATGACAGTATGGCTATCGTCGCCATGGGGCGGCGGCCATGGACCACCGAGCAATGGTGCGGGCATCTGAAGGACTGGCTGGTCGAGGCAGGCATCGACGGGGCCGGCGACGCATTCGACGCGTTCGTATCGCGGTTCGAATATGTCCGGGGCGACCTCAACGACCCCCAGACCTATCAGAGCCTTTTCGATACGCTCAGCCGCCCGCGTCCGGGCGCCTGCGAGAACGTGGTCTTCTATCTGGCCATCCGGCCCGAGGATTTCATGCCGGTGGCAAACGGCCTCGACCAGGCCGGACTCAACAGCGGCCACGGCCGTCATCGCATCGTGGTGGAAAAACCCTTCGGCCGGGATCTGCAGTCGGCCGAGGCCCTGAACCGGGAATTGCACCAGCATTTCGGCGAGGATCAGGTTTACCGGATCGATCATTACCTGGGCAAGGAGACGGTCCAGAATCTCACGGTGCTGCGCTTTGCCAACACCCTGATCGAGCCGATCTGGAACCGGAACTACATCGATCACGTCCAGATCACCGTGGCCGAAGATGCCGGCATAGCGAGCCGCGCCGGTTACTTCGACAGCGCCGGGACCGTGCGGGACATGGTGCAAAATCATCTGCTGCAGCTGGTCTCGGTCGTGGCCATGGAGCCTCCCGCGACCCTGTCGTCCCGGGAT
>JASFJM010000122.1:0-8009 GCA_050122055.1 Gammaproteobacteria bacterium | reverse complement strand
GCATGGCATCCGCGTGCTCAATCTGTCGTTCGGGGCCGAGCCCCGCTCGCACTACTGGGACGATCCGCTGAACCAGGCGGTCATGCGGCTCTGGCAGGCGGGCATCGTGGTCGTGGTCTCGGCCGGTAATTCCGGGCCCGACCCCATGTCCATCAACGTGCCCGGCAACGTCCCGTATGTCATCACCGTGGGCGCCATGTCCGACAACTACACCCCCGTCGATGGCACCGACGATCTGCTGGCTTCTTTCTCTTCTGCGGGTCCCACCTACGAAGGCTTCGTCAAACCCGATGTGGTGGCGCCTGGCGGCCACGTGGTCGCACGGATGGCTTCGGACTCGTATATCGCCGAGTCACACCCGGACTCCATGCAGTCGAGCCAGCGGCGCTTCACCATGTCTGGCACGTCCCAGGCCGCAGCCGTGGTCAGTGGTGTCGCGGCATTGATGTTGCAGGCCGACCCGACGCTGACGCCGGACGATGTGAAATGCCGGCTGCTCGCATCCGCTCGGCCCGCCTTGAACGACGCCGGGACTCCCGCATACAGCGTCTTCCAGCAGGGCGCCGGCATGGTCAACGCCATCGATGCCATCAATAGCCCGGCTACCGGCTGTGCCAATCAGGGGCTGGACATCGCGATGGATCTGGCCGGTGAGCGCCACTATGGTGGTCCCGCCAATCAGGATGAGAACGGCGACTTCTATCTCATGGACGAGCACAGCGAGGACGGCCGCCTCGAGGGCGATGGATACGTCTGGGGCCGTGGCTATGTTTGGGGCCAGGGCTATGTCTGGAGCCAGGGTTACGTCTGGAGTCAGGGCTACGTCTGGAGCCAGGGCTATATCTGGAGCCAGAGCGAGCTTTCCAGTCAGGGTTACGTCTGGAGTCAGGGCTACGTCTGGAGCCAGGGCTACATCTGGAGCCAGAGCCTCCCCTGGAGCGGCGACGCCGCCTCGGATCCGGCCGCCACCATGCCGATGTCTGTCAACAGATGGGTAGACCACGAATAGACTCGCGGCTCGGCCATCCAGCCTGATTACAGGAATCCCAAACGCCCTGTCTCGAGGGGCGTACGACCGGGCGCAACCGCACGGCACCGGTTCCCGCGGAAATTCTTCAGCTTTCCGGAGCTCATGGGGAGCGCCTGAGTCACGAGGAGCCGCGTGTCCTGCCTGCTATTGCTCAGCCGGCTTGAACATGTGACAGCGGCCGACTGGGGCTAGGCCTGCTCGTCCCGTCGATGCCGGTACTGTCTTGGGCTAAGGCCGGCGATACTCCGGAATGCACGGGAGAAATGGGGGGGATGAAGGTAGCCTAACTCCCTGGCGATCTCACCGATACTCAGTTCGCTGTGCTCCAGCAAGTCTCGCGCACGTGCGTATCGCGTCTGCGAAACCAGTTTCGCGTAGGTCAGGTGCTCTCTCGCCAGCAATCGTTGTAGCGTCCTGACGCTTGTGCCGGCCATTTCAGCAACGAGTTCGACCCGAGGTGCTCCGCCAGGCAGATAAGCAGTGATCAATTCACTTAATGAGTCCACCAGGGTCGGGGGTGGGGCAGGGAGTCCGGCGCTCCCGGCTATAGAGCTATGGTCTGCTCCCGAATGCAATGGCGGTTCTGGCAGTGCAGATCGTGGCACGGCAATCCCGGTCACGCCCGGGTGCTGCACCATGCGGGTATTCGGCCAGATGGCCCGGGCGATGGCTGCTCGCGGTCCGTGGACAGGCACCGTCATCTCTTCAGGTTGCCAGTCCGGCCCCAGGAACAGGCGCACGACATTGATGTGGAGGAGTTCCGCGAGCCAGATCCACTGGGCCTGGCCGGGCGTATCCTGGTCAAAGGTACTGGTAAAGCACAAGCGCAGGTCGTCGCCGCTCTCCTGCAGACCGATCCTGGCATGGGATGTCTCGATGCGGATCATATCCGTCCAGGCGAGGAGGCCATGGTAAAGCGTCGGCACCGCGGTCAGCTTACGGACTAAGGGCGCCGGCAATATCTGCGCGCCGGCCCGCGACGCAGCTTGCAGTCCAAGATGCTCGATGCCTTGCCGGGTGGATTCGTAATCGATCCAGTCACATGCCGCCCTGAAGGGTACATAGACATCACGCTGCTCGGTAAGCACGCCGGGCATGCGAGCGGCATGCATCCCTTTTCGTAACGGGACGCCCATCGCCTGAAGGTGGTCCATGACGGTCCCCGCAACGGAACCGTGGAGCATCGGAATGGCGTCTGTTTCTCGCATGGGACGGGCGATCATCTCCTGTTCATGTTCCGCGCCGATGACAGCATGCGGGTACCGGCGGCCGTGCTTGAGCGCAGATTACCATATGCTGCCCCGCTGGCGCCGGCAGGTTCACGACGTCAGGCTAATCCTGGCATCTATCGTCATGCCGGCCATCGGTCGTGTGGCAAGACGGTCCCGGGCGCCGACTGGCAAATCTGATGCAGGCCTTTGACCATGTCATACAAAAAAATGCGGAGAAGGTCAAAATCCGACCAGATTGCACGCTGGTCGCCACCGCAGCGGCAAGGCCCCGGCTGTGCGGTTACATGGATGGGTTGGCATTCGCAGCCGTACCGTCACCGCTGATCTGACGTCGGAGAGAGCCCCAACCTGTGAAAAGGGACAGGGGTTCCTGTCGGGGCATCGAATCCGGCTCAATCCGGCTGATGCGCAAAGCGCTCACGGGCCAGGGCGACGCGTCGTCCGACCGTCGCCGGTGTCGCCGGCAGCTGCTGGATGGCACGTAATCGAGGCAGCAACCCCTGGCCGTTGGCGATCTGCACGTTCAGCCCCGGCCGGGCGTTGAGTTCCAGCATCAGCGGGCCGAGGCGGGCGTCCAGCACCAGGTCTACGCCCAGATAACCGAGACCGGTCAGATCGAAACAGCGGGCGGCCATATCCAGCATCTGATCCCAGTAGGGGATCTCGATCCCGGTGACCGGCATACCCGTGTCCGGATGTTCCTCCACGTGCTCGTTACCGAGCACGCCATTGATGGTGCGGCCCGTGCCCAGACAGATCCCGGCGCCAACCGCGCCCTGATGCAGGTTGGCCTTGCCGTCCGAAATGCGCGTGGGCAGACGCACCATGGACATGACCGGGTAGCCCCGGTAGACGATGATGCGGATATCCGGCACGCCCTGGTAGCTGACCGCATCGAAGATCGGGTCGAACCGGACCCGGTATTCGATCATCGCCTGGTCCGGATGACCGCCCAGGCTGAACTGGCCGTTGATCATATTGGCCAGATGATGGGACAGCTCACCCCAGTCGTAGATGCGGCCGCTGCAGCTCCGGTAGCGGTTCTTGCGATGGGAGTCGATGACGACGATACCGTCGCCGCCGGAACCATGGGCCGGCTTGATCACGAAGGATTGTCGCGCCTCCACCAGCGCCGGCAGACTGCGGATGTCGTGTGGCGCGGACAAGGTGCCGTAGAGTTCGGGCGTGGGCACCCCGTGTTTGATGGCCAGCGCCTTGGTCATCAGCTTGTTGTCGACGGCCGGGTAGAGCTGCCGCCGGTTCTCCATGGAGATGAAGTCTGCGTTGCGCGCATTGAGCGCCAGTACGCCGGCTCTGCGTAGCTGCGAGAACATCAGTCGCTGCCGGGGCCCGGGGTCCCGCGGCTGAGTACGCGGAAACGCCGCAGGTCTGTAAGCCGATAGCCGGTGTAACGACCGAGCAATAACACCGCCGCCAGCACGATCAGCAGCACTTCCGGAAAGACGAAGGTGATATGCCGGATCAGGTCGATATTCATCACCCCGTAAATCAGGGCCGCTACCAGCAGCGAGCCGAGCCCTTCACGGACTGCATCGCCAGGTCCACGCTCTTCCCAGACCACCGACATCCGCTCGATGACCATGGTCAGGATCACCATGGGGAACAGGGCCACCGACAGGCCGATCTCCAGCCCGAGCCGGTGACTCAGCACGCTCACCGCCGCCATCATCAACACCACCACGATCAGCACGGCGGCCAGTCGCGGCACCAGCAGCAGGTGCAATCGTTCCAGATAAAAGCGCAGTGCCAGCCCGATGGCGACCAGCACCGAGAACAGGATGATCCCGGAGATCAGCTGACTCTCCCGGAAAGCCAGCGCCACCAGCACCGGCAGGAAAGTACCGAAGGTGCGCACGCCGACGACGTTGCGCATCAGCACGACCAGAAGCGCGCCGATCGGGATCATGATCAATATGCTGAACACCGACTGGGTCTGCAGCGGCAGATCCAGCAGCGAGAAGTCCACCATCCTGGAGCCGTGGCTGGCGGCCCGTCTCTTGGCCACGGACAGGGCATTTTCCAGCTTGCGGGACACCCAGAATTCGATGCGCTCGCCGGTGCCGCCGGAGACGCTCATGATGGGATCGCTGTCCCAGCTCCAGATGAACAGATCCCGGGGGAGAGTCTGCTCCCCGTTGGCCGGATCGAAGTAGAGCCATTCCCTGCCGTTGTGCACGGCCAGCCAGGGCATCATCTCGACCTGCCGGGTGTCGCTGGTCAGCGGCAGGGCCTGCAGGACCCTGGCCGGGATGCGGGCTCCGGCGAGCATGGTGCGGGCGACTTCGGCACGCTGCTTCGAGGTCTCGGCCTCCTCGAGCAGCAGAGCGATATTGTCGTCACCGCGTGCTTTCCCGACCCGGCGCAGCAGGGCGCCGGTGAAGGTCGCCACGTCGGCCGATTCCTCCCGCACTTCGCTGACTACCATCTCCAGCGCCGAGGCATAAGGCTCGTCCAGGGTCGGCACCGGCGGGAAAGCGTCTGCCCCCCTGGGTGGTTTTGCGTCCGGGTCCCGGAACAGGCTCAGCCGGTAGTAGACTGCCTGATCACCCTGCACGCGGCGGATCGCCCACAGGGCTTCCCGCCGACCGTTGTCTTCCCGGATCGAAACCCCATAGCCCCGGGAGACGAAGTGTTCATTGAGCATGCCGAAGCCGACCGGATTGTCCGGCACTGTCAGCGTCACCTTGGCGGCTCCCGGCGTATAGCGGGTGAATTCGACGCGCGCTTCCACGGTCCACAGCTGGGAGTCGGTATCGGGCGTCAGCGGGAAGCCGAGGCCTGAGACCTTGTAGGTGAACACGCTGGCGCCGAGGATCACCAGCGTCGCCGCGAGGAAGAAGAGATGTCTCAGGTTCACGGATTCATGCCGGCCAGATCACACTCGGGCTTGACCGTAAAGCTCAGGTCGGGGTCGACCAGGATGTCGCCGTGCATGGCGCTGCGGCCGATCAGGAACGGATAGTTGAACTGGCTGCGATCCACCAGATTGACCTCGACCCGTTTCTTTACTGGACCCAGGCACACCCACATCTCCACCACCGGCCGCCGCTGATAGCTGCCGTCATGCTCTCGGATGCGGACCGTGCGGACGCGTTTACGCTCCAGTTCCACCAGTTCGCCGGTGTCCGGGTTCTCGATCTCGAACCGCACCATGCGCACCCCCTTGCGTTTGAAACCGCGGATGTTGCGCGCATGCAGCGACGAGGTATCGGCGCCGGTATCCAGTTTCGCTTCCAGCGTCAGACCGGCCGCCGACACGCGGACCTGCTCGATCCAGCCGAGGATATTCTTTGCCTCGATCGGCATCCCCGTCGCCTGCAGCCCCGGCGATGCCAGCAAGGCCAGGAGTCCGGGCAACCATCGATGACAGCGGTTCAATCGCATCTGGATATCCGAAAATGGAATGGGTCCAAAGGACAAAGGATGAAAACGGGGGGCGCCCCATCGCGTTTCCGCCAGGGCAGCCCGGCCGGTCGTTCCCCTTATCGCTATCCCTGACCGGCCGCGGCGTCGGATTATAAGGTCCCTGGTCAAACATCGTCCATCCAGGGGCCGCGAGGCGCCGGATCAGAAGGCCTGCCGGCTCCGGCCCTCAACGCCCCGGCGGATTTGATAAAATCGACCTTTGCGCCCTCCCGGCCTTGCCGATGCTTGACGATCCGGGCGCCCGATCGATGGTGGCCCGTGCCGGTCCTCCCGCGACGGTTAGCCGTGAACCCCGTCAGGCCCGGAAGGGAGCAGCGGTAGCGGTGAATCCGGGTGCCGGGATGTGGCGGGTACGGGTCGCCACCCACCTCCCGCCGAGGGCCCCGATAGGGGCTCCTGGCGAGCTGCAGGGGGCAGGGCAGGGGTGTCGGCGGCGTCCCGGCCGGGTGATACACTTCCTGATCTGCCTTGTCGACGGAGATCCAATGAGCTATCAGGCCATGGCGCGGACCTGGCGCCCGCGGACATTCCCGGAGCTTGTCGGGCAGGAGCACGTCGTCAAGGCGCTGGTCCATGCCCTGGACGAGTCTCGTCTGCACCATGCCTATCTGTTCACCGGCACCCGGGGCGTAGGCAAGACCACCATCGCCAGGATTTTCGCCAAGTGCCTGAATTGCGAGGCCGGCGTGTCCTCGACGCCCTGTGGCGAATGCAGCGCCTGCGAAGAGATCGACGCCGGTCGTTTCGTCGATCTGCTGGAAGTCGATGCGGCGTCCCGGACCAAGGTCGACGATACCCGCGACCTGCTGGACAATGTCCAGTACGCGCCGGCCCGCGGGCGCTTCAAGGTGTATCTCATCGACGAGGTGCACATGTTATCGAATCACTCCTTCAACGCTCTGCTGAAGACGCTGGAGGAGCCGCCACCCCACGTGAAGTTCCTGCTGGCCACCACCGATCCCCAGAAGCTGCCGGTGACCGTGCTCTCCCGTTGCCTGCAGTTCAACCTCAAGCGTCTGCCGGTGAACCTCATCCGCGAGCGGCTGGAGGAGGTCGCGGGCCAGGAAAAGCTGGAGACGGACGTCGCGGCGCTGGAACAGATTGCGCGGGCGGCCGACGGCAGCGTGCGGGACGCGCTGAGCCTGCTCGACCAGGCCGCGGCGTATTGCGACGGCAAGCTCACCGATGCCGATGTCAGGACCATGCTCGGCACCATCGACCGGGCCCATGCCGGACGGCTCCTGCACGCCGTGGCTGCGGGGGATGCGGCGGCGGTGCTGGCCGAGGTCAGCCAGCTCGATGAGATGGTGCCGGATTACGTGGCGGCGCTGGACGAGCTGGCGCTGCTGATCCAGCAGACGGCGCTGGCCCAGGCTGCCCCGGAAGCCATCGATTCCGCCAGTGCCGATCCGGGCCAGATCCGGGAGCTGGCCGGGTTGATCAGCCCCGAGGACCTGCAGTTGTTCTATCAGATCGCGCTGATCGGTAAGCGTGACCTCTATCTGGCGCCGTCTCTGCGCGCCGGCTTCGAGATGGTGTTGCTGCGGATGCTGACCTTCCGGCCGGCCGACGCACCGCCCCGGACCGGGTCGGGCCCGGCACGCGCCCGCGCCGCGGCCGGTGGTGCCAAAGCGGCCTCCGCGCCGGCGGACGCCCCCGTTGAAGCGGCCCCGTCCGGATCGGCGGAGACCGGGTCCGGATCGGATTCCGGCGAGATGGACTGGGGCGAGCTGGTGGCCGGATTGCGTCTCGGTGGCGCGGCCCATCAGCTGGCCAGCCACTGCATGTTCTCTGCCAGGAAAGGTCGGGTGTTCGAACTCACGCTGGAGCAAGGCCAGTCCCATCTGCTCACGGATGCGTTGCAGGAGAAACTCAGAACGGCGCTGTGTGAGCGGCTCGGCGAAGATCTGCGTCTGCAGATCTCGCTCGGCAAGCCCCGGGCCGAGACCCCGGCGCAGCGCCGTCAGCGCGAGGCCAGGGAACTGCAACGTGAGGCGGTCGAGACCATCAAGGGCGATCCGAATGTGCTCGCCATGGAACGGGCGTTCGGAGCGACGCTGGACGAAGATTCAATCAAGCCGGTAAAACACTGAGCCGGCGATGAGGGAGTGCGACGGATGAAGGGTGGATTGGGAAAGCTGATGCGTCAGGCTCAGCAGATGCAGGAAAACATGCAGAAGGCTCAGGAAGAGCTGACGAATCTGGAGGTCTCCGGTCAGTCCGGCGGCGGCATGGTGACGGTCACCATGAGCTGTCGCCACGAAGTCCGGCGGGTCAGTATCGACGACAGCATGATCGGT
>JASFJM010000121.1:0-8087 GCA_050122055.1 Gammaproteobacteria bacterium | reverse complement strand
GCTTCAGCGGCCTGGTCTATTTCCAGCTGCGGTCCCTGTGGCGGACCTGCAACGAACAGCTGCAGAAGTTCTCCGAAGAGCTGCGGCGCCAGCAGGACGACCGCGAGCGCAAGCGGCAGATCCTGCGATTCAACGAAGATCGCGGACGGCGCCTGGAAGATCTGGCGGATCTGGTCAAGCGGGTCAGGGTCGAGTCCGACGCCTGTGCCGCGCAGGTTCGGGAGATCGAGGAAGAACTGGGACGTCGCCGCGGTTTCTGGAATTTCTTCCGCCGCAAGGAACTCAACCGTCAGCTGGAAGAGGCGGCCGCGGAGCACGCGACGGCCCGCCAGCGGCTCGATGAGTTAATCGATCGGAAGCTCAAGATCGAGGCGGAGCCCTGGCCGGAGTTCGATGGCCTGAGCATCGAGGGTCGGCGGGTGATCAACATCGCCGCCATCGCATACGCCTATCAGTTGTTCGCCAGATTGAGCGTCAACGACATCGCCCGTCTGTGCAAGGACGCAGTGGTGCGGCCGATCCAGGATCACAAGTACGGATCCGAGGAAGACTGCAGCCAGCTGATCGCGAAGATACAGGCTCTCTCGGGGCAGGTCGCGACCGGCAAGGTCGATGCCGAACAACTCAGGCAGCTGGCCAAGGACATACGTAAGCATTGCGAATTCCGCAATCCGGATGAGACCGTGCCCATGGCGAATTCCCTGGACGATATGATCATCTACGACGGGAATGGAAAGCAGATGCCGGCGCGGACCAACGTTCTGGCCGAGGAATACTGGGACGTCTACGACATATTCCTGTCCTGACCCCGGACGGACGCCTGCTCCTATTCGCCGCCGCCTGTGACCGGCCTCGGTTTCCCGGCCCCCCGTGAGACCGCCATCACCTTCCGCGCCCAGCGGTTCAGATCGTCAAACACGGCATACAGATAGGGCACCAGCAACAGTGAGGTCAGGGTCGAGAAGGCCAGCCCGCCGATGATGGCGCGGGCCATAGGGAAGTAGGGCGGCGAACCGATATTGTCGCCACCGACCTTGGTGGTGCTGATGGCCAGCGGCAACAGGCCCAGGATCGTGGTCAACACGGTCATCAGAATCGGCCTGAGCCGGTCCCGGCCGGCCTGGAGGATCGCGGCGTCCCGGGCCAAGCCCTCGCGGCGCAGATTGTTGACGTGATCGATCAGCACGATGCCGTTGTTTACCACCACGCCGATCAGGATCATGATGCCGATCGAGGCCATGAACGAGAAAGTCGTTCCGGTGAGCAGGAAGAACCAGAATACGCCTACGATCGAGAATGCGATCGAGGTGATGATCGAAAGGGGATAAAGGGTGGACTCGAACAGGGCCGCCATGACGATGAAGATCAGCGCGATCCCCAGCATGATGTTGACGCCCATGATCTGCTGGGTCTCGTCGGCCCGCTCGAACCCGGAACCGAACTTCCAGGCATAACCCGGCGGCAGATTGAAGCTGTTCATCAGACTCTCCACCGACGGCCGTATCTCGTCCATGGTGGTACCGTCCAGGGAGGCTTCGATGACCGAGGCGGTCTTGCGGTCGATCCGCTGGATCTCCTGGAGGGCACGCCTGACGTCGAAATCCGCCACGCTTGCGAGGCGCACGCGCTCGCCGCCCGGGGTAAACAGCGGCAGATCGGCAAGCTGCTCCACGCTCTGGCGGTCGTCCTCGCGGAAGGCGAGGCGGACATCGATCTCACCGTCCTCGCCCCGGAAGTCACGCAGATTCTCGCCGCGCAGGGCCACGGCCACGGCCGACGCCACGTACTCGGGCGTCAGACCGAGCTGGCCGGCGCGGTCGCGATCCACATTGATCTGCACTTCCCAGTCTCCGGAGCTGATGTCCGAGCGCACATCCGTCAGGCCCTCGAGGGAGCTCAGCACCCGGATCACCTCGGGGGTCAGGCGGGTCAGCTCGTCAGTGGACTCGCCGCTGATCTGGATGCTGAAACCTTCCTGCCCGCCCTGTTGCTCCAGATCGAAGCTCGGCTTGCCGATGACGATCTCCGGCAGATTCTCCTCGATCCGCTCGATCACGTCGCCTGTCGGTACCTCCGCTTCCTCCTCCGGCGTCAGCAAGATCACGGTCTGGCCGCGACCCGGGTCGTAGTAGCTGTAGACCGAGCGGATATCGAAGTACTCCTGGTTGGCGAACAGGTATTCCTCGATCTGGTCGACGGCCTTCTCCACCCGATCGACGGGATAGGTGCCGTCGATGTTGTAGACCAGCATGAGGCGGCGGCCCGCTTCCTGGGGGAAGGTGTCGAAGGTGACCAGCTTGAGCGGGACGGCCACGCTGCCGAGAGTCAGCACCGTGATCAGGGCCATGATCCAGCGGCGCCGGAGACCCCAGGCGAGGGATCTCTCGTAGCGGTCGATCAGCCGGCCCATGCGCGAGCCGCCGATCGTCGGCGGAGGCGGCGGGATGCGGGCTGCCAGCATCGGCACCAGAGTCTGGGAGATCGCCAGCGAAGCGAGCATGGCTACCACGATGCTGGCCGCCACGTGGGTCAGTAACACGGTGATGTCCGTCTGCGTACCGAACAGCACCGGCAGGAACACGATGATCGAGGTCAGGGTCCCGGCCACCACGGCCAGGCCGACCTCGCGGACGCCCATGACGGTGGCCTTGAACGGATCCTCCGGCATCATCTGGCGGTAACGGAATACGCTCTCGGTGACGACCACCGCGTTGTCCACCAGCATGCCGATCGCCAGCATCAGGCCCATCATCGACAGGATGTTCAGGCTGATGTCGAGGAAATACATGGCGCCCAGGGTGATCAGGATCGAGAACGGCACCGCCGCCACGACGATGGCGGTGGTCGCCGCCTGCCGCAGGAACAGATACAGCACGGCGAATGCGAGGACGGCACCGATGGCACCGGACTTGAGCAGGTTCGACAGGGACGATGTGACGCCGTCGGCCTGGCTCTCGAGCGCGAAGATATTGATGCCCTGCATCTGCGGCGTCCTGCCCGCTTCCTCGACTTCCGCGGTCACGCGCCTGGCCACGTCCACCAGGTTCGATCCGGTCTGTTTGTAGATATCGAGACCGATAGCGTACGAGCGGTCCAGATGGCGCCCGTAATTGCGTTCCGGCGCGCGCATCCGGATATCGGCGATCTCGCCCAGCCGCAGGTTCTCGCGGATCAGGATATCCCTGACTTCGTCGACCGATCGCAACTCGCCGATCGGGCGCACGCTGAAGCGGCGCTGATTGTCGGTGAGGCGGCCGGCACTTACCGAGAAATTGGCCTTCTCCAGCAGGCTCCGGAGTTCGTTCAGATCGACCCCATGGGCTGCGACCCGGTCGGCGTTTAGCAGGATCAGGATCTCCCGGGGGTCGACGCCATAGAGCTCCACCCTGGACACGCCGTCGAGTCGCTCGATCCGACGCTTGAGGTTGCGGTCCAGCATGTCATAGGCATCGGACAGATCCCGTTCGCTGGAGATGCGCAGATTCAGGATCGGCTGATCGCCGAATGAGCCGGTGAAGATGAGGATGCGCTGGATATCGTCCGGCAGCTGGTCACGCACCGCGTCCACTTTGGCCCGGGCCTCGATGCCCTTGGCGCCGGTCTCGGAATCCCAGCTGAACTGCAGGAAGATCTCGGCCTGGTCCTGGCGCGAGGAGGAGCGCATGCGTTCGATGCCGCTCAGGGTGGCCAGTGACTCCTCGATCGGCCGGGTGATCGTGCGCTCGATCTCCTCCGGGGTCGAGTTGGGATAGGGGACCTGGATAAAGATGCCCGGGAACTCGATATCCGGGAATTGCTCCAGCGGCAGCAGCCGCACCGACACCATCCCGATCAGCGCCAGCGCCACGAACACCATGACCGTGGTGACCGGTCGTCTGAGCGCCATCTCCGTGTGTTTCATGTGCCGGCCCCGGATACCGCCCCGGCCGGTGCGGAGTCCGCCACCACCCATCGCTTGCGGTCGATCAGGGAGTAGACCACCGGTATCACCAGCAGGGTCAGGAAGGTCGAGACCAGCAGACCCCCGATCACGGTGACCGCCATGGGCGCCCGCACCTCAGCGCCCTCGCCGAATCCCAGCGCCATGGGCAGCAGGCCGAGGGTGGTGGTGAGCGTGGTCATCAGGATCGGCCGCAATCTCGCCTGTCCGGCCTCGACGATGGCCTGGGTCCGGTCCTTGCCCTCCGCCCGCAGCTGGTTGATCAGATCGACCAGCACGATGGCGTTGTTGACCACGATCCCGGCCAGCATGATGAGGCCGATGAATACCACCACGTTGACCGTGGTCCCGGTCATGAACAGCGCCAGTACCGCGCCCACCAGGGCCAGGGGGATCGTGAACAGGATGACGAACGGATGCAGCAGGGATTCGAACTGCGAGGCCATGACCAGGTAGACCAGGAAGATGGCCATGGCCAGGGTGAATGTCATCGACCTGAACGATTCCTTCATCTCTTCGCTCTGCCCGGTGACCAGTGCGGTGATGCCCCCCGGCATCGGCGTCGCTCCCAGGATCGACGTGACCTCGTCCACGGCGGCGGACAGGTCCCCATAGTTCAGATTCGACGAGATGACCGCCACCCGCTCCTGATCGTGTCGCCGGATCTCGGCCGGCCCGGTCGTGATATCGATATCGGCGACCGCCTTCAGCGGGATCGGTCGCGGACTCTGCGGATTGATGATCAACTCCTCGATCTCGGTGACCGATGACTTGCGCGTATCCACGCTGCGTACCAGCACATCGATCTTCTTGTCGCGCCAGGTGTAGCGGGTCGCCACCTGACCGCGCACCTTGCTGACCACCACGTCGGCGACGTCGCGGACCACGAGGCCCAGCCGCGCCGCCCGTTCCTGATCGAACAGGATCTGGATCTCGGGATTCCCGGCCTCGACGGTGCTCTTGATATCGGCGAAACGCGGTGAGTCCTCCAGCCTGCGGACGACGTCGGCCGCCACGTCCTCGAGTCGGGCCAGGTCGTAACCGCTGACCTCGATTTCCAGCGGGGTACGGAAGCTGAACAGGGCAGGGCGGCCGAATTCGTAGGTCACTCCGGGGATCTGGCCCAGCGCCTGACGCATGGCCGCCATGGCGCGGTCCTCGTCTTCCCGCGCGGCGCCGCTGCGCAGCCGGACATTCAATTCCCCCGTGTTCTCACCCGCATCCACGGGGCTGGCATCCAGCCGGTTGCCCGTGCCCGCCACGGAGAATGTCAGATCGAGATCGTCGAGCCCGTCTGCCGCGGCTTGTACCCGCCGCAGAGCCTGGTCGGTGGCGGACAGCGGCGAACCGCTCGGGAGCCGGATCTTGACGTTGAATTCGCCCTGGGCCAGCTGCGGGATCAACTCCGAACCCAGACGCGGGACCAGGGATAGCGTGCCCGCCAGGGCCAGACCGGCCGCCAGCACGATCAGCCAGCGGTGGCGCAGAGACCAGCGCAGCAGACCCGGATAGATGCGTGCCAGCAGCGCATAGAAGCCCTGGAACAGCCAGACCAGCGGCCTCAGGATCCAGCTCATGAGCGTGCCGACGCCGCGGAAGATCCAGCGGAACAGGCGCACCACCGCCGCCATGGCGCGGGTGAACCACCCGGGCGGACGCGTGTCCTCGGGATCGCTGAAACGCCCGCCGGCGCTCAGGGCTGCCAGCATCGGGATCAGGGTCAGCGCCACCAGTAGCGAGAACAGCAGGGCGTAGGTGACAGTGAGGGCCTGGTCCCGGAACAGCTGTCCGGCGATGCCGCTGACGAAGACCATGGGGAAGAAGACGGCCACGGTGGTCAGGGTAGCCGCGATCACTGCCGTGGCCACCTCGCCGGTTCCGGCGCGCGCTGAAGCCAGCACATCGAGTCCCTGCTCCTTCTTGCGGACGATGTTCTCCAGCACCACGATGCTGTTGTCCACCAGCAAACCGACCGCCAGGGCGATGCCGCCCAGCGACATGATGTTGAGCGTGATGTCCGAGGCATACATCAACACGAAGGTGCCGATCACGGAAATGGGGATCGCGAGCCCGATGATAAACGTGGCCCGGGCGTCGCGGAGGAAGGCGTAGAGGACGAGGACCGCCAGCAGCCCGCCGATCAGCGCCGCGGACCGGACCTGGCCGATGGCCTGGCTGATAAAGGTGGATTGATCGTAGATGCCCACCAGTTCTGAATCGGCGGGCAGGCGCTCACCGAGCACTTCCACCCGCTTGTTGATGCGGTTCGCCACCTGGACCGTGTTGGCGTCCCCTTCCTTGTAGATCGCCAGCTCAACCGATTCCCGGCCGTCGATCCGGGTGATGGCCTCGCGCTCCTTGAAGCCGCGTTCCACGCTGGCGATATCTCGCAGATAGACCGGCCTGCCACTGGGCGTGGCGATGATGGCGTCGGCGATCTCGTCCACGCTCTGGAATTCGTTGATGGTGCGCACCAGGAAGCGTTGCGATCCTTCCTCGAGCCGCCCGCCGGACAGGTTGACGTTCTCGGCGCGGATGCGTCCGGCGACCGTATCGATGGAGATGCCCAGCTGGGCCAGTTTCTCTTCGTCTACCAGGATCTGGATCTCGTCCTCGAAGCCGCCGCTGACTTTCACTGCGGCAGTCCCCTCGACCCCTTCCAGATCGTTCTTGAGATTGTCCTCGGCGAACCGCCGCAAGAGCCTCAGGCGCAGGGCCCGGTCCTCGATCGAGCCGGCCACCGCTGCCTCCGCATCGTCCACCAGCGCGAGTCTCTGGATCGGCTCGCTGGACGGGTCGAAGCGAAGCAGCAGCGGGCGCTCCGCTTCCAGCGGCAGTTCCAGGATGTCCAGCTTTTCCCGGACATCGACACCGGCGATGTCCATGTCCGTGCCCCAGAGGAATTCGAGGGTAACGTCGGACTGGCCGGAGCGGGAGACGGAGCGCACCTTGCGCACGTTCTTGATGACGCCGACGCTCTCCTCGATCGGTTTGGTCAGCAGATTCTCGATCTCCAGCGGGGCGGCGCCGGTGAGTTCGGTGCGGATGGTGATCGTGGGATAGGAGAGATCCGGCAGCAGGTTGACCTTGAGCCGTGACAGCGACACCGCACCGAACAGCAGTATCGCGACCGTGAACATCACGATGGTCACGCGTCTCTCGGTAGCAATCTCTACTAGTTTCATCGCTGGTCTGACTCGTGTGAGCTTAGTCGATCGAACAAGCCGGGATTCAGTCGGCGCTGACCACGGCCGTGTCGATCACCTTGATGGCGGCGCCATCCTTGAGGCCGGTCTGGCCCATGACGATGACGTCTTCGCCGTCTCCGATTCCGGCAGTGATCTCGACTGCGTCCCCGCGGGAATATCCGGTCTCGACCGTCTTCCTGACCGCGCTGCCGTCCTCGGCCACGTACACGAATTGTTCCCCCTCGTCCTCGATCAGCGCGGCACGGGGCAGCAGCAGCACGTTCTGGCGCGAGTCATAGACGATCTGGAAACGGCCGAACATCCCCGGTTTGAGCCGCATCTCTTCATCCGGTACCGCGATCGTGACCTTGAAGGTGCCCGTCTCCGGGTCCACCACGGGGCTGATCCGGAGGATCGCGCCGCGGAAACGCAGGCCCGCGATCGCGTCGAGGCTGAGTTCTGCCACCTGGCCCGGCGCCAGCTTGCGGAATTCCCGTTCGGGGACGAACAGATAGGCCAGAAGGGGGTCCATGTCGGTGATGCGGAAGACCGGGTCGTTGGGGGAGATCGTGTTGCCGACCTTGATGAACCGTTCCGATATGACACCGTCGATCGGCGCACGGATCTCGGTGTAACTCAGCTCCAGCCGGGCCAGTTTGTAGGCGGCGCGCAGAGAGTCGAGCTCGAATTTGATGTCCTCGAACGCCCCTGAACTGACGAGTCCGCGCTCGTGCAATTCCACGTTGCGTTCGTATTCCTGCTCCAGTTTCTTGAGGTTAGCCAGCGAGCGTTCCGCTTCGAGCCGCAGCCGGTCTCCGTCCAGGCGGGCGAGCAACTGGCCGGCTTTGACCTTGTCCCCTTCCTCGGCGCGGATTTCGATGACCTCGCCGCCGACCTTGGCCACGACTTCGGCTTCTTCATCCGATTCGAGCGAGGCCGTGCCGGAGTAGACGGCGTAG
>JASFJM010000120.1:0-8158 GCA_050122055.1 Gammaproteobacteria bacterium | reverse complement strand
CCAGCCGGCCACCACGCTGAAGAAGCTGAACACCAGGAACACGGCGATCAGCCCCATCCAGCCCAGGCCTTGCCAGGCCCGGGACGCTCCGGCCTCGGCCGCCAGCTTGCGCATGGTGTTGGGGGCACTCATGCCGCCGCGACGGCCGATCACCATCTCGCTCATCATGATGGGCATGGCGACCACGAACACCGCGATGAGGTAGACGACGACGAAGGCGCTGCCGCCGGCGGATCCAAGGGTATACGGGAATTTCCAGATGTTGCCGAGACCGACCGCGGCGCCGATGGACGCCATCAGGAAGGCCAACCGGGATGACCAGTTCTCGTGAGGAGAAGACGATAGCTGCATGGCGGCCGGCCTCCTGCTTGCTTCTTATTCGAGGGCCAGGGTCAGCATCTTAAACCAGTCGGGCTTCAGGCCCGGGATCGGATGGTCATCCCGATCGCCACCGCGATGCCAGCCAGGGAGCTCCGCCGGGCAGATCGGACAAAGCCGGCGGGATCAGACCCAGGGCACAACCGGCCGCACCCCCGGCGTAGGCGACCGCCGCCTGGCGGCGGATAAACAGTCTCCAGCCAGAAACGTAGCCCGTCATCGTCGCCATTTCGTCCCGTCCCTGGCCTGCCGGCCGATTAGGCAATCGACCGCCGCAGCAGGACAACAGGGGCGGACCCTCGATCCATCCCATCTCCCGCAGCTGCCGGTCGGCTGCGAGGGTCTGGTAAGCTCGAGACACACGGCTACTATCCGGCCTGTGCCGACACCCACCCGACTCGGTGATGCCCACTCCGCCCAATAAAGTCCACTCCGCCCGGTGAAGCCCACTCCGCCCAACGAAGCGACGCGGCGAGCCATCGTCGAATTCCGCGCCGGCAAACCGGAGGCGGCGGCGGCCATCTGCCGCGAGGTGCTGTCAGCAGATCCCAACGCGGCCACGGCGCTCGAATTGCTCGGGCTCATCGAGGGCATGCATGGGGATGTCAGCGAGGCGAGGGACCTGCTCGAGCGCGCCAACGCGCTGAGACCCGACCGCCCGGAACTGCTCAACAATCTTGCCATCGCCTGCCGCAAGAGCGGCGATCCCGCCGCCGGAGCCGGCTATCTGCGGCGGGCCCTCAAACGGCACCCCACCTTCGTCGCCGCCTGGCACACCCTGGCCCTGATACAGCAGCAGATGGGCGACTATCAGGCGGCGCTCGAAAGCCAGGAACGGATCACGTCGCTGGAGCCGGATCAGGCAGAGGCCTGGGCCAGCCTGGCGCAGATCCGCGAATCACTCCATCAGCCGGTGGCAGCGGCGGAAGCGGCCGGCCGTGCGCTCGAGCTGGATGCCGGCAGCGTGCTGGCGACCATGGTGTTGGCCAGGATCGAGATCAGACAAGGCGAGGCGTCCGCCGCCCGTGAGCGGCTGGAATCGGCGCTGGCTCGGGAAAATTTGCTCCGGAATCACGAGATCATCCTGCGACAGCTGTTGGGTTCAGCATTGGATCGGACCGGCGAGCCCGAGGCGGCGTTCGCCACCTTCGTGCAGGCCAATCGGCTCCAGGCCCGGGATTATCATGCCGCCTACAGCATCTCCGAGGGACCCTATGCCCTGCCGGCGGTACGACGCATCGGCGAATATCTGCGTGATGGCCGATTGGACGGGACCCCGACAGAGACGGACGACGGCTACCCGCCACCGATCTTCCTGATGGGCTTCCCGCGCTCCGGGACGACACTGCTCGACCGTATGCTGGGCGCCCACCCACAGCTGATCAGCATCGAGGAACAGGAGACCCTGATCGATATGCAGCGGGACTTCGTGATACCGCCGGACGGCCTCGAACGGCTGGCGGCACTGGAACCCGACCAGGCGGCGCTATACCGCCAGGCCTATCGCCGGCGGCTGACCGATCTGTTGGACGACGTGCCTCCCGCCGACTCTCGCATCATCGACAAGCTGCCGCTGAACACGGTGTTTCTGCCGCTGATCGGCCGCATCTTCCCGGGCGCACGTATCCTGTTCGCCATCCGCGACCCACGTGATGTCTGTCTGAGCTGTTTTATGCAGAGTTTCAGCCTCAACGCCGCGATGGCGCACTTCCTCGACCTGGAACTCACCGTCGAGTACTACCGGGAAGTGATGGGACTGGGTCTTGACACCCTGGAGCGCTGGCCCCTGCATGCCCATCGGGTGCGCTATGAAGAACTGGTGACGGACCCGGCCGCGATCGTGGGTGGCGCACTGGATTTCCTCGGACTGCCCTGGGATGACGCCGTACTGGATTACCGCAGCGGGCTGGCCGGAAGCCATATTTCGACCCCGAGTTCCACCCAGGTCAGCGAGCCGATCTACCGCAGCGCGATCGGGCGCTGGCGGCGCTATCGGGAGCCCATGTCGGAGGCGATCGAAAGCCTGGCACCCATGGTCAGGCGGCTGAATTACGACTCAGTCGAAGGGGTCGCGGACGACGATGGTCTCTGAGCGATCGGGTCCGGTGGAGATCATGTCGACGGGTGTCTCCACGATCTCCTCGATGCGGCGCAGGTAGGCGCGCGCATTCTCCGGCAGCTCCTGGTGGCGGGTGATGCCGACCGTAGACGTCTTCCAGCCCGGCATATCCTCATAGACAGGTTCGCAATCCGCGTAGCTCTCCGCCGCCATCGGCGGCAGATCGCGCACTTCGTCGCCGGTGCGGTAGCCGACGCAGATGCGGATGGTGTCGAGACCGTCCAGCACATCCAGCTTGGTCACGCACAATCCGGAGACGCTGTTGAGACGGATCGAGCGCCGCAGCGCGACGGCGTCGAACCATCCGCAGCGCCGCGGGCGGCCGGTGGTGGCGCCGAACTCGTGACCGACACGGGCCAGGTGCTCGCCCATCTCGTCGAACAACTCGGTCGGGAACGGCCCGGCCCCGACCCGCGTGGTGTAGGCCTTGACGATACCGACCACGTAATCGATATAGCAGGGTCCGAGACCGCTGCCGGTGGCTGCGCCGCCGGCGGTGGTATTCGACGAAGTGACAAAAGGATAGGTGCCGTGGTCGATGTCCAGCAATGCGCCCTGAGCACCCTCGAACAGTACGTTGTCGCCGGCTCGCCGATGCTGGTCCAGGCTTTGTGCGATGTCCGCCACCAGCGGCCGGACCCGCTCGGCCATGGCCAGGGAGTCCTCCAGCACGCGCTGGAACTCGACCGGCTCGGCACGGAAATAGTGCTGCAAGACGAAGTTGTGAAAGTCCAGGACCTCGCCGAGCTTGGCGGCGAAGCGCTCGCGATGGAACAGATCGGAGATCCGCAGGGCCCGACGCGCCACCTTGTCCTCGTAGGCGGGCCCGATACCGCGGCCGGTGGTGCCGATGGCGTGAGCGCCTTTGGCCTGCTCCCGGGCCTTGTCCAGGGCCACATGGGAGGGCAGGATCAGCGGACAGGCCGGGCTGATCCGCAGTCGCTTCAGGACCGGCACGCCGCGCGCCTCCAGCATGTCGATCTCTTCGAGCAAAGCGTCCAGGGCGATGACCACGCCATTGCCGATGAGGCAATCGACGCCATCCCGCAGGATGCCCGAGGGGATCAGATGCAGCACAGTCTTATCGCCGCCGATCACCAGGGTGTGGCCAGCGTTGTGGCCGCCCTGGAAGCGGACCACCGCCGAGGCTCGCTCGGTGAGCAGGTCGACGACCTTACCCTTGCCCTCGTCTCCCCACTGCGTACCTATGACAACGACGTTCTTGGACATGACGGCATCCCGGGATCGATGGCTGGCGATGGACGGTTCAGCCCCTGACGAAATACAGCAACACGAGCCCGGCGATCATGCTGGCGCCACCGACACTGCGGATCGCCCGGTCCTCCAGCTGCGCCAGTAGCGCGAGCGTGCGCCGGGTGCTGCCAGGGCTGGCGAAAGGCATGATGCCTTCCAGCACCATGACCAGGGCCAGGGCTGCAAGCAGATCGCTCCAGTCCATCCGCGCCGCTCAGGTCAGGCCGTAAACCATACGATCCATCAGGGCGTCGCCCCGCCTTGCGGGTCGTTGAGATAACGGAAGTACTCGCTCTCCGGCGACAGCACGAAGATATCGCCTTCGCTGCCCAGCGACCGCCGATACGCCTCCATGCTCCGATAGAAAGCATAGAACTCGGGGTCCCGTTCGAAGGCCGCAGCGTAGACGGCGGCGGACTCGGCGTCACCGAGGCCGCGTATCTCCTCGGATTCCCGGTAGGCCTCGGCCAGGATCACGGTGCGCTCCTTGTCCGCCTCGGACCGGATGCGTTCGGCTTCCTCGGCGCCCTCGGCGCGAAGCTGCGCGGCGGTGCGGGCTCGTTCCTGACGCATGCGGTTGAATACCGAGTCGCTGACCTCGTCCGGGAGATCCAGCCGCTTGACCCGGACGTCGACCACCTGGATGCCCAGCTCCGAAGCGGTCTGGCTGGCCTTCTCCATCATGTCGTCCATGATCTCGCGGCGATCCGCGGTCACCACTTCCTGCACCGTCCGCTTGGCGAATTCGGAGCGGATACCGTCCTTGATGATCTCGATCAGGCGGTTGGTGGCGATGAGTTCGTCACCGGCCACGGAACGGTAGTACTGACCCGGATCCGTGATCCGCCACTTGACGTAGAAGTCGACCTCGAGGTTCTTCTTTTCGAGAGTCAGGAATTTCTCGTTCGGATTGTTCCGCGTCAGGATGCGGTCGTCGTATTTGAGTACGTTGTTGACGAACGGGATCTTCATATGCAGACCCGGCTCGTAGTCGGTGCGGATGATCTCGCCGAATTGCAGCTTGATGGCGTGCTCACGCTCGTCGACCGTAAACAGTGACAGCAAGAAGACGCCGACGGCGGCGGCGACCAGAAGCAGAACCAGATTTCCCTTCCCACTCATCGGCGGTCCCCCCTCGAGCGCAGGTCTTCACCGGTGCGGCTGCGCGGCACGTCGCTGCCGCCGCCGCCGGAGCCCGGACCGGTATCGACCGGCGAAGGCTCGCGGATCATGGCCTTGTTCTGACGCCGCATCAGCTCGTCCATGGGCAGGTAAAGCAGATTGCCGCTGCCCTCCGCGTCCAGCAGCACCTTGTTGGTGACGCCATAGACCGACTCGACGGTCTCGATGTAGAGCCGTTCGCGGGTGACTTCGGGCGCCTTCGTGTATTCGGTCAGCAGCGCCTCGAACCGGGCCGCCTCACCGCGGGCATCGGCGACGACCCGGGCGCTATAGGCCTCGGCGTCCAGCACCTGTCGGGCGGCGTTACCGCGAGCCCGGGGGACGATGTCGTTGGCATAGGACTGTGCTTCCAGAGCCAGCCGCTCGCGATCCTCACGGGCCTTGATGGCGTCCTCCACCGACGCCTGGACCTGGGGCGGGAAGTTGGCGTCCTGCAGATTGACCGAGGTCACGACCAGACCGGAGCCGTAATCGTCCAGGGTGTTCTGGATAAGCTCTTTGGTGCGGTCGGCGATGTCTTCGCGGCCCTCGGTGACGACGAAGTCCAGCGTCGCGCTGCCGACGATCTCGCGGATGGCACTCTCGCTCACCTCCGCCAGGGTCGACTCCGGATCGCGGATGTTGAACAGGTATGCGATCGGATCCGCGCGCCGGAACTGGACCACCGTGTCCACCAGCACGAGGTTCTCGTCAGCGGTGAGCATCCGGGTCTGATGCTTGTAGCTGTCGACGATGGCGACGTTGACCGTGTCGACTTTCTGGATCGGGAACGGGATGTGCCAGTGCAAGCCCGGCGGCGTCGTGGAGTGATAACGGCCGAATTGCGTGACCACACCGCGCTCGGCATCGTCGACCTTGTAGATGCCCGACAGGCTCCACAACACCACGACGATGGCGATGATCACGCCGATCCCGGCGCCACCGGCTTTGCCGCTGCTGGCGCCCGAGCCGCCGCGGCCACCGAAGATGCCGCCCAGCTTCCGCTGCAGATCGCGGACAACTTTGTCCAGGTCCGGGGGACCCTGCTTTCCGCCATCGTTCCAGGGATTACCCCCGTTCTTCTCATTCCAAGCCATGTTTTGCTGTTTCGTCCTTTGCCCGCGGCTCAAGCCACGGTGCGCGATTGTAGAAAGGTGTCGGAAGCCGCACAAGGACGGCGTATGAGCCGTTCCGGCGCGAGCCCTTCACGGCGGCAGATGGAGCGGAAATCCTTTTCCGGCAGCGAGATCACCAGATCCCAGCCGCCGTCGCCCGCTTCGGAATCCTCCAGCACCGCATCCAGATCATAGAGCCTGGCGCGGATCCTGGCCTCGGCCGCCTCCATATGGATGTGGCCCCGCGCCTGATCGGCGTCGAATACCCCGCGGATAGCATCGACCAGCAAATCCAGCCCCGCTCCGGAATGAGAAGACAACCAGACCCGGCTGACGTTCCCCGATTCATCCCGCATCACCCGCGGCCCCTCGTCCAGCAGGTCGATCTTGTTGAAGACCTGGATCTGGGGAACTTCAAGCGCGCCGATCTCGCCCAGGACTTCGTTGACCTGCCCGATCCGGTCCCGGCGGTGCGGGTCCGCGGCATCGACCACGTGCAGCAGCAGCGCCGCGTCCCGGGTCTCCTGCAGGGTGGAACGGAACGCCGCCACCAGTTCGTGCGGCAGGTCGCGGACGAAACCGACCGTGTCCGCCAGCACTACGCTGCGCCCTTCGCCGAGATCGAGCCGGCGCAGGGTCGGATCCAGGGTCGCGAACAGCTGGTCTGCGGTGAAGACCCCCGCATCGGTAAGTCGGTTGAAAAGCGTCGACTTGCCCGCGTTGGTGTACCCGACCAGGGAGACGGTGGGTATCTCCGCCCGCCGGCGCGTGCGCCGACCCTGCTCCCGCTGCTGGTCGACCCGCTGCAGCCGGCGATTGAGCTGGCGGATCCGCTGGCCGAGCAGGCGCCGGTCGGTCTCCAGCTGGGTTTCACCCGGTCCGCGCAGACCGATGCCGCCTTTCTGCCGCTCCAGATGGGTCCAGCCGCGGACCAGACGGGTGGACAGGTGTTCGAGCTGGGCCAGTTCCACCTGCAGCTTGCCTTCGAAACTGCGCGCGCGCTGGGCGAAGATGTCGAGGATCAGGCCGGCGCGGTCGAGGACCCGGCAACGCAGGGCGGCTTCCAGATTCCGCTCCTGACTGGGCGAGAGTTCGTGGTTGAACAGCACCAGCTCCGCCTGTTCGGATTCGACCTGCTGCCGCAGGGCGTCCACCTTGCCGCTGCCGATGAAATAACGGGCGTCCGGGGTCTTGCGGGTGCCGGTCACCGTGGCGCAAACCCGGGCGCCCGCCGAAATCGCGAGATCCTGGAATTCCGCCAGATGCTCCTGGGGTGCTCGGCTTCCGATGCCGATCTGGACGAGGATGGCGCGCTCGCCTAGCTTGGGCCTGTCGAACAAATATCCTCCCGCGGCCGCGGCGCTCTTATTCGCTGCCGCCCGCCTCTTCCGCAGGCGGGATGCGCACGTTGCGGGCGGGTACGACGGTAGAGATGGCGTGCTTGTAGACCATCTGGCTGACGCTGTTCTTCAGCAGCACGACAAATTGGTCGAAGGACTCGATTTGACCCTGGAGCTTGATGCCATTCACCAGATAGATGGATACCGGGATCTTCTCCCGACGTAACGCATTCAGGAACGGATCCTGCAAGGTCTGCCCTCTGCCCATTTGCCTCTCCTGAGATTCCGGCAAAAATTTTCGTGTTATTTCTGGTTGCCGCGATCGGGAACGGAGAGCCGTCCCTTGCGAGCTTCGCCTTCAAGTTTAGATCGAGTCTACCATACGCCCTACAAAGGCTGAGCGATTTTTGACCGGATTTCGACCACGGCCGCTGCCTTCGGATCCGTTTCTGTCTTCAGTACAAAAAGTCCCTCTTCCGCCCGCAGCCAGGTCAGTTGGCGCTTGGCCAATTGTCGCGTGGCGACGACGGCCCGGCGCTCTGCTTCGGCCAGTTCGTAGCGGCCTTCCAGATATCCGAGGACCTGCCGGTAACCGACGGCTCGCATCGACGGCAGCTCACCATGGATATCGGGTCGCGCACGGAGTTTTTCAACCTCGGCCACAAGACCGGCTTCCAGCATCCTGCCGAAACGGGTAGCGATGCGGGCCGCGAGCCCGGCCCGGTCCGGCGGCCACAGAGCCAGCTTGACATAACGCCAGGGAGTGGCGGTAGCCGTCGCCGCGGCCTGCA
>JASFJM010000119.1:0-8169 GCA_050122055.1 Gammaproteobacteria bacterium | reverse complement strand
ACGATCTCGCCGCCGTCCGGGCGCGGTTCGATGCCGTGGTAGATGGCATTCTCCAGCAGCGGCTGCAGCGAAAGGGCCGGTATCTCGGCGCGCAGCGGCAGCGACTTGACCCGCCACACTACCGTCAGGCGGTCGCCCAGCCGCAACTGCTCGATACGCTGATAGATCCGCGCCACCTCCATCTCTTCCTTCAGCGTCAGCGGCGCGCTGGAGTCCCGCAGGGAGGCCCGGAACAGGTCCGCCAGATCCTCTACCGCTTCCTCCGCGAGGGCGGGCTCCCGCCGGGTCAGGGCGGCGATGGTATTCATGCTGTTGAACAGGAAGTGTGGCCGTATCCGCGCCTGCAGCGCGTTGACCCGCGTGGTGGCCTCGAGCTGCACGTTGCGCCTCCATTGCTGCGCCACATAGAAATAGCGCAGTGCCAGGGTGCCGACGATCAGACAGATCAGGAGATTGGTTCCGAGGAAATGCAGATGACGGCGGGCGTCGCCGCCGCCCCGCAGGCGCAGCTGGTCCCAGTACTGGCCCAGCCACCATGCCGCCTCGGAAATCAGGGCGGTGACCAGCAGCAGCAGGCCGAGGGCCAGGATCGCCGCCCGGGGCACCGGCAGGCGGGCCAGGCGCTCGCGGGTCCGGCACAGCACAGCGGCGCTGCACAGGCCGATCCAGAGGAGAAACAGGGAGGTCGTGGCCAGGTCCTGCCAGAACGAGCCGGCGCTGCCCAGTTCGCTGCGCGCCAGGGTGACGACGATGGCCACAAGTTCGGTGATCACGACCACGGTGATCACCGAATCGGGTGCGCAGAAGTCCGGCAGCAGCAGACCCTTCCTGCCCGGGTCGGGGGTCGAACGGTCCTTTGCGGCTGTCATTTATGTGCCGCCGTCACGGAACAGGGCGGACTTGATCCGGAACAGGGACGAGATGTCCTCGTCGCCATGTCCCTCGTCCATGAGGCGGGAATAATGATGCCGCGTCATCTCGACGATGGGCAGGCGCACCCCGTATTCGGCCGCCATGTCGGCGCAGATGCCCAGGTCCTTCTGGTGCAGCCCGACCTTGAAGCCCAACGGGTATTCGCCGCGCACCATGGTAGGGCCGCGATGGCTCAGGAACCAGTTGCCCGCCGCGCCGCCCGATAATGCCGTGATCAGGCTGTCCATCGGCAATCCACTGGCCTGGGCAAACGCCAGCGCCTCGGTCACCGCCTGGTTGATGCCGGCGACCATGATCTGGTTGGTGGCCTTGGTGGCCTGGCCGGCCCCCACGGGACCCATGTGGACGATTGTTCGGCCCATAGCCTCCAGCGCCGGACGGGCCCGGGAAAGGTCTGCGACATCGCCGCCGACCATGATTGAGAGACTGCCCGCCTTGGCACCCTCGGTGCCGCCGCTGACCGGGCAGTCGAGAAAACCGGCGCCCCCATCACGGAGCCGATCGGAGGCCTCGCGGGCAGTCGTGGCGCTGACCGTCGAGCAGTCCACGACCACGGCGCCCGCGGCGAGATGCGGAGCCACGGTATCGACCATCTCCAGCACGTCCTCGTCCCGGGAGACACAGAGCAAGACCACATCGGAGGCGGCGGCGAGTTCAGCCGGATCACGGGCGTGGACGCAGCCGAGCTCAGCTGCCAGTCCGGCGGCCGTAGCGGCGGTCCGGTTCCAGATCGAGCCGAGCAGACCGGCTTTGTGGAGATTGGTAGCCATGGGCTTGCCCATGGCGCCGAGACCGATAAAGCCGGCTCTCATGATCCCTTGCTGCCCTCGGCTGTCCTCAGAGTGACGCCAGCGTAGCCTGCCGGCCGCAGCCGTCGAGGCCGCGGGGGAGGCGGATGTTCGCCGATGAGGCGGACTCCCTGGCTCGGGGACCGCAGTATAACGCAGGGTCGGGTTCGGTCGCCGGGATCCGGGCGTCAGTCACACCAGGCCGTCACGTCATCCATGGCGCCGGCTCTGGCCTGGTCGATCTCGTCGTCGGTGAGGTATCGGCGCCCGCCGTCAGGCAGCGTTTCGTACAGACGCGGCGCGGTGGTGTAGGTCTCCATCCGCTTGCGCGCCGCCGCGCACCCGATCTCTCGCTGGCGCGCCGCTTCCTCACGCTTTTTTGCGGTCTCTTCGGCCTGCTCGGCCTCGACCCCGGCCTGTTCCTCGGCCCGGGCATATTGGGCATTGGCCTGCTGCTGGCGTGCCGCAACCTGACCCGGCGAGGTCGGCCGGTAGGTCAGGCCCGTGGGCTGGGCATCGGGGTCAAGGGGGACATCGCTGTAAATCACATTGCCGGCCCCATCTACCCACCGGTAGACCTCTTTTTGTGCGTGCGCAAGCCCGCCAACCAGAATCAGCGTGCAGCTCAAAATCAGTGTCGCCAGATGTTTCATCCGCCCGTTACTCCCATCCCGCGTCTAGGCTACAGCGCTTTCGACCCGGTCTCTCCCGTCCGGATCCGGACGGTCTGTTCAAGGCTGTAGACGAAGATCTTCCCGTCCCCGATCTTGCCGGTACGGGCAACATTGGTGATGGATTCCACTACCCGCTCGGCCATCTCATCGTCCACGGCCAGTTCCAGCTTGACCTTCGGCAGGAAATCCACCACGTATTCCGCGCCCCTGTATAACTCAGTGTGCCCTTTTTGGCGGCCAAAACCTTTGACCTCCGTCACAGTCACGCCCTGAACTCCCAGATCGGCCAGGGCCTCCCGCACGTCGTCCAGCTTGAAGGGTTTGATGATCGCGCAGACCATTTTCATCGGTGTTCTCCCGGGTCACTCGGGCCGAGTCTATCATCGGGAATCGGCCGGCTGGCAAGCAAAAAAGGGGCGGGAGTCGCCTCCCGCCCCTGTGGGGATCTCGCCTCGGTTTCCGTCAGACCTCGGCTTTGGTGAACTCCGGATAGGCTTCCATGCCGCATTCGGCCAGGTCCACACCGTCGTACTCTTCCTCTTCGGTGACCCGGATCCCCATGGTCGCCTTGAGAGCGAACCATACGATGGCGGAGACGACGAATACCCAGATAAAGATGGTCGCGGCACCCAGCAACTGACCGCCGAACGACGCACCGCCGTCCTCGGTGAGCGGATTGGTCAACGGCACCAGCAGCAGGCCCAGCAGACCGACCACGCCATGGACCGAGATCGCGCCCACCGGATCGTCGATCTTCAGTTTGTCCAGGGTCACGATGGAAAACACGACCAGCGCACCGCCCAGACCCCCGAACAGGGTTGCCTGCAGGGGCGTCGGCGTGGACGGCTCTGCGGTGATGGCCACCAGGCCAGCCAGGGCGCCATTCAGGGCCATGGTGAGATCTGCCTTGCCGAACAGGACCTTGGCGACGATCAGGGCCGCGATCAGGCCTCCGGCAGCGGCCGCGTTCGTGTTCATGAACACCACCGCGACGGAATTCGCGCTCTCAACCGAGGCAGTAGCAAGGACGGAACCACCATTGAATCCGAACCAGCCCAGCCACAGGATGAAGGTGCCCAGCGTCGCCAGGGGCAGGTTGGCGCCGGGGATGGCGTGGACCTCGCCCTTGGGCCCGTATTTGCCCTTCCGCGGCCCGAGCAGGATTACGCCCGCCAATGCGGCGGCGGCACCCGCCATGTGGACGATGCCGGACCCGGCGAAATCGGAAAAGCCGTTGTCACCCAGGCTGAACATGCCGAACACGGCTTCGCCGCCCCAGGTCCAGGAGCCTTCCATCGGGTAGATGAAGCCGGTCATGAACACCGCGAAGATCAGGAACGACCACAGCTTCATCCGTTCGGCGACGGCGCCGGAGACGATGGACATGGCGGTTGCCACGAATACCACCTGGAAGAAGAAGTCCGCGGACGGGGCATAGGTCGCAGGCTCTTCGGCGCCGGCGACACCGTCGCCAACGATCTCGCTCAGGAAGAGTGAGAAGTCGTCTCCCCCGTACATGAGGCTGTATCCGCATACCATGTACATGGTGCACGCAACCGCGTACAGGGCCACGTTCTTGGCCAGGATCTCCGTGGTGTTCTTCGAGCGGACGAGCCCCGCCTCCAGCATCGCAAAGCCGGCGGCCATCCACATGACGAGGGCGCCGCAAACGAGGAAGTAGAAGGTGTCGAGGGCGTAGCTGAGTTCAGCAATTTGCTCCATGGTCTGTGTTCTCCTTTGGCTACGCTCAGACCGCTTCCGGACCGGTCTCGCCGGTACGGATGCGGATGACCTGCTCGAGGTCGGCGACGAAGATCTTGCCGTCGCCGATCTTGCCGGTCCGTGCGCTGTTGGTGATGGCCTCGATGGCCTGGTCGACGATGTCGTCCTCGACGGCGAGTTCGAGCTTCACTTTGGGCAGGAAGTCGACCACGTATTCGGCGCCGCGATAGAGCTCCGTGTGACCCCGCTGCCGACCGAAGCCTTTGACCTCGGTGACCGTGACGCCCTTCACGCCGAGATCCGCCAGGGTCTGTCGGACGTCGTCGAGTTTGAAAGGTTTGATAATGGCCGTAACCAGTTTCATGCTTTTGTTGCCTCCAGTTCGGAATCCGATAGCCACCGGCATCGGGAACGGCCGGGAAAAGAACACCGTCCCCGCCGGTGGCCGGTACCCCATCCCCTAAGCACGATGCGTGCCAGCCGACGGTTCCCCGCAAAATCAATCGCTTAGCCTGGCGCCTGACCCGTCGGCCGCCGATATCGCACCATGTCGGTGCGTGACCGCGGGAGCCGGTGCGCCATGCCGGGGCGCACCCGGGCGGGAAATAGGGTTCAATAGGCGGATATCGGCTCTGGTGAGCGCACCGGGATGGAGGACAATCGCCTTGGTAGACCCGAAGATCATCGACGACCTGGCCAGACGCATCGCGGCTTCCGTGCCCGAGGGCGTTCGCGCCCTGCAAAGCGATCTCGAGCAGAATTTCCGTGCCGCGTTGCAGGCGGGTCTCGGCCGGCTGGACTTGGTGACCCGTGAGGAGTTCGACGTCCAGCGGGGTGTGTTGCGCCGTACCCGCCAGAAGCTCGAGGCGCTGGAAGCGCGCCTGCAGGCGATGGAGGACGCGGATAGCGAGAGAGAGGCCGGCGAGGACGGTTGAGTCGACGTTCCGGCTCCCCTCGCGCGGTGGAGGGGAGGATGGGACTGGCAATCGTCACCAGCCGCGCCCATCTGGGGATGGATGCCCCGGAGGTGTCGGTCGAGGTCAACATCTCCGGCGGTTTGCCCGGCATGTCTATCGTCGGCTTGCCGGAGGCGGCCGTGCGCGAGAGCAAGGACCGGGTCAGGGCCGCCCTGCAAAATTGTGGCTTCGAGTTCCCTGCGGTAAAGGTCACGGTCAGTCTGGCCCCGGCCGATCTGCCCAAGGCCGGCGGTCGCTTTGACCTGCCGATCGCGCTGGGGATCCTGACGGCCACCCGGCAGCTCCCTGCAGCAGCTGTCGACAAATTCGAGTTCATCGGTGAGCTGTCACTGGACGGCAGCCTGCGGCCGGTGCACGGCGCCTTGAGCGCCGCCGTGGCCGCGGCGGCAAGCGGTCGCCGGCTGCTCCTGCCCGGCACCAATCTCGCGGAAGCCGCACTGGCCGCCGACGCCGAGTTGATCGGCGCGGCCCACCTGCTCGAAATCTGTGAACACCTGGTGGGTACCAGACTGATAGCGTCTCCCGCCGACCGGGGGCGGCCGGCGCCGGTTGGCGCCGGACACGGGGAAGATTTGAGCGAAGTGCGTGGGCAGGCGGCCGCCCGGCGGGCACTGGAGATCGCCGCGAGCGGCGGACACGACCTTCTGATGATCGGACCGCCCGGCACCGGCAAATCCATGCTCGCCCGCCGCCTCGTGGGCCTGCTGCCGCCGCTCTCTGATCGCGATGCCCTGGAGGTTGCGCTGGTGTCGGCGGCGGCCAGCGGCTCCTTCGAGGTCGGGCGATGGGGCAGGCGTCCGTTCAGGCATCCCCATCATTCCGCTTCGGCGGCGGCATTGACCGGCGGCGGACGCATGCCGTGCCCGGGCGAGGTTTCGATGGCTCATCGCGGCGTGCTGCTGCTGGACGAACTGCCCGAGTTTTCCCGTGGCGTGCTGGAGAGCCTGCGTCAGCCGCTGGAGGATCGCAGAGTGACGGTGGCCCGGGTCGCCGCGAGGACCACCTTCCCGGCGGATTTCCAGCTGGTCGCCACCATGAACCCCTGCCCCTGCGGCTACCGTGGCGATCCCCTGTCCGCCTGCCGCTGTACGCCGGACGCGGTGGGCCGTTACCGGTCCCGCATCTCCGGTCCGCTGATGGACCGGCTCGACCTCCATGTGGAAGTCCCACGGCCACCGCCTGCCCGGCTGCTGGATGGAGCGGCTGGCGAATCCAGCGCCCAGGTAGCCACCCGGGTCGGCGCGGCCCGGAAGATCCAGGCCCGTCGCGGTTTTGTGAACGCGCGGCTGCCGGCTGCCATGCTGCTGGAGAACTACGGCCCGCGGCGCGACGGGCTGCGATTGCTGGAGCGGGCTGCCGCCCGCTTCGGGCTTTCCGCCCGTGCCTGTCATCGGGTCTTACGGGTGGCCCGGACCATTGCCGACATGGAGGGCGCCGAGACGATCGGCGTGCCCCAGGTCGGTGAGGCCCTCAGCCTGCGGCAGATCGATCGGCTTTAGGGCCGTGGCCTTCTGGTGGTGTCCGGGGATTGCGGTATAGTTGCGCCGCCGCCGGCACGGCGGATTCGTGACCTGGCGACGCCGGTCGTACCCCTGAACCGCCTCCGGTTTCTGAATGACGCTGAATCCCGCACAGCAGCGCGCCGTCGATCATGTGGACGGCCCCCTCCTGGTCCTGGCCGGCGCCGGCAGCGGCAAGACCCGGGTCATCACCAGCAAGATCGCCCGCCTGGTGGCGGACGGCCAGTTTGCGCCCCACCAGATCGCGGCCGTGACCTTCACCAACAAGGCGGCGCGCGAGATGCGGGACCGGGTCGCCGCCCTGGTCAGCGCCGAGGCGGCCAGGGCGCTGCGTGTCAGTACTTTCCATACCCTCGGGCTGAATATCCTTCGCCGGGAATACGCTCACCTGGGCTACCGGCGGAATTTCACCATCATGGATGCCGCGGATAGCCGCAATCTGCTGCGGGATGTGCTGCGCCGGGATCGGGCCGACACCGAGGAGGCCATGGCCGGATGCCTGGCGGCGATCTCTCGCTGGAAGAGCGAACTGGTGGATCCGGCGGCGGCCGAGGCCCGGGCCGAGGACGCGCTGGAGGCGGCTTGGGGCCGCCAGTACGGCGCCTACCAGGAGGCGCTGCGCAGCTATAACGCCCTGGATTTCGACGATCTGATCTTCCAGCCGGTGAAGCTGCTGCGGGCCCATGGATCGGTGCTGGAGGCCTGGCGGAGCCGTATCCGCTATCTGCTCGGCGACGAATATCAGGACACCAACCTGGCCCAGTACGAGCTCATGCGTCTGATCGTCGGCGATCGTGGTTGTTTCACCGTGGTGGGTGACGACGACCAGTCCATCTATGCCTGGCGCGGCGCCCGACCGGACAATCTGCAGGCCCTTTCGCGGGACTACCCCGGACTCACGGTGATCGCCCTGGAGCAGAATTACCGCTCCAGCCGCCGCATCCTCAGCGCCGCCAACGCCGTGATCGCCAACAACTCGCACCTGTTCGAAAAGCGTCTGTGGAGCGATCTGGGGCCCGGCGAACCCATCCGGGTATTGCCGGCTCGCGACGGACGCGATGAGGCCGAGCGGGTCGCCATGGATATACAGCGCCTGGCGGCCGGCCGCTCGGTCAAGTGGGGCGACCTGGCGATCCTCTATCGGAGCAATCATCAATCACGTCCTTTCGAACAGGCCCTGCGCGAGCGCGATATCCCCTATCGGGTCACCGGCGGTCCGTCCTTCTTCGAGCGCCCGGAGATCCGCGACCTGATGGCCTATATGCGGCTGGTCACCAATCCCGACGATGACGCGGCGTTCCTGCGGGTGGTCAACGTCCCGCGGCGGGAGATCGGCGCCACGACCGTCGGCCGGCTGGCCGCCTATGCGGGTCCGCGGTCCCAGAGTCTGCTGACCGCCTGTCTCGAGGCCGGCCTGCACGGCGGCATGCCCGCGCCGGCGGTAGAGCGACTGCAGGGCTTCGCACGCTGGGTCGTGACGGCGAGCGATCGCATGAGCCGAGGGGATTCGGTGACGGATTTCGTCGAATCACTGATCGAGGAACTCAACTATCGG
>JASFJM010000118.1:0-8294 GCA_050122055.1 Gammaproteobacteria bacterium | reverse complement strand
GCGGCATCACAGCATGTGTAAAGTTATCCGACGGATTAATGGCCAGATAGGGCCGTGATTTGAGGGCAAGGCGGACAGACTGGCCACATTACGGGGGCCAAAAGCCCCTGGGCTGGCGACCGGCGGAACGCCTCGGGAATTGCGGCTGGAACCTGATGCCATACCGGCAAGGTCCGGTAGCTGGATGTCACGACGGCAGACCAGGAAGCCCCGATACCGGATCGCCCCGGTTCATCTAGCCAGCGAATACGTCCGTCGGAGTATCCGCCAGCACGTAGATCCCCACACCGATCATCAGCCACGGCATCAGGCGCTGACCCAGCCGTCCGACCCGCGAGCCGAATCCCGGGCGAGAGACCAGCAGACCGGCTGTCCCCGCGAACACCAGGGCTGACACCAGAAGGGTCGCCGTGGCGACGGCATCCAGACCGGGGCTGGTATCGGCGAGCAAAGAGACGTAGACGGCGAGGGAGTCACCGCTGATCGGCAGGACCAGGGCAGCGGTCCGCCAGAAGCCGGCACTGGTTTTGCGCTCCGGCCCCGCCTGTGCCGATCCGCGCAGCAATCCGAACAGCCCGCGCAGACCCAACGCTATCGGGATCAGGCCCAGCAGCCCCGCGTATCGCGTATCGATCAGGTCACCGACCCGCCCGATGACCAGGGCGGTGCCGACGACCAATACGGTAGCGAACAGATACCCGGCCAGCACCGGCAGCGGACGCGATGAGGTCATCGCCAACAATGCGGCCAGCATCAACAGATTGTCGAGATTGGTGGAGACAAAGGCGGCCGCGGAGATCGCGACCAGAACCCAGACCTCGGTCATCAACCGGGACCCGGCTCGATGCCCAGCCGCCAGAGGATGAATGCGTACTCCAGCGCCGTCTCCCGCAGCACCTCGAAGCGGCCGGCGGCATCGAAATGCCCCGCTTCCATATTGGTACGCAGCAGCAGCAGATTCCCGTCCGTCTTGTGGGCGCGGAGTCGTGCCACCCACTTGGCCGGCTCCCAGTACTGGACGCGCGAGTCGTAGAGTCCGGCGAGCACAAGCATGTCGGGATATTCCTGGCGCCGGACTTCATCGTAGGGCGAGTAGGAGCGCATGTAGGCATACTGATCCGCTTCCCGCGGGTCACCCCATTCGTCGTACTCGGAAGACGTCAGCGGGATAGTCTCGTCTGACATGCTGGTGATGGCATCGACAAACGGCACGTCGGCGATGATCGCCCGATATAAGTCCGGCCGCTCGTTGGCGATCACACCCATCAACAGACCGCCGGCACTGCCGCCGTGTGCGACCAGGCCGTCGCGGCGGCTCCAGCCAGCCTCGAGCAGGAATTCCGACGCATCGACGAAATCCGTGAAGGTGTTTTTCTTGGCCAGCACCCGGCCCTGCTCATACCAGTCCCGGCCCAGTTCCTGGCCACCGCGGACGTGGGCGATCGCAAACACGAAGCCACGGTCCAGCAGGCTGAGGCGATTGGGGTTGTACTCGGCATCGTATGACAGGCCGTAGGCCCCGTATCCCGTCAGCAGCAGAGGATGGGTGCCATCGGGACGGAGGCCCTGGCGATAGATCAGGCTGACCGGGATCTGCCGCCCGTCGCGGGCGGGGGCGAACAGCAGTTCGGCGGCATAGGCATCGGGATCATAGCCGCCGATGACCTGTTCCACCTTGAGCACGCGCCGCTCACCGCCAGTCATGTTCTCGTCGATCAGGGTGTCCGGCGTGCGCAGGGATGCGTATTCGTAGCGGACCAGATCCGACTCGACCTCCGGATTGATATCCAGGCTGATGGTATAGGTCGGCTCTGGCGCCTTGATCAGCCGAGTCGAACCGTCACGGCGGTCCAGAATCCGAAGTCTCAGCGACGCCTGGGCCCGTTCGCTGATCGCGATGTGATCACGGAAGACCAGAAAATCTTCCAGCAGGACATCCTCACGGGCGGGGACGAGTTCCTGCCACCGGTTTCGGTCGTGGCTGTCCGCGACGTCGACTTGCAGCAATCTGAAATTCTCGGCCTGCCAGTTACTGAGGATGAACAGCTCGTCGTCGAGGGTCTCGATGCTGTGCTCATGGCCCGGGATGCGCTCGAGCACTCTCCGTGGATGGGACTCGGGCGTGTCCGCCGGGATCAGCCAGTATTCGTCGCTCAGGGTGGCGCTGGAACCGATCACGATCCAGCGGCTGTCCCGGCTCTTCTCCAGGCTTACCGAGAAAGTCACGTCCGTCTCTTCGTAGACCAGCACATCATCCGCGGGATCGTCACCGAGCCGATGCCGGAACACCCTGTGGGGCCTGAGTGTCACCGGATCCTGGACCACGTAGAACAGAGTCCGGTCGTCGTTGCCCCAGGCATATTCGCCGGCGGTGTCCTCGATCCGGTCGTCGAGCCAGTCGCCGGTCCCGAGATCACGGATGCGCAGCGTGTAGATCTCCCGGCTCAGATCGTCTTCGCCGAAGGCCAGCAGCAGGCCGTTCTCGGATACGGTCAGACCGGTGACGGTATAGAACTCGTGGCCCTCGGCGAGTTCGTTGACGTCCAGCATCACTTCGTCGGGTGCGTCCTCCGCGCCCCGGCGGCGCAGATATACGGGGTGCTCCTGCCCGGCTTCGTAACGCCAAAGGTAGTACCAGTCCCCCATCCGATACGGGAACCCGGACTCGCGGGGCGGGATGCGAGCCTTGAGTTCCTCATACAGATCGTCCCGGAGTGAGCCGGCCGCAGCCATGATCGCGTCGGCATAGGCATTCTCTGCATGCAGATATCCCAGGATTTCGGGGTCTTTCCGCTCGTCGTCCCGCAACCAGTAGTAGGGATCGATGCGGGTGTCGCCATGGGCGGTGAGGGAGTGCGGCCGGGCTGCGGCCACCGGCGCTGTGGGGAGGGAATCAGACACGGGCCCGATATCCGGTTGGGCGGCGGGTTGCAGTACGCAACCGGTCAGGCAGGACAGCAGCATTACCGGGAGATGACGCCATGACCCTTGCGCGCCGGACTGCGGGTCGATGGCCATCACGCGGGGCCGGATGCGGCATGGAAATGACCTCTGACCCGGGCAGTCATGGCAAGCCTACTGCCCGGCTGCCCGTTCGAGTTCGCCGAGAACGTAGCCCGCGTCGTACACCTTCTCAAGCCCTTCCAGCAGGATGGCCGGATGCACCGCCACCGCCCGGTTGAGGGCCGGGTCATACCAGTAGGCGCCGGCGATCGAATGGCGGTTGCCGTCGAAAGCCAGGCCTACGAGCCGGGCATCCTTGTCGATCAGCGGGCTGCCCGAGTTGCCGCCCGTGATGTCGATACTGGAGACGAAATTGAACGGTGTCTTCATATCCAGTCTGGACTTCCGTTTGAGCCAGGACTCCGGCGCATCGAAGGGCGGCTCGCCCGTGTTGCGCTCGTAGAGCCGGCCGAGATAGGTAAAGGGCTCGATCTCCCGGCCCAGCTCGTTCCAGCCCTCGACCGCGCCGTAACTGACCCGGAGAGTAAAGGTGGCATCCGGATAGAGCGACGTCCCGAAGACGGCGAAGCGGGCCCGCCCGATCTGTTCGGACGCTTTGTCGATGGGCGCCTCGTAGACCGTCTCGAATCGCTTGCGCAAGGCCCTGGCCTCGGGATCGATGGCCCGTGCCAGCCGGATCATGGGATCGTCGGATTCTGCGATGGCCTCTTCGCCGCCTTCCCATAATTCTTTCCGCACCGATGGATCCGCCAAGGTGGAATCGCTCACAAGCGTCTCTGCCAGATCGGCCGGCGAGGCGTTGCCCAGGATCTTGCGTACGGTGGGATCGTCCGGTCCCAGCAGTTCGCGCATGCGTTCCAGCGAAAAGGACAGCTGCATCTGTTCAACCGGGGGATGGATCGGCGTCGGCGCAAACAACCTCTGTTCGAGACGGGGCAGGGCAGTGTCCCGGAAGGCGCGCAGCCGCTCCTCGCTGGGCTTGGCGAGCTCCGTCGCCCCACGCACCAGCGTCCTGGCGTAATTGAACAGACGGCCGGAGAAGCCGGCGCCCGCCTCGATAAACAGGTACTGGTAGCGGAATGGCAGATATTCGGCGACAGCGGTTTCGATCCGGGCCCAGGGATCGCCGTACTCGGAGGCCAGCTGCGGATCAGCCGCGACGGCGGCCCGGAATACTGCTTCGTCGGCCCGCTTCCGGGTCATCAGGCGATCGTCCAGCAGCGCCGCCAGTTCGTTACGCCGGACCTTGATGCCGTTCTCGATCCGCACCAGTGGATCCTGCACGTTCCGTGCCGCGTCCTCGTCCAGGGCGGCGAATTGTATGTAACGACCCCGCAGCTCGGCGTTTCGCAACAACCAGTCCGGCAGGATAACGTTGCGGAGCAGTTCGAGCTGGGCCACCGTCAACAGCCGCTGGGTGCTGCCCGGATGACCGCTGATGAATACGGCCTCGCCGGCCTCCGGGCCCTCCGGCCGCCAGCGCAGATAGTCCGGCGTCCGCGCCGGCTTTCCATTTTCGTCGTAGACCCGCAGAAAAGCCGCGTCCAAGCACCATCGGGGGAAATTGAAATTATCCGGATCGCCGCCGAAAGCGCCGATGCCTTCTTCCGGAGCGAACACCAGCCGCACGTCACCGTAGCGCCGATAGGCGTAGATGAAGTACTGACCTCCGTTGTAGAGCGAGACCGCCTCGCAGGAGAGCTCTCCATCGGCCTCGGCCTCGCAGGCCGCCTCGAGCCGGGTCAGGGTCTGTTTGCGGACTTCGTTCGCCTCGGCCTCTTCGAGTCCCGAGATGGCCTCGGCGACCTGCTCGGTAACCTCCCGGGTCTCCATCAGCACCGAGACCTGCTGAGTCGCGCAGCGACGCTCGTCGTCGGGATGGCGCGCCACCATTCCGTCCCGCCAAACGTTCTCATCGGCGCTGCTGTGCTCGGCCAGACAGCTGAACAGGCAATGGCGGTTGGTCAGGATCAGGCCGCTGTCGGAGACGAAGGACCCGCTGCAGCCGTTCTCCAGCCGCACCGATGCGCGCCGGACCCGGTCCAGCCATGTTTGATCGATGTCGACCCCGTATTTAGCCTTCACGGTCTGTGCCGGGAAGTTCTCCAGGGGCCACATACCCTCATCGGCCAGGGCCGGCAGGGCCAGCCATGCCAGCAGCAGAAAGATCCTTCTCACCGTTATCTCCCGTCGTCCGAGTCACGCCGCTCGGCAGCCGGCGGATTATCCCCGAGCCGTCGCGTGGCCACCAGCAGACCAAATGCTGCGACGGACTACCAGGCGCTGATTGAGGCCGGAATGCCGCAGAAATGTCGAATTGTTCTTAAATTGAGGATGTTATAAATACAATGTGATTCCGAATCGAGCTAATCGGCAAGGCTGGGATCCGAGCCTTCCGCCCGCGCTCGAAGATCCTCCCCGGTCCCCAGCGGTCCGTGGGCATTGGCCACCACGTCGATTTTCAGGTCCAGTGCCTGTAATCCTGCATAAAAACCCTCGAACATCTCGTTGACCGGGAAGGCCGGGCCGTTGGCGGGCAGACCGAATACGTCCGCTCCGTACAAGAGTTTCTCCCGGGGCAGGTAGACGACGTAGTAGTCCTCGGCATGGACATTGGGCAACCGGTAGACCTGCACCCGCCGCCGGCCGTCCCTGAATTCATGATCATCACCGATAGCGAGATACGCCGGGCCGCCCGCTGGCCGCGGCAGGCGATCCGTGTCGGCCGCCAGGTACCGGCGCCCATTGATCAGCGCGGTGAGATGGGCCCGATTGTTCTCGCTGCTGACCAGGGTCGCACCCGCGGCCACCAGGGCATCGGCGCCGTCGGTATGGTCACTGTGGTGATGCGTGATGATGGCGTAACGCAGGGGCTTGCTCCCGGTAAGGGTATCCAACTCCGCCAGATCCGATCGGACCCGGGCGCTGCCGCCGCCGGCGTCCACCGAGATCAGGTACTCGCCCATGTCGATATACAGGTTCTGGTAGGCGCCATTGCCGAGATAGACCCCCTTGGCGATCTCGCGCAGGGCGCTGGCGGGTGTGGGCGGCGAGGGCAACTCGGTGAATCCGGCCGGCACCTCGAATTTGCTATCGAGACCCGGCGAAAGATCGACCTCGACGGTCCTGAAATCCATGGTCATCTGTCCGCCGATCTGTTGCCAGCGTCGCATCGGGAACGGGATCCCGTCCACCTCCCGATAGTCGGCAAAATAGCTCTCGGCGATAGTGTCCCCGACCACCGGGTCCGGCGCGAGGATGTCGTAACGGGAAATTAGCCCGGTGGCCCGGGCCACGTGGATCATGTAGACGTTGCCGTCATCCCAGGCCAGCGCCAGTACATCGTGGATGGCGCCGTCGATGGTGGACGTGCCGGCCAGGATGACCGAGCGGGAACGCTGATAAAGCTTCAATGCCAGCAGGGGCGGCACGATGCGCTGTATGAAGTGGGCTCTCAGATCAGGTGCGTTGGGGCGCTCGGTCCATGTCTCCCGGACCAGGTCGATGGCGTAGGTGCTGCCGTCGCGGATGACAAGTGCGTTGGAGAAGACCGGGCCGAGGAATTCGCCCCGGAATCGGCCATCCGCGAGATCCAGAAGATAGTGGTTCTCATTCCCTTCGACGGCGTCGAACGGCGGCCCGGGCAGGCGGCTCTGGTAACGCTGAAAGATGGTGCCTTCGGTGCGCAGGCGGATGGACGTCAGCGCCTTCAGCCTGTCCGCGCCGCCGAAGGCTTCGACGGTCCGCTGGATGACCGGCTGGGCGGCGGCATAGCGGCTCAGGAACACGTCGGCAAACGCCGCCGCGCTCCATCCGGGGGCCGCCAGGGCGAGGCAGGCGGCCAGCAATAAACGCTGGCCCGGGCCGGGCACCGTTTTGGTCGTTTTCGATTTGCTCATGCCTCCAGGCTCCTCTCGGGTTCTGCAATCTTGGTGGCAGTGGCTTCTCCGGATGACCCCGTTCGGAGACGCTGGTTCATTTGCCATCATCAGAGCGGTGACCAAAGTCGCCATGGCGGCCGGCCCCGGCAGCGAAACGCCGAGCGCCGTCGATGCCCTCGGTCTTGATCACCCGCAGGCTGTTCCAGAATTCCTCTTCCAGGGCCCGGTCGGGTCCGAATCCCTGCTGTTTCCTAACGGACCAGCGGTCCGCTTTCAGGCAGGCCTGAGGGAACCGGGCGATCTCTCTGGCCACCGACTCTGCCTTCTGGCGGACCGTGCCGGCTTCGGCCAGTCTCTCGCAAAGACCGATCCGTAAACACTCCTCTGCGTCCACCCGCCGGCCTGTCAGGATCAGTTCCAGCGCCCGGCCCTGGCCCACCAGCCCTGGCAGACGGACGGTACCGCCGTCGATCAACGGCACGCCCCAGCGGCGGCAGAACACACCCATATAGGCGTCCGGATCCATGATGCGGAAATCACACCAAAGGGCGAGTTCCATCCCGCCCGCCACCGCCGCGCCGTTGACGGCGGCGATGACTGGCTTGCTCAGGTCCAGCCGGGTCGGACCCATGGGGCCGAGCGGTGGCGACCCGTCCTCGATACCGAAGTGGAGTTCCCCCAGCCAGTGCTCCGCGCCCCGCGCGATCGCGCTCAGATCGAAGCCGGCACAGAAGGCCTCACCGGCGCCGGTCAGCACGGCGACCCTGGCTTTCTCATCTGCCTCGAACGCGACGAAGGCCTCGTAGAGGGCCCTGGCGGTGACGGGATCGACCGCGTTCCTCACTTGCGGCCGCTCGATCACGACGGTCGTGACCGCACCGTCGCGGTGAGTGCTGACGCTCATCCCATTCCTCCGATTGCACAGCTTCCGTCACCCGATAGTAGCACCGGCAAGGTCTCCGGGAATTCGGTAGTCAAAAGAACGCACGACCGCTAGTATTATTCCCTGAAGACGTTAAGGGCGCGGAGTTCAGACCCAACCGGCACTGTCACCCACCCGAACAGTTTTTGCCCATCCGAGGGCCCGACAGAAGGAACCCGAACCGAATGCACATCAGGTTGAAGCGGGGTCTAGACCTGCCGCTCGAGGGTGAACCGGAACAGGTCATCCACGACGCCGCGAGAGTCCCCCGCGTAGCCGTGATGGGCCGGTCATTCATCGGTCTGAAGCCCGCCATGCTGGTGGAGGAGGGCGACCGGGTCCGCCTGGGCCAGCCGCTGTTCTCGGACAAACAGAATCCCCGCGTCTCCATCGTCGCGCCCGGCAGCGGCACGATCAAGACCATCCACCGCGGTGCGCGGCGTGTGCTGCAGTCGATCATCATCGAGCTGGACGAACACGAGGAAGCCAGGGAGTTCAGAGCCTGGCCGCGGGAGCAGATCGGTGGA
>JASFJM010000117.1:0-8383 GCA_050122055.1 Gammaproteobacteria bacterium | reverse complement strand
ACCGGGGCCCGGCTCAGAGAACACCGGCGTGAACCGGAAGCCTGGCCGTTCGGCGGCCACGGCCTGCAGCCAGGGCGCATCATAGAGATCGACCCCGGCACGGACGCCCCAGTAAAGATGGACAGGCCGGTCCCAGCCCAGATGGAACGCGTGCCGGAGCATCGCTTTCAGCGGCGCATAACCGGTGCCACCGCCCATCATCAGCAGGGGTCGATCTCCGTCCTCCCGCAGGTAGAACTGGCCAAGAGGTCCCTCCATCCGCAGCAGCGCCCGGGGCTTCATCGGCCCGAACACATACTCGGAGAAGCGGCCCCCGGGCACGCGGCGGACATGGATCTCGACCAGCTCGGCGTCGTGGGGTGGGTTGGCGATGGAAAAACTGCGCCGCTCGCCGTTACGCAGCAGGATGTCCACGTACTGGCCCGCCAGATAGTCGAACGGCTCGAATCCCGGCAGCTTCAGAGCCAGGCCCATGACCTCCGGACACAAACGTTCGATTCTCTGCACCCGACAGGGCAGACGGCGGATACGGATGTCGCCTGGCGTCTCCAGGGGCGCGATATCGACGTCCAGGTCGGATTTGGCCACGGCCTGGCAGAGCAGCACCTGATCGGCCGCCTCGTCCTCGGCGCTCAGGGCCGGAGGCCTGCCGCGGGGATACTCGATCCTGCCTCCGCGCAGATGCGCCCGGCAGGACATGCAGCTGCCGCCACGGCAGCTGTGCGGCAGGTTGAGGCCATGACGGAGGGCGGCCGCAAGCACCGACTCTCCGGGTGCTGCCTCGAATTGATCGCCTGAGGGATGGAGTCTGACGACAAAGCTCATGGATAATCCTGCAAATTCCGGCAAAGAACGGGGTACTGCCATGGACGTCGCAATAGCAGGTGCCGGCTACACCGGCAGCCGTCTGGCCTGCGCCAGCCGGCAGCGGGGCGCCGATGTCCTGGCCATGACCCGGGCTCCCGAGCGGCACCATGACCTCAAGACCCGGGGAGTCCGCTCCCTGCCCCTGGACCTGGATGCCGCCGGCGCCGCGCAGGTCATTCAGACCGCGGGGATCGGAGGACGTGCCATATTCTATATGGTCCCGCCGCCGGACGACGGCCAGGACGACCCGCGAATCGGGAGTTTTCTTGCCGCTCTGTCGAGCGTCACCCCGTCACCCTCTTGCCTCGTCTATCTGAGCACCAGCGCGGTCTATGGCGACTGCGGCGGCCGGCTCGTCGACGAGTCGGCGCCGCCACGGCCGGCCAGCGATCGGGGCCGGCGCCGCCTGGACGCAGAGCGGCAGGTGCTGGCGTGGGGCGCGTCCCGGGACATCCCGGTCCGGGTGCTGCGGGTGCCGGGGATCTATGGGCCGGGGCGTCTGCCCCTGGAGCGACTCGCCGCCGGCGCCGCAGTGGCCTCCGAAGAGCCCGTACCCCGGCCCGGAAACCGCATCCATGTGGATGATCTGGTGGGGGCATGCCTGGCGGCATCCGTCTATCGGGGACCGCACCAGGTGTTCAACGTGGGAGACGGCAATCACGCCAGCATGGGCGAGTATTTCCGGCGTGTGGCCGCCCTGGCGGACCTGCCGCAACCGGAACAGGTGGATTTCGAGACCCTGCTGGCTCGCGCTTCGCCCATGATGCGCAGCTTCCTGCAGGAATCCCGTCGCCTGGACACGCGCCTGATGCGGTCGGAACTGGCCTATCTGCCCCGCTATCAGGATCTGGACGAGGGCATCAGGGCCAGCCTGGCGGAGAGTGCCGCAGCCGGTTGATCAGGGTTGCGAGGCTCTGCTGTGCAGCCAGTCGGTCAACGGCCCCCATTGCTCCCAGTCGGGCCAGGCCAGATATTCGGGCAATTCGAACACGCCGAGACCGCGGGAGTAAGCGCGGATGTAGTTTTGTGCCTCGCGCAGGGTGGCCACGTACGGCACCGACTGCTTGCGCAGGAACAGATCCAGTTCGTCAAAGATGACGGTGTTCTCGCGGATGCGGTTGCCCACCAGACCGATCTTGGCCTGGCGCCGCTCGACCTTGCCCGTGGCCAGCAGCTCGGCGATGAAATTGCGCGTCGCCCGCATGTCGATCTCCGACGGCATCACCGGGACCAGCACGGTCTCGGCCCGGCGCAGCAGCTCGGTCAGTTCCTTGCCGTGGCTGCGGGCGGGGGCATCGATGACGACGTATTCGCAGTCCCGGGGCAGATGGCGGAGCCCCTCGTCAAACGCCGCCAGGGCCGTGATCTCCGGCTGGTAGGAGGGCCGGATCTCCGCCCAGTCCAGACTCGAGCGTTGAGGATCAAAATCCGCCAGCGCGACCTTGTGACCCCTGACTGCGTAATAGCTCGCCAGATTGGTGGCGATGGTGCTCTTGCCGCAGCCTCCCTTGGCATTCATGACGATAATGTGGCGCATGTTTCCCTCCCAGAGTTTCATCCAAAGCCGTTGTTCTCAGCCCAGGCCCAGTTCCGGCCAGAGCGCATCGATCCTGCGGCGCGTGTCCTCATCCATGCTGATCGGCCGACCCCATTCGCGGTCGCTCTCACCGGGCATCTTGTTGGTTGCGTCGAAACCGATCTTGGATCCCAGACCCGAGACCGGGGATGCAAAATCCAGATAGTCGATCGGCGTCTGGTCGATGATGGTCGTGTCCCTGGCCGGGTCCATGCGCGTGCTCATGGCCCAGATCACGTCCTGCCAGGAGCGCACATCCACGTCGTCATCGGTCACTATCACGAACTTGGTATACATGAACTGCCGCAGGAATGACCACACGCCCATCATCACGCGGCTGGCGTGTCCCGGATATTGTTTGCGGATGCTGACGATCGCCATGCGGTAAGAGCAACCCTCGGGCGGCAGATAAAAGTCCTCGATCTCCGGAAACTGCCGCTTCAGGATCGGCACGAACACCTCGTTGAGCGCTACGCCCAGCACCGCTGGTTCGTCCGGCGGCCTGCCGGTGTAGGTACTGTGATAGATGGGTTCATCGCGTTGAGTGATGCGATCGATGGTGAAGACCGGGAACGACTCTACCTCATTGTAGTATCCGGTGTGGTCGCCGAATGGGCCCTCCGGGGCAGTATCGTCGGGCGATATCCGGCCTTCCAGCACGATCTCGGCGGAAGCGGGCACCTGCAGATCGCTGCCGAGACAGCTCACCAGTTCGGTCTTCCCGCCGCGCAGCAGCCCGGCGAACGCATATTCGGACAGGGTGTCCGGCACCGGCGTCACGGCGCCGAGGATGGTGGCCGGGTCGGCTCCGAGGACGACCGCAAGCGGGAAGTCCTCGCCAGGATGGGCCTGCTGCCAGGCCCGACAATCCAGGGCGCCACCGCGATGGGACAGCCAGCGCATGATGACGCGGTTGCGACCGATGACCTGCTGACGATAGATGCCGAGATTTTGCCTCGGACTATCCGGGCCACGGGTCACGACCAGCCCCCAGGTGATCAACGGACCGGCATCGCCCGGCCAGCAGGTCTGTACGGGCAGCGTGGAGAGATCGACGTCCGGCCCCTCCGTGACATTGGCCTGGCAGGGGCCGGATCGCCTCAGCTTCGGCCCCATATTGAGGATCTGGCGGAATACGGGGAGCTTGTCCCAGGCGTCTCGCATGCCGCGGGGCGGTTCCGGCTGGCGCAGGAATGCGAGCAGTTCTCCGATCTCCCTAAGGGACTCGACAGAATCCCGGCCCATACCCAACGCCACCCGTTCGGGCGTCCCGAACAGATTGCCCAGCACCGGCGTCCGATACCCTTCCGGCCGTTCGAACAACAGGGCCGGGCCGCCCCGGCGCAGCACACGGTCACAGATCTCTGTCATCTCCAGCCGCGGGCTCACCGGCGCCTGGATACGCTTCAACAGTTCCCGAGCCTCGAGCTGGCCGAGAAAATCACGGAGGTCGCGGTATTTCATTATGTCTGTCTGGATCGGCCCGCCGACACTATAATCACGCGGAACCCTCGATGAAAGTTTCGGCCAGGTACGACGACATGATCTACCCTCGCGGACAGCGCGGACACAGCAGGTGCGGCGGGTGAGTCGTCCCGACCCGCGTCCCGAACCGGGACTCGCCAATGCCGGCGTGCGCTTCGTCAAGATGCACGGGTTGGGAAACGACTTCGTCGTGGTGGACCGCCGCTATCAGCGCTTTGCTCCCGACAGCGATCAGATCCGCGCCATGGCCGACCGGCATACCGGTATCGGCTTCGACCAGTTGCTGTTGCTGGACCATCCCCGCGCCGACGGGGATGTGGCTTACGGCATCTATAACGCCGACGGTCGCGCGGCGGAACAATGCGGCAACGGCCTGCGATGCGTGGCGCTGCTGTTCTATGAGACCAGCGCGCGCCGCCGCCGGGAAATGTCCCTGGAGAGCCCGGCAGGCACCGTCCGGGCACGGGTCCGGGACGACGGTCTGGTGACCGTGGAGATGGGTATCCCCGATTTCACGCCGGCCGCGCTGCCGTACGAGGCGACAGAACAGGCGCCGGTCTATACCATTGAAGCCGCGGGCCGGACGCTGGAATTCGGTGCCGTTTCCATGGGCAACCCCCATGCGGTCATCCGCGTGGCCGCAGCGGCCGAGGCGCCGGTGGCGGAGATCGGGCCCGTATTGGAACGGCACCCGGCCTTCCCGAAAGGCACCAACGTCGGTTTTATGGAGATCGTGGATCGGGGCCGGATCGTGCTCCGCGTGCACGAACGCGGTTGCGGTGAGACCCGGGCCTGCGGGACCGGGGCCAGCGCCGCTGCCGCCGTGGCCCGATTGTGGGGCAAGACGGACGCGACGGTCGTCGTCCGTCTGCCCGGTGGAGAGATCAGCATCGCCTGGAAGGGACCGGGGGAGCCGCTGTGGATGACAGGACCAGCCGTCAGAGTTTACGAGGGAATCACCAATCAATGAGCAGTCAGCCCACCAGCAAAGCCGTTATCGATCACCCGGGTGAGGAAGAGGTCGCCCGCTTCCTGGCCCAGGATCCGGAGTTCTTCCTGCGCCACCCGGAACTCCTCAACCAGATCCGCCTGCCCCATCACAACGGCGGCGGCACCGTCTCGCTGGTGGAGCGCCAGCTGGATGTGCTTCGGGCCAAGAACCGCAAACTGGAGAAACGGCTGAAGGACCTGGTGGGCGTCGCCCGCAGCAATCACCAGCTGTCGGACAAGGTGCACCGCCTGTCTCTGGAGCTGATCGGTGCCGACGGACTGGACGAGGTCATCGCCAGGCTCGAGCTGGCGCTGCGCGAGGACCTGGGCGGCCACGAGTCGGTGGTCGTGCTGTTCCACGATCCTTCGACGATCGTCCAGGCCGCGGATACCCGGTTCCTGCGGCGGGTGGAGCGCAGCAATCCGGGCCTGAAGCCCTTCGCCACCTTTATCGAACGAGGCCAGCCCCGCTGCGGGCGGGCCCGGGACGCGCAGCTCGAATTCCTGTTCCCCGAGCACGCCGACGAGATCGGTTCCATTGCGCTGGTGCCGCTCGGACCCAACGCGCAGGTCGGCATGCTCGCCATCGGCAGCCACGATCCGGACCGATTCCATCCGGGCATGAGCACGGATTTCCTGGAACGCATCGGCGATCTGATCGGGGTCGCGGTCGCCGCCCGGGGCGCCTGAGCGGAGCTGCCTGTGTCCGGACTGGATCGTGAATGGATCCTGGCCTACGGGCGACACCTGCGCTACGAGCGGCGCATGTCTTCGAACACGGAGAAGAACTACCGGCGCGACGTCAACGCCTTGCGCCGCTTCCTGGAGAGCGAGGCGCTCACGCACTGGAGCGCCGTGGACAGCTATCACATCCGCGCCTTCACCTCCTGGTCTCACCGGCGCGGGCTGGCCGCCAGCAGTATCCAGAGACGGCTGTCGGCACTGCGCGGGTTCTTCGCCTACCTGCTGCGCGAGGGCGAGATCGAGTCCAACCCGGTATCGGACATACAGGCACCGAAGCTGCCCGGGCGGCTGCCCAAGACCCTGGACGTGGATCAGGTCGCGCGGCTGCTGGAGATTGACAGCGATCACCCGCTGGCGGTCCGGGATCGGGCCATCATGGAGCTGTTCTACTCCAGCGGTCTGCGTCTTGCAGAATTGACCGGTCTCGATCTCACCGATCTGGATCTCGCTGACGGGACCGTGCGTGTCACCGGCAAGGGCAACAAGACCCGCCTGTTGCCGGTGGGCAGCAAGGCGATCCGCGCCATCTCCCGGTGGCTGCCGGTGCGCGCCGGCAAGGCCGACGCCGACGAGACCGCGTTGTTCGTGAGCCGGCTGGGTCGGCGTATCAGTACGCGCACGGTCCAGGCCCGCCTGCGCGAGTGGTCCCGCCGCCTGGGCATGGCGTCCGGGGTCAACCCCCATCTGCTGCGTCATTCCTTCGCCACCCACATGCTGGAGTCCAGCGGCGACCTGCGCGGGGTCCAGGAATTGCTCGGCCATGCCGACATCGGGACGACCCAGATCTACACCCATCTTGATTTCCAGCATCTCGCCCGCATCTATGACAAATCGCATCCGCGGGCGCGCAAGCGTCAGGACGACCCGGAATCGGACTGAATCCGGGCGTCGGGCGCCCTACATAAAGGACGAATCCCCATGGAGCAGTTTCGTGGTACCACCGTATTGTCAGTGCGCCGCGACGGCATCGTCGCCCTGGGCGGTGACGGTCAGGTGACCCTGGGCGACACGGTCATGAAGGGCAACGCACGCAAGGTGCGCCGGCTCTACGACGGCCGGGTGCTGGCCGGTTTCGCCGGCGGCACGGCAGATGCCTTCACTCTTTTCGAGCGCTTCGAATCCAAGCTGGAGCAATACGGCAACCTGACCCGGGCGGCCATCGAGCTGGCCAAAGACTGGCGCACCGACCGCATGCTGCGCCGTCTCGAGGCACTGCTCTGCGTCGCGGACCGGGAAAAGTCCCTGACCATCTCCGGCAACGGCGACGTCATCGAACCCGAGCGGGACCTGATGGCGATCGGCTCAGGCGGTGCATATGCTCAATCCGCCGCCCGGGCGCTGATCGAGAATACTCCGTTAGATGCCCGCACGATAGTCGAAAGATCGCTGCAGATCGCCGCAGATGTCTGCATCTACACAAATCGTAATATCGTCATCGAGACCCTCGAAGCGCCCCCGGCGGGCGTCTGAGCCGGAGCCAGCCTGATGAGCCAGATGACCCCCAGAGAGATCGTCCAGGAGTTGGACAAACACATCGTCGGCCAGGATGAGGCGAAGCGGGCGGTGGCGATCGCCCTGCGCAACCGATGGCGGCGGATGCAGGTGCAGGAGCCCATGCGCAGCGAGATCACGCCCAAGAACATCCTCATGATCGGGCCGACGGGCGTGGGCAAGACAGAGATTGCCCGGCGTCTGGCGCGCCTGGCCAGGGCCCCGTTTATCAAGGTCGAGGCCACCAAATTCACCGAAGTGGGCTATGTGGGTCGGGAAGTGGACAGCATCGTCCGGGATCTGGTGGACGAGGCGGTCAAGATGAGCCGCGAGGAGCAGATGGAGAAGCTCCGGGATCGTGCCCAGGATGCTGCCGAGAGCCGCGTGCTGGACGCCCTGCTGCCGGGCACCAGCGACAGCTGGGGCGGTGAGCAGGAGAGCGAGGGCCCGGGCGGCGCCGAGACCCGGCAGAAATTCCGCAAGATGTTGCGGGAAGGGAAGCTGGACGATCGCGAGATCGAGATACAGACCCGGGCCATGCCCATGGGCGTGGAGATCATGGCACCCCCGGGGATGGAGGAGATGACCCAGCAATTGCAGGGGCTGTTCCAGAACCTGGGCGGCGGCCGCACCCGCTCGCGCAAACTCAGGGTCAGGGACGCCTTCCGGCTGCTGGTGGACGAAGAAGCGGCCAAGATGATCAACGAAGAGGAGCTGAAGCTGAAGGCGGTGGAAAACGTCGAGCAGAACGGGATCGTGTTTATCGACGAGCTGGACAAGGTCGCCAAACGCAGCGAGGGCGTGGGCGCCGACGTCTCCCGGGAGGGCGTGCAGCGCGACCTGCTGCCGCTGGTTGAGGGCTGCACGGTCAACACCAAATACGGCATGGTGCGCACCGACCACATCCTGTTTATCGCCTCCGGCGCCTTCCACGTGGCCAAACCCTCCGACCTGATCCCCGAACTGCAGGGACGCTTCCCCATCCGGGTCGAGCTCGACGCCCTGACCACAGACGAATTCCAGCGCATCCTGACCGAGCCGGATTGCTCGTTGACGGAGCAGTATGCGGCGCTGATGGAGACGGAAGGCGTCGGGCTCAGCTTCGCCGAGAGCGGGGTGCTGCGTCTGGCCCAGATCGCGTTCCAGGTCAACGAGCAGGCAGAGAACATCGGCGCCCGCCGACTGCACACGGTCCTCGAACGACTGCTGGAGTCGGTGTCCTTCGAAGCC
>JASFJM010000116.1:0-8444 GCA_050122055.1 Gammaproteobacteria bacterium | reverse complement strand
GCCAGCCGTGATCACGTCTTCGACGACGAGGAACGGGCGATGCTCGAGGGCGTGCTCGACGTCTCGGAGATGCAGGTCCGGGACATCATGATCCCGCGCTCGCAGATGATCGTGCTGGAGCGCAGCGCGTCCCCGCGCGAACTGCTCGAAGTCATCCTGGCCTCCGGTCACTCCCGTTTCCCGGTGATCGGCGAAGACCGGGACGAGGTCGTGGGCATCCTGCTGGCGAAAGACCTGCTCCGATTCTTCGCCGAGAACGAGGACCAGCGTTTCGATATCAGGGAAGTCCTGCGGCCCGTGATCTACATCCCCGAGAGCAAGCGCCTCAATATACTGCTGAGGGAATTCCGGGTCAGCCGCAACCACATGGCCATCGTCGTTGACGAATACGGCGGCGTATCGGGTCTCCTGACCATCGAGGACGTGCTGGAGCAGATCGTCGGTGACATCGGTGACGAGCACGACCCCGACGAGGTGCCGGACTTCCGCAAGGAGGATGACGGCGTCTACACGGTCCGCGCGCTGGCGCGGGTAGAGGATTTCAACGAGGAATTCGGCACCGAACTCGAGGACGAGGAATACGACACCATCGGCGGGCTGGTGATGCATGAGCTGGCCCGGCTGCCGCGGCGGGGCGACAAGGTCACCATGAGCGGCATCGGCTTCACCGTGGTCAAGGCCGATCGCCGCCGGATCTATTCGGTCCAGGCCCGGCTCCCGGAAGACCAGCGTCCCGCGGCCGGATAAGCCGGTCCGGATGAGCGGCAGAGCCCCGAACCGCAGGACTCGCCTGTTGTCGCTGGCCGCGCTGCTTGCCGGCGCGAGCCTGCCCCTGGCCTTCGCCCCGTTCGGGGTCTCCGCGATCGCGGTCATCTCTCCGGCCCTGCTGTGGCTGATCTGGGGCGGCGCGGCCCCCGCGCAGGCGGCCCGGCTGGGATTCTTCTGGGGAGCCGGGGCGTTCCTTGGCGGCACCTACTGGCTCTATATCAGCATCCATATCTTCGGCGAGGCGCCGGCCCCGCTGGCAGTGCTGCTGATGCTGGCGCTGGTGGCCATCATGGCCTGCTACACGGCCCTGCTCGGATTTCTATTCGCCCGTGCCGGTGTTCGCGGCGGCCTCGGCTGGTTCGTGCTGCTGCCCGGCGGCTGGGTGCTGGTCGAGTGGCTGCGCGGATGGTTGTTCTCCGGCTTTCCCTGGCTGAGTCTGGGCTACGCCTTCAGTGACGGCTGGCTGGCAGCCTATGGACCGGTGCTGGGTGTCTACGGCGTCAGTCTTGCGGCGGCGTGGCTGGCCGGCGGGGGCGTCGCCCTGATCCGCGGGGGTGCCCGGGAACGCGTGCTGGCGCTTCTGATCGGTGGGGCGGTCCTGGGTGGCGGTGCGCTCCTCTCCCGGATCACCTGGGTGACTCCGGGCGAGGATGAGACTCGAGTGGCCCTGATCCAGGGCGCGGTCCCCCAGGACGAGAAATGGCTGCCCGAGGAGCTCGAACCCACCAAGGAGCTTTACCGCGACCTGACTCGGAGCGTGCTCGATCACCAGCTCATCATCTGGCCCGAGGCGGCGATACCGGCCCTGGTGAGGGAGGAATTCGCCTATCTCGAGGCGATGCGTATCGAGGCCGGCGCCCGCGGAGCCGACATCGTGACGGGCATGCTGGAACGGGACCCCGATGACGGCCGCTACTACAATTCGCTGCTGGTGCTGGGCGATCCGCCGGCCATCTACCGCAAGCGCCACCTGGTTCCGTTCGGCGAGTATTTTCCGGTGCCGGAGTTCGTCCGCCACTGGATGCGGCTGATGAGTTTGCCCTATGTGGACATCTCTGCCGGCGACAGCAGGCCTGAGCCGCTGCCCGTGGCCGGTCTCCGGGCCGCGGCGTCGATATGCTACGAGGATGCATTCGGCGCCGAGCAGCGGGTGTTCCTGCCGGCGGCGGATGTACTGATCAATGTCAGCAACGACGCCTGGTTCGGCGACTCCATCGCCCCCCATCAGCATCTGCAGATCGCGCGCATGCGCGCCATCGAGGCGGGCCGTTATCTGCTGCGGGCCACCAACACCGGCATCTCTGCCGTCATCGGGCCGGATGGCACAATCGTCAAGACCTCTCCACAATTCCAGACCCACGTGCTGACCGCTACGATCAGACCCTATGCCGGGGCCACGCCATTCGTGACGATCGGCAACCGCTGGCTGATCATCGTCGCCCTGGCGGGGCTGGCAGCGTTGGTCATCGCAAGGCGCCGGGATCCGGTCTGAGCCCCATCTGGTGCGAGGTCGGGCCTCGCGTTATCCTGCGCAGATTGCGCCGAGCCAAGACATTTCCATGGAAGAGAATTACAAGCCGGACGTCATCGAGCCTTCAGTGCGGGCACTGTGGGACGAATCCCGATGCTTCGAGGTCGAACCGGACACGGAGCGGGAGAAATTCTATTGTCTCTCGATGCTGCCCTACCCCAGCGGCCGGCTTCACATGGGGCATGTCCGCAATTACACCATCGGCGACGTCATCAGCCGATTCCAGCGATTGCAGGGCAAGAACGTACTGCAGCCCATGGGTTGGGATGCCTTTGGCCTGCCGGCCGAGAATGCCGCGATCAGGCACGGCGTGCCGCCGGCCGAATGGACCTACGAGAACATCGGCTACATGCGCAAGCAGTTGCAGCGGCTGGGCTTCGGTTATGACTGGCGGCGGGAGGTCACGACCTGCCGTCCGGAGTACTATCGCTGGGAGCAGCTGATGTTCACGCGGCTGTTCGAGCAGGGTCTCGTCTACCGCAAGAGTTCGGTGGTCAACTGGGATCCGGTGGATCAGACCGTGCTGGCGAACGAGCAGGTCGTCGACGGGCGCGGCTGGCGTTCCGGCGCACCCGTGGAGCGCCGCGAGATCCCCCAGTGGTTCCTGAAGATCACCCGATATGCCGACGAGTTGCTGGACTGGCTGGATCGGTTGCCCGGCTGGCCCGATGCGGTCAAGACCATGCAGCGGAACTGGATCGGGCGATCCCAGGGCGTGGAGATCCGTTTCGATGTCCCCGGCCATGAACCGGTGACCGTGTTTACGACCCGGCCGGATACGCTGATGGGAGCGACCTACATGGCCGTGGCGCCGGAACACCCGCTGGCCGAGACAGCGGCTGCCGGTGATCCCGAGGTGGCCGAATTCGTCGCCGAATGCCGTCGCGTCCAGTCCTCCGAGGCAGTGCTGGAGACGCTGGAGAAGAAGGGCATGGACCTGGGTATAGCCGCGCGACACCCGGTCAGTGGTGCCGATGTGCCGGTCTACGTGGCTAATTTTGTCCTGGCCGGTTACGGTACCGGCGCGGTCATGTCCGTGCCCGCCCACGATCAGCGCGACTGGGAGTTTGCCACCCGCTACGGATTGCCCATCGTCCAGGTGATCGAGCCAATGGACGGCAGCGAGGTCGATCTGGACGAGGGTGCGTACCTGGACTACGGCAGGCTGATCAACAGCGGCGACTACGACGGCCTGACGTCGGCCGAGGCATTCGACCGGCTGGCGGAGCGCTTCGAGCAGGACGGTCACGGCGGGCGCAAGATCAATTATCGGCTGCGGGACTGGGGCGTGTCCCGGCAGCGCTACTGGGGCTGCCCGATCCCCATCATCCACTGCGCCGATTGTGGCCCGGTACCGGTGCCGGAGTCGGAGCTGCCGGTGGTGCTGCCCGAAGAGGTGCAGTTCATGGGTGTGCAGTCGCCGCTCAAGGCGGATCCCGAATGGAGGCGCACCGCGTGTCCGCGCTGCGGTGGCGAGGCCGAGCGGGAGACCGATACCTTCGACACCTTTGTCGAGTCCTCCTGGTATTACGCGCGTTACTGCTCACCGGGCGCCGAGGACATCGTCGACCAACAGGCCGATTTCTGGCTGCCGGTGGATCAGTACATCGGCGGCATCGAGCATGCCGTCATGCATCTGCTCTATTTCCGCTTCTGGCACAAGCTGATGCGCGACGACGGGCTGGTCAGCTGCGACGAGCCCGCCACCAATCTGCTCTGCCAGGGCATGGTGCTGGCGGATTCCTTCTACCGGGATACGCCCGACGCCGGTCGCGTCTGGATCCCCCCCGGCGAGGTAACGGTGAACCGCGACGAGAAGGGCGAAGTGATCTCGGCGACCTGGGACACGGACGGCGGACCGGTCGTCCACGCCGGCCGCACCACCATGTCCAAGTCGAAGAACAACGGCGTGGATCCCCAGGCCCTCGTGGATCGATACGGGGCCGACACGGTGCGTCTGTTCACCATGTTCGCGGCGCCGCCGGAGCAGGCCCTGGAATGGTCTGACGAGGGCGTCGAGGGGGCCCACCGGTTTCTCAAGCGCGTGTGGAAAGCGGTCCATCGCCACGTCGCCGCGGGGGTGGTTTCGGTGCCGGCCGCGCCGGGCGAACTGGATACCCTCCAGGCAGACTTGCGCCGGCGGCTGCATCAGGCCATCGCCAAGGTAAGTGACGACATGGGCCGCCGTTACACCTTCAACACCGCCATCGCGGCGATCATGGAGCTCATGAACAGCGTGGCCCGCTTCGAGGACGAAAGCGCGCCAGGCCGTGCCGTTCGCCAGGAAGTCCTGGAGGCCGTCGTATTGATGCTGTCGCCGATCTGCCCCCACGTGTCTCAGGTGATGTGGCAGGCGCTCGGCCGCCCGGATCTGGTCCTGGATGCCAGATGGCCAGCGGTGGACCAATCGGCGCTGGTGCAGGATGAGGTGGAACTCGTGGTCCAGGTACAGGGCAAGCTCCGGGGACGCATCCGGGTCGCCGCGGATGCCGGCCAGGATGTGATCCAGGCGGCGGCGCTCGCCGAACCCAACGTCCAGCGCTTCGTCGCCGACCACCCGATCCGGAAGGTGGTGGTCGTGCCCGGGCGTCTGGTCAATATCGTGGTCTGATCAGGATGAACCTCCGCACCCGCCTGATGATCGTCGCACTACCGCTGCTGCTCGGCGCATGCGGCTATCAGCTGCAGGGGCGCGCCGATCCCTCTACGGAGCTGGTGCCGGTATTCGTCGAGTTTCGTGACCGGAATACGGATCTGTCGCGCGAACTCGGTCGTGCGCTAAAGGTCTCAAAAGTAGCGACCACCGCCTCGTCGGATGAGGCGAGGGCGGTGCTGGAGATCGTCAGGGATCGCTCCGGGCGCGAGGTCGAATCCATCTCCGCCCGCAACCGGCCGCAGGAATACCGGGTCTTCTACACCGCCACCTATCGGGTCAGGGTCGGTGAGGAGCTCGTCCTGGCCCCGCAGAACGTCACCCGGACGAGGATCTACACCTACGACGAACTGGAAGTGCTGGCCAAAGCCGGCGAAGAGTCATTGCTCCGTCGGGCTCTCGCCCGGGAGATCGCCGGCGTGATTGCGCGCCGCGTGGCGACCCTGGAGCCACCGGGTCCGTGAACGTTCAGCGTCTCGGGGACGGATGGCGCGAAGCCCTGGAGGAGCTGCTCGGCCGCTACGGCCTCGAACTGGAAACGGTGCCCGGGGGCCGGTCCGTGCCGGGTTCCTACTGGGGTGACGAGGAGGCGGGTCTGGTCGGCGCAAGGGTCTACGGGAGATCGGATACGCCGGTCCACTCGGTGCTCCACGAGACCTGCCACTATGTCTGCATGACGCCACGGCGCCGGGCCGGTCTCGATACGGACGCGGGCGGCGATTACGCCGAGGAAAACGCCGTGTGTTATCTCCAGATCCTGCTGGCCGGGATGCTGCCGGGTTTCGGGCGGCGGCGCATGTGCGCGGATATGGATGCCTGGGGTTACACCTTCCGCCTGGGATCCGCGGCCGCATGGTTCCAACACGATGCCGAAGATGCCCGAGAGTGGTTGCTCCATCGGGGTCTTATCGACGCCACGGCGCGGCCGAGCTGGCGGCTCGCCCCGGAGCCGGTGAGGCTCACACTGTCAACGCGATCCACAGCGGAGGCTGCGAACCCATGATCGATATCCTTGCCGGTATTTTTGGCGATCTGGTGCTGGATAAGGCGCGGGGACAGATGGGGCCGGTGAGCCCGCTCCCGCGAACCCTTTCCGGATCCGGCGGCGATGGCGAAAGGCTGAAGGCCCTGGAACGCGAGCACGAGCGCCTCAAGCTCATCACCATGGCCCTGTGGGAGTTGCTCAACGAGCGCTTCGATCTGTCCGAATCGGAGCTGCGGGCCAAGATCGAGGAGCTGGACGAACTGGATGGGCGCCTCGATGGACGCCTGCGGGTCCGGTCGAAGCCATCGCCCTGCAGCGCCTGCGGCCGGCCGGTGCTGCCGTCGTCGATAACCTGCGCCTACTGCGGCCAGCGGCCAGCCGAGACCCGTCTGTTCCCCTGAAGACGTCGGGTCAGAGCGTGGTGTCTCCGCCGAGCTGACCGCGTTTCTCGAACGGCAGGCTGACGCCGAAGGCCGAGCCCAGATGGACGCGTCCCGCCAGACGGTAATCGAGAGCGCGGGCCTGTTCCAGGGCCATCAGCTGCCGCGCCACGCTGATCAGCGAGGTGCTGACGACCAGGGTCGTCTCCGCCTCGCCCAGCCTCGGCAGCAGGAATTGATTGGCGCCGGCGGCCCGGGCCAGGCGCTGCCCGTTCACCTCCAGCTCGAAGTCGATGCCGTCGATATCCAGGTCCCGGTTGTTCGGGTTGTAGATCCGGAGATCCACTTCGAAGCGTTGTTCCAGAATCGTGGAGTCCAGGGGCCGTAGCGCGACCAGGACCACTTCGGGGGATTCCAGGTTGCGCAGGCCGGTGCACCCGGTCGCCGCGATGACGGCGCCGAGCAGGAGCAGCGCGCGGGCGGTCCTGATTTTCGAACGGATCATGGCGCGGGTCTCCTGTCGATTAGTGCCGCCCGGCGGCCGCTTCGCCGTGCGACCGGGAGCGGATCGCCCGGGTGCCGGGTTCTGGGCTTATCATAGGCCAGCCCACCGAGCCCGAGGAACCCTGCGGAGTATCTGATGGCCACAGTCTTCGAAAAGATCATCAGCGGCGAGATCCCCGCCGACATCATCTACCGGGACGATCGCCTGGTCTGCTTTCCGGACATCAACCCGGCCGCCCCGGTGCACCTGCTTATCGTGCCGGTCAAGCCGATACCGACCGCCGACGACCTCGCGGACGAGGACGCGACACTGATCGGACACATGTTCATGGTGGCACGGGACATGGCACGGCAGCAGGGCCTGGCCGAGCACGGCTATCGTCTGGTGATAAATTGCAAACATGACGGGGGCCAGGAAGTGCCGCATCTTCACCTGCATCTGCTGGGCGGACGCCGGCTCGGACCGATGGCGGCACGGTCATGAAACGGCCGGCGCAGATCGCCCTGCTCGGAGGACTGCTGCTGATGAAGGGAGCCTACGGTGACGACGGCGTGCCGGGTCTGGATGAGGACACCGCCGGGCGCTTCGCCGCCCTGGCCCTGGATTGCGTGCATCGGGAATATCCCAACAAGATCGCCCATGTGCTGGACAGCGACGCCGACGTGGCGCCCCCGCGGGAGCTGACGCCCGCCTTCTACGGCTGTTTCGACTGGCACTCTTCGGTCCATGGCCACTGGCTGCTGGCCCGGTTGTCACGACTGCAGCCCGCCGCCGATTTTGCGGCGCCGGCGCGGGCGGCCCTGGCCCGCAGCCTGACCAGCGCCAACATCGGAGCCGAGGTCGCTTATCTGAACGCACCCGGGCGCGCGTCCTTCGAGCGACCCTATGGTCTGGCCTGGCTGTTGCAACTGGCCGCCGAGTTGCATGAGTGGGGCGAACCGGCCGCCGCCTTGTCGTCAAGCCTGGCGCCGCTGGAGGCGGCGGCGGCCGCCCGGATCGCCCAATGGCTACCCAAATTGTCTTATCCCATCCGCATCGGCGAGCACGCCCAGACGGCGTTCGCCATGGGGCTGATGCTGGACTGGGCACGGACCACCGGTGACACATCCATGGCGGCCTTGCTGGTCAGCCGCAGCCGGGATTACTACCTGGAGGATCGCGACTGCCCCCTGGCTTACGAGCCGTCGGGACAGGATTTCCTGTCGCCCTGTCTGGCCGAAGCTGACCTGATGAGGCGGGTGCTGGACGCCCAGGGCTTCGCCGACTGGCTGGCGGTATTCATGCCGGGCATCCCCAGGGACGGGGACGGCGGCTGGATTCGCCCGGAGCGCGTCACCGACCCTACGGACGGCAAGCTGGCGCACCTGGACGGTCTGAATCTGAGCCGTGCGTGGATGTTGCAGGGCATCGCCTACGGATTGCCATCTGGCGATCCGCGCCGGGCGGCGATCCTGGTCAGCGCGACCAGCCACGCGCGCGCGGGTCTGGCCTCGGTCACCGGGGAGCATTACGAGGGGGGTCACTGGCTCGGGAGCTTCGCCACCTATCTGGTGACGCGCCGCGGACTGGATCATGAGACAGCCACGCCGCCGCCGGCTGATCCCTCGCCCTAGGCCGCGGGC
>JASFJM010000115.1:0-8568 GCA_050122055.1 Gammaproteobacteria bacterium | reverse complement strand
CTCGAACATGGAATAAAAGGTCGCCACTTCATAGGCCTGGATCGGTGGCAGATGCAGATACTCGGCCACCGCCTCGATCAATGCCGGCGTCAGATATCCGTCATTCTCGTGCTGGGCGGCCCGCAGACCCGCGATGATAGCCGAGCGCTCCCGGCCCTCGGGGAAGCGTCCGATCCATCGGTCCAGTTCCTCCCGCACGTGGGCAGAGAGCGTGGCCGGGGCTTCTGTTGTCGCTTCCATCAGCGATCCACCTCGCCGAAGACGATATCCTGGGTGCCGATCACCGCCACCACATCGGCCAGCATGTGCCCCCGTACCATCTCGTCCATGGCCGACAGGTGAGCGAAACCGGCTGCGCGGATCTTGACCCGGTAAGGCTTGTTGGCGCCATCCGAAACCAGATAGACACCGAACTCGCCCTTGGGGTGCTCGACCGCCGCGTAGGCCTCGCCTGCCGGCACGCAGTAGCCCTCGGTGAACAGTTTGAAATGGTGGATCAGGGACTCCATGTCATCCTTCATCTCGAAGCGGGCCGGCGGCACGATCTTGTGGTCCTCGACCATGACCGGACCGGGATTCTCGCGCAGCCATTTCACGCACTGGCGGATGATCCGGTTTGACTGGCGCAGCTCCTCGACGCGGACCAGATAGCGGTCGTAACAGTCACCATTCACGCCGACCGGGATGTCGAACTCGACCCGATCGTAGACCTCGTAGGGCTGCTTCTTGCGCAGATCCCATTCGACGCCCGAGCCACGCAGCATGGGTCCGCTGAAGCCCAGCGCCATGGCGCGCTCCGGTGTGACCACACCGATATTGACGGTGCGCTGTTTCCAGATCCGGTTGTCCGTGAGCAGGGTCTCGTAGTCATCGATACAAGCGGGGAAGCGATCCGTGAAGTCCTCGATGAAATCCAGCAGCGAGCCGCTCCGTTTGGCATTGAGCCGAGCCAGGTCCTTCTTGCTGCGGAAGCGCGAGGGCTGGTATTTCGGCATCTCGTCGGGCAGGTCGCGATAGACTCCGCCGGGCCGGTAGTAGGTCGCGTGCATGCGCGTGCCGGAGACCGCCTCGTAGCAGTCCATCAGGTCCTCGCGCTCGCGGAAGCAATAGAGGAACATGGTCATGGCGCCGATATCGAGCCCGTGGGCGCCCAGCCACATCAGGTGATTGAGGATGCGGGTGATCTCGTCGAACAAGACGCGGATGTATCGCGCCCGGATCGGCACCTCCAGACCCAGCAGCTTCTCGATCGCCATGACATAGGCGTGCTCGTTACACATCATGGAGACGTAATCGAGCCGATCCATATAGCCGATGGACTGGTTATAGGGCTTGCTCTCGGCCAGCTTCTCGGTGCCCCGGTGCAGCAGGCCCACATGGGGATCGGCCTTGGTGATGACCTCACCGTCCATCTCCAGCACCAGCCGCAGCACGCCGTGGGCTGCCGGGTGTTGCGGGCCGAAGTTCAGGGTGAAATTCTGGATCTCAGCCATGGCCGCCCGTCTCCCCCTGCTCCCGGCCGGTGTCTTCGCGGATGACCCGGGCGACCAGCGTCCGGGGCTCGATCGACACCGGCTGGTAGACGACGCGGCCCTTCTCCGGATCGTAACGCACCTCGACGTTGCCGATCAGCGGGAAATCCCTGCGGAAGGGATGGCCGATAAAGCCGTAGTCGGTGAGCAGCCGGCGCAGGTCCGGGTGGCCAACGAACAGGATGCCGAACAGATCGAACGCCTCCCGCTCGAACCAGTTGGCAGACGCCCATATCCCGACCACCGAGTCCAGCATCGGCGGCTCGCTGTCAGCGGCGAAGGTCCGCAGGCGGAGGCGCATATTCAGACTGATCGAAAGCAAATGGTAGACCACCGCGAACCTGCGCCCGTCTGCGGCCGGTTCCGATACGTCGCCCGGATGTCGGTTTACACCGCGGCTGAACCCGGATCCGGTTGCCGATCCGGTCATCCACTCGGTCCGGCCGTAGTCCAGGTAATCCACGCCGCACAGGTCGATCAGCATCTCGAAGCGGAGCCCGTCACCATCGCGCAGCTCACGGCAGACATCCAGCAGATTCTCCCGCCCGACCTCGATGGTCAGCTCGCCACAGGCGCTGGAGATCGTCTCGATACGATCTCCGAGAGTTTCCTGCAGACGAGCCTCAAGGGCGTCTAAACGTTGCGATGTCATCGGTTTTAGCGCGCGATGGTGTTGGTGCGTCGGATCTTCTTCTGTAGCTGGATGATCCCGTACAGCAGCGCCTCCGCGGTCGGCGGGCATCCAGGCACATAGACATCCACCGGCACGATGCGATCGCAGCCGCGGACGACGGAATAGGAATAGTGGTAGTAGCCCCCGCCATTGGCGCAGGAGCCCATGGAGATGACCCAGCGGGGCTCGGCCATCTGGTCGTAGACCTTGCGCAAGGCGGGCGCCATCTTGTTGACCAGGGTCCCGGCGACGATCATCACGTCAGATTGTCGGGGACTGGGCCGGAAGATCACGCCGAAACGGTCCAGATCGTAGCGGGCGGCCCCGGCCTGCATCATCTCTACCGCGCAGCAGGCAAGACCAAAGGTCATCGGCCACATGGATCCGGTCCGGGCCCAGTTGACCAGTTTGTCCACCTGGGTAGTGACGATGCCCGGTTCACCTGACCGGGTCGGCGGGGGGCCCGGCTCCGGGCGTGATTCCTGGCTTGATGTCTCGCGTTCGGTGGCGGACGCAGTCAATCCCATTCCAGCGCCCCCTTCTTCCATTCATAGATGAATCCGACCACCAGGATGGCGAGAAACACCGCCATGGAGATCAGGCCGAACAGTCCGATGGTGTCCAGGGACACGGCCCAGGGGAAGAGGAACGCGATCTCCAGATCGAAGATGATGAACAGGATCGCGACCAGATAGTAGCGGACGTCGAACTTGATCCGGGAATCTTCGAACGCCTCGAAACCGCACTCGTAGGCTGAGAGTTTTTCGGCATCGGGTCGCCGGGGCCCGAAAATAAATCCCAGCGATATGAGCAAGACACCGAGGACCGTGGCGACCGCGAGAAATATCAGGATGGGCAGATAGTTCTCAAGCATGAACGGTCCTCGGGGAGCGCCTCCGGCGGCTGGTCATAACCCCGGGGAATCAGTACCTCAGGGCGGGGAACGACTCTATTCTACCAGCACACGGGACGCGATTCGCCCTTGCAATCACGCCTGGTGTCCTGGACCGAACTGGTGCGGATGGCCGGACTCGAACCGGCACGGCTTGCGCCACTGCCCCCTCAAGACAGCGTGTCTACCAATTCCACCACATCCGCTGGAATCTTCTGCTCCCGGGCCCGCTAGGGGGCCGGGACCGGTGGATCACTCGGACCCGGTCTGGGGCGGAGTCCCGCCGTCCTCGCCGAGCACTTCCTCGTCCGGCAGCGCCGGCAGATCCATCTCGTCGTCCGGCAACAGCAGGCCGGGGATTTCCTCGGCCGGCTCCTCGATGACGGGTACCGATTCGAGCACGCTGACGGGACCCTCGCGCTGCCCGCCCAGATAGGCCAAACCCAGGCTGGTGAAGAAGAAGAGCGTGGCGAGCACCGCTGTGGTGCGGCTCAGGAACGAGGCAGAGCCCTGGGACCCGAAAACCGTGCCGGATGCGCCGGCGCCGAAGGCGGCACCAGCCTCCGCGCCCTTGCCCCGCTGAAGCAGCACCAGGGCGATGAGACCCGCGGCCAGCAGCACGTGGACAACGGTTACAACAGTTTGCAGCATCATGTTTGGTATCGACCTAATTACCGCCCGCCCGGCAGATCCCGGCGAAGTCCTCCGCGTCCAGCGAAGCCCCTCCGACCAGACCGCCGTCGACGTCCGGCATGGAAAACAGATCCCCGGCATTCGACGACTTTACGCTGCCGCCGTAGAGGATCCGGACAGAATCGGCAATTATACCATCATTGGCCGCAACGAGACCACGGATGAAAGCGTGCACGGCTTGTGCCTGATCCGGGGTGGCGGTGCGCCCGGTGCCGATCGCCCAGACCGGCTCGTAGGCGATCACGGCGCGGGCCAGGCTGTCGACGCCGGCAAGCGCCAGCACCGCGCGGAGCTGTTCATCGATCACCCGCTCGGTCACGCCGGCCTCCCGCTCCTCGAGGGTCTCGCCCACGCACAGCACCGGTTCCAGTCCGGCCCGCTGTGCCGCGACATATTTCTTCGCCACGGTCTCGTTGTCTTCGCCGAACAGGCTGCGGCGCTCGGAGTGTCCCACCAGCACATAGTGGCAGCCCAGATCGGCCAGCATCGGCCCGGCCACCTCGCCGGTGTAGGCGCCGGCATCCTCCACCGCCAGGTTCTGCGCCCCCAGCCCGATGCCGGACCCCGCGAGCAGATCACCGGCGAGTTGCAGATAGACAAAGCTGGGGCAGACCATCACCTCGCAGGGAAGGTCATCCCCCAGTCTGGAGCGGAGGCCTTGCAGAAGGCTCTCGGCCTGGGCGCGGGTCCCGTTCATCTTCCAGTTTCCGGCGGCCAGTTTCGTTCTCATGATCCCTCGATCCCTGCAAAACGGGCGCAAGGTTAGCGGCGCCCCGACGCTAAATCAATGACGGCTGAATCAATGCTGGAGCGGCGCCTGGCGGACCGCCGCGGCGATCTCTTCAGCGGCGCTGCGGACCTCGCTCTCGACCTCTCCCTCCACCATCACCCGGACCACGGGCTCGGTCCCGGATGGCCGCAGCACCACGCGGCCCCGCTCGCCGAGTTGGCGTTCGACGGATTCCACGCTGTCGCTGACCGGGGCCGCCGCCAGATCCGGGCGCCCGTCCGTACGCACGTTGATCAGTATCTGGGGGAAGCGCGGCATGGCGTTGGTGAGTTCGGACAGGCTGCGGCCGGTAGACCGCATCACCGCCAGAACACTCAAGGCGGTCACCAGACCGTCACCAGTGGTGGTGCGCGACAGATCGATGATGTGACCCGATGTCTCCCCTCCGAGCTGTCCGCCGTGCTGCTTCAGCATGGCCAGGACGTTGCGATCTCCCACGGACGCCCGCATGAAGGTGATGCCGTGAGACTCGAGCGAACGCTGCAATCCCAGGTTGCTCATCACCGTCCCGACCACCGGCCCGTGGAGAGCGCCTCGCTCCAGCGCGTCCAGGGCCAGCAGATGGATCAGCTGATCGCCGTCGACCAGTGTGCCGGTCTCGTCCACCATCACCACCCGGTCGCCGTCGCCGTCCAGGGCGATGCCGACCTGGGCCCCGACCCCCCGAACCGTCGCCTGCAACAGTTCCGGATGGGTGGAACCGCATTTGAGGTTGATGTTGCGGCCATTCGGCGAGCAGCCGATGGGGATGACGTCGGCGCCCAGTTCGGCGAACACCCGCGGTGCGACCTTATAGGCGGCGCCGTGGGAGCAGTCGATCACCACCTGCATGTCCCGGAAATCCACGCCTTTCGGGACGGTGGAGCGGCAGAACCACTGATAGTCGGTGCGCGCGCTATCGATACGCTTGGCGTGGCCGAGGTCGGTAGAGGCGTGGGTGATCGGATCCTCTTCGATCAGCGCCTCGATGGCCGCCTCGAGATCGTCGGAGAGCTTGTCGCCGCCGCCGTCGAAAAATTTGATGCCGTTGTCGTGATAGGCATTGTGAGAAGCGCTGATGACCACGCCGAAATCGGTACGCAGCCGGCGGCACATGTAGGCGATGCCGGGTGTCGGCAACGGACCGGCCAGCAGCACGGTCACCCCTGCCGCGACAAAGCCGGCTTCCAGCGCCGACTCGAACATATAGCCCGAGAGCCGGGTGTCCTTGCCGATCAATACAGAGCCGCCATTGGGTGCCAGCACCCGGGCTGCCGCACTCGCCAGACGCAGGGCAAAATCCACTGTCATCGGTTCCTGTCCGACGTGGCCGCGGACCCCGTCAGTGCCGAAATATTTCTTCATCTCATTCCTCCGGATCGGTCACATCCGCATCCTCGACCGCCGCCATCATTCGCAGTGCGTCCACCGTCGCGCCCACGTCGTGGACGCGCAGGATGTTAGCGCCCTGGCCAGCCGCCATCACGGCCAGCGCCAGGCTGCCTGCGAGGCGCTGATCCACCGGTCGATCGAGCACCGTGCCGATCATGGACTTGCGCGATACGCCCACGAGCAGCGCCGCTTCCAGGGCCGAAAAGCGCCCCAGGTGTCGCATCAGACGCAGATTATGCTTCAGGCTCTTGCCAAATCCGAATCCCGGGTCCACAGCGATACGGCCGCGGGCGATGGCGGCGTCGGTGCAGCAGCGGATCCGCTCGGCCAGGAACCCGAACACCTCCTCCACCACGTCAACGTAGCGCGGCTCGCGCTGCATGGTGCGCGGCTCACCCTGCATATGCATAAGGCAGACGGCGGCACCGCTGGCGGCCGCCGCCGCCAGCGCCCCGGGGGCCCGCAAGGCGTTGACATCGTTGATCATCGCCGCCCCCGCCGCGGTCGCGGCCGTCATTACCTCCGGCTTGCTGGTGTCCACGGAGATCACCGCGGGAACGGCGCGGGAAAGCGCTTCGATCACCGGAACCACCCGTTGGATCTCCTCCTCGGCTGACACCGGCGCCGCACCTGGCCGGGTCGATTCCCCGCCCACATCGATGATGGCCGCGCCCTCTTCCACCATCTCCCGGGCCCTGGCAACGGCGACCCGGGGGTCGACAAACCGACCGCCGTCGGAAAAGGAATCCGGCGTGACGTTAAGGATCCCCATTGTCACCGGCCGGTCCAGAGTCAGGACGGCGTCGGGCAATTGCAGCAGCATGACCGGATTCCCGCAGGCTCGAGGTGGGCGGATCATACAAAAAAAACCGGCGCCCATGGCGCCGGTCCGGTCACATATCCACAGCGATCAATGCTGGCTGGCGGGTCCGCCGATCTTGCCGTCGGCACCTCCGGCTTCCTTCTCGCCGGTCTCGGGCTTGCCCGACTCCGCCATGGCGGAGCCGTCGTCGTCCCAGTCGCTGGGCGGACGCGGCTCGCGGCCTTCCATGATGTCCTTGATCTGGTCCTCGTCGATGGTCTCGTATCGGATCAGGGCCTCGGCCATGGTCTCGAGCTTGTCGAACTTCTCCTTGAGGATGTTCTCGGCCCGCTGATAACAGGTATCCACCAGGGAGCGGATCTCCTCGTCGATAGCATGGGCGGTGACGTCCGACATCTGCTTGTGCTGGGTCACCGACCGGCCGAGGAACACCTCGCCCTCCTCCTCGCTGTACGCCAAAGGCCCGAGACGCTCGGACAGGCCCCAGCGGGTCACCATGTTGCGCGCGATATCGGTCGCCCGCTCGATGTCGTTGGAGGCGCCGGTGGTCACCGCGTCGGGACCGAACACGAGTTCCTCGGCGATACGGCCGCCGAACAGGCTGGAGATCTGGCTTTGCAGCCGCTGTTTGCTGTGGCTGTACCGGTCTTCCTCGGGCAGGAACATGGTGATCCCCAGGGCGCGACCTCTGGGGATGATGCTGACTTTGTAGACCGGATCGTGGTCCGGCACCGAGAGACCGACGATCGCGTGCCCGGCCTCGTGGAAGGCGGTGAGCTTCTTCTCGTCATCGCTCATGACCATCGAGCGCCGCTCGGAGCCCATCATGATCTTGTCCTTGGCCTTCTCGAATTCATCCATGCCCACCAGACGCCGGTTCGCCCGCGCCGCGAACAGCGCCGACTCGTTCACCAGGTTGGCAAGATCCGCACCCGAGAAACCCGGCGTGCCGCGGGCGATGACCGAGGGACGTACGTCGTCGGCGATCGGCACTTTCTTCATGTGCACTCGCAGGATCTGCTCGCGGCCGCGCACGTCCGGCAGCGGTACGACGACCTGACGATCGAAGCGGCCGGGGCGCAGCAGCGCCGGATCCAGCACGTCGGGACGGTTGGTGGCGGCGATGACGATCACGCCTTCGTTGCCTTCGAATCCGTCCATCTCCACCAGCAGCTGGTTGAGGGTCTGCTCACGCTCGTCGTGACCGCCGCCCAGGCCGGCGCCGCGATGGCGGCCGACCGCGTCGATCTCGTCGATGAAGATGATGCAGGGTGCGTGCTTCTTGGCCTGTTCGAACATATCCCGGACACGGGAGGCGCCGACGCCCACGAACATCTCGACGAAGTCGGAACCGGAGATCGTGAAGAACGGTACCTTGGCCTCGCCGGCGATCGCACGTGCCAGCAAAGTCTTGCCGGTGCCGGGCGAGCCCACCATCAGAACGCCGCGGGGGATCTTGCCACCCAGGCGCTGGAATTTCCCCGGATCCTTGAGGAAGTCGACGATCTCGACCACCTCCTCCTTGGCTTCCTCGACACCCGCCACGTCTGCGAACGTCACGAGGACCTGGTCTTCCCCCAGCAGCCGCGCCCGGCTCTTGCCGAAGGACATGGCACCACGGCCACCAGCGCCTCCCTGCATCTGGCGCATGAAGTAGATCCAGACGCCGATCAGCAACAGGATCGGGAACGAGGAGATGAACAGCTGCATCAGGAACGACTGGCGCTCCGGCGGACGCGCCTCGAATCTGACGCCGTTGTCCTGCAATTCCCCGATCAGGGCCTTGTTGTCGGT
>JASFJM010000114.1:0-8758 GCA_050122055.1 Gammaproteobacteria bacterium | reverse complement strand
CCCTTCGCTCCGGACAAAGTGTTAACTATGTGTCCGGAATAAGGTGTAAACCATGTGACCGGAATACACCCTTTTTTATATGGCGCGCCCGACAGGATTCGAACCTGTGACCTTCGGCTTCGGAGGCCGACACTCTATCCAACTGAGCTACGGGCGCGTAGATGGAAAAGGGGCGCAATCATACTCACTCGCCCCGGAAACGTCTATCGGGCGGCAAGGCCGACGGGTTTCTGTCGCCCGGGGCTTGAAGCGTTTTCCAAGCCTGTCTAAGGATCAGCCGAAAGTCAGCGATTTGACGGTGGATTTCGGCATCTTTTTCGGCCCCTATGCGCAAAAAAATTGAACTAGTTCAAACAATTTACGCCGGGTTTTTGACATTCGAGATCAGATAGGCCAATCTTTGATCAGAGCATCAGCGAGGCGCTCATTCTGACCAGGATAGACAGAATGTTGACGCCGACAATCGCTACAAGGAGTTTGATGGTCCGATGCCCGCATTGAGGGCGTCGATGAAACAAGGAAGCTGGCTGAGCAAGGAGCCTCAGTGATGGAAGATCTCAGGGAAGAACCGGTCGGCAACGACCAGAGTCGAGACACTGCAACGACAGAGAGTGGGATGGCCACGGAAGCTGCCATCGCGCTCGACGGCACGGAGGCTCCGGCAGATCTGCCGGGCTCCCACTACACTCCGACGGGCAATACGCCGAGGATGGTGGGCATCCGCCGCCTGATCGAGCAGGTTGCTGCCTTCACCACCAATGTCCTGATCACCGGCGAGTCCGGCACCGGCAAGGAATGGGCGGCTCGCTATATCCATGACCTGTCCCCCCGGCGCGACCAACCCTTCGTGCCGGTCAACTGCGGCGCCATCCCGCCTGATCTGCTGGAAAGCGAGTTGTTCGGTCATGAGAAAGGGTCCTTCACCGGCGCCATCAGCGCCCGGGCCGGGCGCTTCGAGGTGGCCGAGGGCGGGACGCTGTTCCTGGACGAGATCGGCGACATGAGCCTGCCCATGCAGGTCAAGCTGCTGCGCGTGCTGCAGGAGCGGACTTACGAACGTGTCGGCAGCAACCAGAGCCGGCAATGCGACGTGCGTATCGTCGCCGCCACCCATCGGGATCTGGAGGAGGCCATCGAGGAGGGCCGCTTCCGGGCCGATCTGTATTACCGGTTGAACGTCTTCCCCATCGAGATGCCGCCTCTGCGGGAACGGGTCGAGGATCTGGAATTGCTGACCGGGAATATCATCCGCCGCTGCGAGGACTCCGGTCTGGATCCGGTCACGGTGACCCCTGCGGCCTTCAGGATCCTGCGACATCATTCATGGCCGGGCAACATCCGGGAATTGTCCAATCTGCTCGAGCGCCTGTGCGTCCTGTATCCGGGCAGCGATGTGGATATCAGCGATCTGCCGGCCCGCTACACCGCCGACGCGCCGGTGCGCGAGTCCGATCGTCGGCAGATCCACGAGGCGCGGGAGGCGGGTCCCCTGCCCCAGGACTTCGGTCTGCCCGGTGAAGACGTCACCCTCAAGGAGTATCTCGCCAACATCGAGCTGTCGTTGATCCGCCGGGCGCTCCATGACACCGACGGTGTCATCGCCCAGGCCGCCAGGCGGCTCAACGTACGCCGCACGACTCTGGTCGAGAAGATGAAGAAATACGGTCTGAACTGAGTCGTCAGTTCAGCGCGGACCGGCTTCCAGCCGGCGGCCGGCGGCCTCGGCTGACGCCGGACGGCCCAGCAGGTACCCCTGGGCCAGGTCGCAGCCGAGTTCCTCCAGCACGGCCAGCTGCGCTTTGGATTCGATCCCCTCCGCCGTCACGGTCAGACCAAGACTGTGCGCCAGGGCCAGGGTCCCCCGGACGATACTGACATCCCGCGGCTGATCCGGGACGCCGCTCAGGAACTCCCGGTCTATCTTGAGTCCGGAGACCGGCAGGGTCTTGATATAGCTGAGCGACGAATAGCCGGTGCCGAAATCGTCGATGGATATGTTTGCGCCCAGCAGCGACAGCCGCTGCAAAGTGTTGGCCGCCCGCTGCGGCTCGGTCATCAGTAGTGACTCGGTGACCTCGAGGATAAGACAACGGCCCGGCAGCTTCGATCTTTCGAGCGCTCTGCGGACCACGCCGACCAGACTGTCGTCCTGGATCTGACGAACAGAAAGATTGACCGACACCGAGAGATCGGGCCGGGCGAAGCGCTGCTGCCACGAGCGGACCTGTTCGCAGGCGCTCTCCAGGACCCATTCGCCTACCGACTGGATCAGCCCGGTCCGTTCCAGGATGGGCACGAATTCCGCCGGCGGTACCTTTCCCAGGGGTGGCGCGCGCCAGCGCAGCAATGCCTCGAATGCGCTGATCCTTCCCGAGTTCAGGTCGACGATGGGCTGATAGTGGAGACGGAACTCGTCGCGGGCCAGCGCGCCCTGCAGCGCCAGATGGAGATCCAGATAGCGCGATACGGTCTGCTGGGAAGCTTCGGAACAAAAACTGTAGCAATTGCCGCCCTGGGCCTTCGCCTGGCACAGGGCATGATCCGCCGCCTCCAGCATCGCTTCCGGCGTATCGCCCTGATCCGGCGATACCGCGATGCCGACGCTGGCCGTGAGATCCGGCCATCGGGATTCGTCCCGGGCCGCCCGGCGCACTATCGCCAACAACTTGCGCGCCACATGCACCAGCTCGGTTTCCTCGTCCAGATCATCGATCAGGATCGCAAATTCATCCCTTGCCAGACGCGCCATGAGGTCGCCGCGACGCATGCCGTGAGCCAGTGCAGCGGCGATGCCGGCTACCGTGCGGTCGGCAAAGGCAGCACCGAGGGTGTCCCGGACCGAGCGGAAACGATCCAGATCCAGCAGCAGGACGGCGCAGCGACCGCCGTCCCGCTGGCGCTGCGCCAGCGCTCGCCCGAGGCTGCGGGCGAAGGTCTCACCACCGACCAGACCGGTCAGAGGATCGGTGGCAGGCAGGAAAGGCCGGACTTCCGGGCTGTCTTCCCCCGGGCGCAGATGCAGCATGCCGCCGAATCGGGAGCCGGCATCGTCGGTCAGCGGGATCTCCCGTATATGGCTGCCGCGGCCGTCCACTGCTCCGGGATCGTCAGGGTCGGGGTCCCGGGTTGGCTGCGCCTCCAGCAGACGGCGCGCGGCCTGGTTGCTCAACAGGGGCTTGCCGGCACGGTCGGTCAACACGATCCCGTCGTCGATATTTTCCAGCACCGCTCGCAACACGCCGCGGAATGCCTCCAGATCGGAGTTGGCGATCACGTTCTCGAGCATGATGGCCAGCAGGCGCGGCATCTGTTCCCGCTGCCAGGGAGCCAGCCCCATGACTCTCGCGGCGCCGGCCCGTCGCAGACCGTCGTCGGCATCGGACTCGTCGGCGAGCACGATCAGGGGGCATCGGGGCCAGGTTTCGGTCAGGCGCCTGCAAGCCGCGAACGTATCATCCCCGTAGACATCCGCATCCAGCACGATCAGGTCGTAACCGTCCGCGGCGCCCTGACGGGCGGCTTCGGTGACCGTGCCCGCGACAAAGCAGTGGATGCCCTGAGGTAACAATGCGGCCGCCAGTTGACCGGCGCACTCCCGATCGCTCATCACCAGGCATACGCGGGTGACGCCGGAGCCTCGATCACCGCCGTCCGGATCAGGCGCTGTCTTCCCTGACAAGGCCCGGCCCCGGCTCAGGCGCTCTTCTCGTCGCCGGCATCCACGTGGCTGGCCACCTGATTGCGGCCGCGAGATTTCGCCAGATAGAGGGCCTGGTCCGCCGCTTCCAGCAGCTCATCCACGCTCTCATAGGGATAAGCCGAGTCACGGGTCGCGAATCCGACCGAAGAGGTGACGGTCATCGTGCCCTCGTCCACCGCATGGACCTTCTCGGCGATGGCCGAGCGGATACGCTCGCAGACCGTCAGGGCCCGGGCCTGGTCGGTACCGGGCAGGAGCACCACGAATTCGTCTCCGCCATAACGGGCCACCACGTCGGACTCCCGGGTGCTGGCACACAAGACCCCGGCGGTCTCGCACAGGATCATGTCGCCGACACGATGACCGTGGGTGTCGTTGACCTGTTTGAAATAGTCGATGTCCAGGAACACGATACTCACGGGCCATTCGTAGGTATCCGAATCGGAGAATTCCTTGTTCAGCGCCTCCTCGAGATGGGCCCGGTTGTACAGACCGGTGAGCGGATCGCGCCGGCCCTCTTCCCGCAATTCCTTGTTCTGGTTCTCCAGCGCCTCGGCGGTGTGACGCAGTTCGGCGACCTCCGAGATCACCTGCAGGTTCCGGACCATCAGCACCTCGCGGGCCCGCTCCAGGATCTGGTCCGAATGCTGGGCGTCGAACAGCCGCATCTCGAACAGGTCCTCCGTGACCGGCAGCTGGTCGGAGATGATCTCGAACATCTCGCCGAGACGGTTGGCCTGGATGCCGAGCAGTTTTTGAGTCTGGTCGCCGATACGGCGGATGCCATGGGCGGATGCGCCCTCGATCCACGCATCCGCCAGGACGCCGGACAGGCCCACGGCGCGGTTGAAACTCACATAGTCCGGCGCGGCGTCAGATCGTTCGGGGTCATGGCTGTATTGGACCGCGTGCCGGATGTGGTCCGGGAAATTCCAGTCTTCCAGCATCCAGGCACCCACCATCGAATGATCGCAACCGAGGGTCTCGATCTCGTGGTTCCAGAGGGACTCATGGTGATCCTGGAGCTTGTCCACGCCGTCATAGACGCCGTTCTGCACCTGGTCCAGCCCCAGGATGCCGATATCCTGGAGCAGGCAGGCGAGGAAGACCTCCTCCGCATCCCGGCGGCGCGATTCGGTCGCCAGCAGCTTGCCCCAGGTGGCGGCCAGGATGGAGCGCCGCCAGAAGCGGGTGAAATCCAGCCCTTTGGGCGGGTTCTTTTTGAGCGTGTGCACCAGAGAGAAGCTGAGTGCCAGGGTCAGCGTGGCGTTGAGCCCGAGGACGATAATCGCCTGGCGCAGATTGGTGCTCTGGCGCCGCTGGGCGTAGAGAGCGGAATTTGCGATCCGCATGACCTTGGCCGCCAGCGCCGGATCGGTACTGACCGAATGGGCGACCCGGCGGATCTCGATATTCGGGTCCTGGGCCAGCTCCACGATCTGTGCGCCGACCGCCGGCAGGCTGGGCAGATTGCCGGCCGCCTTTATCCTGTGGCGTAGTTCGTCGTTCGTACTCATGCTCGCGTCCTTCTCGCTCTCGCCGCCAGTACCTGGCTATGCCGACTGCCGATTCATCTACTCAATTTGTCGTCTTGGGTTCGCCGGAGACGGGATCCCGCGCGCAAAGGCTGCGCATCAATTCCGCCTCGCCCCGGGACAGTCCGCAGGCCGAGGTCAGCCGCGCCTCGCCACTACCACCACGCAGCAGCCGGGCGGCCTCCTCGTAGCGTGGCGAGCGTGCCCGCTTCTCGGCCTGCTCGACCCGCTGCGCGAGACGCCGGAATTCCGGCATCACCGTCGCCGCTTCCTGAGCGGCGGCGACTGCCGCGGCGGCCGTATCCGCCATCTCCAGCAGCTGGCTCCTCTGAGCGAGCACCTCGGCGCGCAATTCCCGGAAGGCGCTCAACAGCCGCCAAAGGGCCAGTGCCGCCAGGCCCGAAGTGATAAATCCCAATGTGATCATGTTGTCCATGCCATAGCCTCCTTGCTATGCGTACTCGTCGATCCGCGGGCCATCATCCTGATCGCCGGGTCCGCGCGGTGTCTTCTTCTTTCGCGCCGGTGCCTGTCGCTGCCCGCGCTCTTTCTCCGGCTCCGGTCTGCGGACCGGGCTGGCCGGATAACTGGGTCCGACAGGGGGCAGCTCTCTCATGATCGCGCCTCGCCCTCTTCTGTCCCCGCCTCGTCAGCCGGTCTTTCATCCGGATAATCTTCGATCGGCAGCCCGAGCAACGCATCCCGCTCGTACTCGGGCGTCGCATCCAGACCGGCCAGGATGATCAGCACCACGCGCCGGTTACGCCCGCGCCCGGTGACAGTCGCGTTGTCGGCGGCGGGCCGGTACTCGCCCAGGCCCGTCACCACCATCCGCGTCGGGTCGACGCCGCGCTGGGTGTACAGATGGACGACACTCGCCGCCCGCGCCGCCGACAACTCCCAGTTGGACGGGAACGCCGCCGTGCTGATCGGTTGGGTGTCCGTATGGCCCTCGACCCGGATCGGGTTGGGGAATGGCGCCAGGATGTCGGCGATCTGCTCCAGCACCGGTACCGCTTCCGCGGCGATGGTGGCGCTGCCGCTGGGGAACAGGATGTCGGTGTTGATCTCCACTTCGATCCATGAGCGCCGGCGTTCAACCCGGATCAGCGCGTCATTGATCAGGGGGCGCATGGCCTGTTCCACCGCGTCCGCCATCTCACGCAGAGCCGCGTTGATGCCCTCTTCGCTAAGGGATCCGGGGAATCGGCCATCATCGGCACGACCTGCCAGCGGCCCCTTGCGCAGTTGTTCGCCGGGCCGGGTCGGCAACGCCATGAGTCCGTCGGGGCTCATGCCAACGTTAGCGGACTCCTTCAGGCTCTTGGCCGTCTTGTCGCCGATCTGTATCGGCTCCAGGGAACGGGGTGCGCCGCGGAAAGCAGCACGAAGGGAATCGGACAACACCCGGTACTTGCCCTCGTTGACCGAGGACATGGAGTACATGACCACGAAGAAAGCCAGCAGCAGGGTCACCAGATCGCCATAGGGGATGGCCCATGCTTCATGGTTGGCGTGCTCTTCGTGACGGTGTTTGCGTGCCATGACCGTGCCCTAGCTCAGGTAGCCCTGAAGCTTGACCTCTATGTTGCGGGGATTCTCGCCCTCGGCGATGGCGATCACGCCCTCGAGCAGGATCTCCTTGGCCTGTGTCTGGGACTTGACCACCTCCTTGAGCTTGTTGGCGGCAGGCAGGAAAAGCAGGTTGGCCAGGCCGATGCCGTAGATGGTCGCCACGAATGCGGCAGCGATACCCGAGCCCAGCTTGCTGGGATCCGCCAGGTTCTTCATCACCGCCATCAGGCCCATCACAGCGCCGATGATGCCGAGCGTCGGAGCATAGATACCGAGACCCTCAAAGACCTTGGCGCTCTGGGTATCGGCGGTCTCACGGGCGTCCAGCTCCACCTCCATGATCTTCCGTATGGAATCGGGTTCGGTTCCATCCACCAGCATCTGCAGCGCTTTCTTGGCGAACGGATCCGTCTCCGATTCCAGCGCCGGCTCGAGCGCCAGCAGCCCCTGCTTGCGGGCCATATTGCTCCACTCCACCACCTGCTCGATGAGGACGCCGAGGTTCGGCGTCGGCGGCTTGAACACCCAGGAGAAGATCTTCATCGCCCGCATGAAAGTCGGCCGCGGGGTCTGGATCAGGATGGAGGCAAAGGTACCGACCACCACGATGATGAAGGCAGCACCGTTCCACAGGGCAGCGAGACCGCTGCCCTTGAGGATGCTGCCGCCGACCACGGCGACCAGCGCCAGCACCAGTCCAGCAGCGCTAAGCGGATCCACCGTGTCGCCCTCTTGCCATGTCCTTTTGGCTTCCCATGCGTTCCCTCAAACCGGCGCGATCTCAGGCCGCCACCGTCTTTTCCCGCCATTCCTGCAGCCTGGCGCGCAAGCGGATAAGCGCCTGGCCATGTATCTGGCAGACGCGGGATTCACTAACCCCCAGCACCTTGCCAATCTCCTTGAGGTTGAGTTCCTCGTCGTAATACAGAGCCATCACCATCGCTTCCCGCTCCGGCAGCTGGCTGATCTGTGTGGCCAGCGCCTGCCGCAGTTCGTCGTCTTCCAGGGCGGCGAACGGATCCTCGCCCATCCCACCCTCGATCTCGGCGCGCGGGTCGCCTGCCTCGCTCATCTGATCGAGGCTGAACAACTTGCCCGCGGCCGAGTCCGCCACCATCCGGTGGTAATCCTCCACCGGCACATCCAACTCTGCCGCGATCTCTTCCGCCTGGGCTTCCCCGCCCTTGCGGTTCTCTACCTCGCGCATGGCCTCGGTCAGGCGGCGCTGGTTGCGGTGTACCGAACGCGGCGTCCAATCCATCGACCGCACTTCGTCCAGCATCGCCCCGCGCACCCGGATGCCGGCGTAGGTGGCGAAATTCGCGCCCTTGTCCGGCGAGTACTGCCGGGCCGCCGCCAGCAACGCCATCAGCCCCACCTGCACCAGGTCGTCCATCTCCACCGTCGCCGGCAGCCTGCCCATGAGGTGCGCCGCGATCCTCTTGACCAGGTCCGCGTGGGCCTCGACCAGGGCATCCGCGGACTGGCCCTGGATGTCGGCATAACCGGATCTCACCGTCATTGCTGCGTACCTCCCGCCGGTAGGCCGCCGAACATCCGCTCCATAAAGAACTGGATGCCGCCACAGGCCTCGGCCGGGGTAACCCAGTTATCGGCACGCTCGGCCAATTTCTTGAACGCCAGCGATGACCAGCTCCCCGGGAATGCGCCCACCACCGGCATCTGTTGCTGCACCGCACGGGCCAGATACTCGTCCCAGGGGATGGTGCCGGCGTGATCGACCGCCACATCCAGGAAGCGTCCGGTGACCCGGGCGATTTTTTCGAACAGCACCCGGCCCTGACCGGGTGAACGGGTCATATTGGTGACGATGCGGAAACGTCCAACGCCGTGATCGCGGCTCAGGACCTTCATCAGGGCATAAGCGTCGGTCATGGACGTAGGCTCGTCGCAGACCACCACCAGCACCTCGCCGGCGGCCTGGGTG
>JASFJM010000113.1:0-8771 GCA_050122055.1 Gammaproteobacteria bacterium | reverse complement strand
CGCCGATCAGGCTACCGAGCACCGCGCCCTTGACCAGACCGCCGCCGACACTGGCGCCGGAATCGGTCTCAGGCGGCGGTGCGGAGGTGGGCGTCGGCGGCGCCATGGGGTCGAAGCCGGACTGGCCCTTGGCCCATTGATAGCACTCGTACTTGTCCTTCTCCATCTGGTCCGCGCTCTGGCCCTTGGCGGGGTAGACCACCACTTCCTGGGCCAGGGCGGCGGACGCGGCCAGCAGCACACCCAGGGCCGTGGCCGTGATTCTCTGCAATCTCATGGTGTTGTCTCTCCAGTTTGGACGAATCTCAGCCGGGGCAGGATGGTCAACGCCGGGGCCGGCGCCCGAGCTTCCATAACGGGCGATCGATCATGGGCGGGCCCCGGTCTTGTCCCGTTCCAGGATGCCCCCAACGAGAGCCCCGGCAATTCTGCCCCCGTCGGCGGCAGTGCCGGACGGGCCTGTTCCGATCGGCGCCTAGTACATCACGCCCTCAGTGACCGCTTCAAGTCTCATCCGTGGTTCTTTTCGCTTTTTTCCGCGGCCTTCTTGGCGTCCGCGTGCATGCGCTCGGCAAGATAGCGGCCCATGTCCTGTTCCGGCAGGATCACCTGGATATCCCCCAGCTTGCGCAGGATGCGGGCATGCTCGTGATCGGTCCCACGGGCGATGATCCGCGGCGCGCTCAGCTCCACCGCGTGCATGGCGGCGATGATGTTGCGCAGGGGTTCGTCGCCCATGGCCACGAACAATGCGGCGCACTCCTGGACGTTGGTGGCCTGCAGCACCTCCCGGTCGGTGGCGTCCGCTACCAGCGCCTCGTCGAGTAGTTCCTCCAGATCCCTGACCGTCTCCTCGTCGATATCGACGCCCACGACCCGATGTCCTTTCTCCGCCAGCCCCCGGGCGAGGGCGGCGCCGAAGCGGCCCAGGCCGAGCAGGATGTAGCGCGATTTTCTGTTCCTAGCCAATTTGCAGGTCTCCCTCCGGGTATTTGATATGCGGACCATGTTCGCGCGGCAGCAGCAACATCACCAGCGCCAGGGGCCCGATACGGCCGATAAACATCATCGCCACGATGACCAGCCTGGAGGCCTCGCCGAGCTCCCGGGTGATGCCGGTGGACAGGCCGACGGTCCCGAACGCGGAGACAGTCTCGAACAGGACCTGGATAAACAGCGGGCCGGCCGCCTGATGTGACACCCGGCTGTCCTCGAATAACAGGATGAGGGCGACGGCCAGGGTAATCAGCCCGATACCGACGATCAGCACCACCGTCGCGCCCGCGATCAGGCGTTCCGGGATGGCATGGCCGAAGGCCGTGGCCTGATGTCTGCCACGCAGACGACCCAGGCCGTAGAGGAACAGAGCACTGACGGTCGTCACCTTGACGCCGCCTGCCGTCGAGCTGGGACCGGCGCCGATAAACATCAGCAGCGCCAGCACGAACAGGGTGAGGGTGCTGAAGGTGCCCGTAGGCACCGTGCTGAACCCGGCCGTGCGTGCCGTGGCGCTCTCGAATAACGCCAGGATCGAGGCCTGCGCGGGCTCCAGGTCCGCCAGCGATGCGTTACGTTCGGCGACCAGGAAGGCCAGCGCTCCCAGAAGCAGCAGCACCACCGAGGTAGTCAGCGTCAGGCGGCTGTGGAAGCTGAGCCCGCGCCAGCCGTAGTGTGGCCCGCGGTGGCGGATATTGGTGAACAGATCCACCAATACCGGATAGCCGAGCCCGCCCAGGATCAGCAGCAGGGCCACGGGTAGGGTGACCCACCACTGGCCGGCCCAGGGCTGCAGGCTGTCCGGCGACAGGGTGAGTCCGGCATTGCAGAACGCGGATACAGCGTGGAACAGGGCCCACCAGGCGATATCGGGCAGCGGCCCGTTGCCCCAGCGTCCGATCAGCAGGACGACGAATCCGATGGCTTCCAGTGTCAGCACGACGCGGACCACGCCACTCAGCAGCACCCGCAGGTCGGCCCCGAGGTCCGCGCCGACGGTCTGCTGGGCGGCGGCCAGATGGCGCAGGGTCTGGTGGCCGATGATGCTGACCAGGAACAGCGTGGCGAGGGTCATGATGCCGATCCCGCCGAGCTGGATCAGCAGCAGCAGCACGACCTGGCCGGCCAGCGAGAACTCGGCCACGTCCCGGACCACCAGTCCGGTCACGCAGGCGGCGCTGGTGGCCATGAACAGGGCATCGCTGAGGCTGATCGGGGTTAGCCCTGGCCGGTGGCACACGGGCAGCGATAGCAGGATAGCGCCAGCGAGGACCAGTAACAGATACCAGGCGAACAGCGCTCGGGCCGGATAGACGGCAAGCGATCCGACGAAGCGACTCATATCGATCCTCTGGTTGCCCGGCCAGCGCACCCAAAGTGTAGGGGAGAGTCAGGGGCAAGCCACGGCATCCGGGCCGATCGCAGCGACGGAGGGGCAATTTTGCTGATTGACTGGAATATTAGATATGTTGCATATTGTAATGCATCAAATTCTTGCCCGGACACGGCCAGGCCTGCCGGGATTGTCTGTCGCCCCAGTTTTTGCCATAACCTCCATGTTCCGATTGCGGTTTCCGCCCCTCAGGATCTTCGTCCTCACGGCCCTCTTCGCGCTCCCCGCCAGGGGGCTTGCCGCGGACCCTCCGCCGCAGCCCGATCCGGTGCGGATGCCCAATGTGGTCGTTATCGGCGCGCCCGCCGCCGATCCGGACCTGGACGTGCTGGATCCGGACCAACGCCTGCGCGCCCCCGCTGCGGATGGCGGCGATCTGCTGCGTCAGGTCAATGGCGTCTCGGCCGGTCGCATGGGCGGCCGCGGTCTGGAGCCCGTCATCCGCGGCCAGAGCCAGGGCCGGCTGAATGTGCTGCTGGACGGTGCCTATGTGTTCGGCGCCTGCCCCAATCGCATGGACCCACCTTCCTCGTTCGCCACCACCCAGGCCTGGGATCAGATCACCGTTATCAAAGGCGTCCAGACGCTGTTATGGGGCGGTGGCGGCACCGGTGGCACGGTGCTTTACGAGCGCGTAAACCGCCCCCTGGAGGACGGCTTCGTCGGCAGTGCCGGCCTCGCCTCCACCAGCAACGGCACCGACTACGATGCCGCGGCCGACATCGGCTGGCGCAGCGGATCGTGGTACGGGCGCAGTCGTGGTCAGTGGATGGACGCCAGCAACTACGAGGATGGCGATGGCAACAAAGTCCGCTCCTCCTATACCGAGAAAGCGGCCGCGTTGGCCCTGGGCAGGAGCCTCGGCCAGGACGGCATGATCGAATTGGGCGTCGATCTCAGTCGGGCCGACCACGTTCTTTATCCGGGCGCCGGGATGGATGCGCCCAAAGACAACGCCGACAGCTATCGATTGCGGATCGAGACCCCGACTGCTGGCCGCCGCGGTAAGCTCAGCGTCGAGAGCTGGTACACGGATGTGGACCACCTGATGGACAATTATTCCGAGCGTGAACTCACCGCGCCGATGGCGATGCGGGTGCCCGCGAAGTCCGAGACCTGGGGTGGCCGGGTGCAGTGGCAGACCGACTTCGGTGCAGACTGGCAGACCACCCTCGGCGTGGACTACCTGGACAACAACAGAGATGCGACCCGCTACCAGGGCATGAGCCCGGCCAGCGTCGATACCGTCAACTCCTATCTCTGGCCCGATGCGACCCTGCGTCAGACCGGTCTGGTGGCTGAGGCGAGGCGGAGGTTTGGCAGCGGCCGGCTCACCGCCGGCTTACGTTACGACCACGTCGAGGCCAAGGCCAACAAAGCCGACCGGGACCCGCCCGCGCCGCCTTTATTGTCCGCCGATGAGCTGTATCAACGCTACTACGGGCGGCGTGCCGGGAAGGACCGGGAGGACAACCTCTCCGCGCTGCTGCGCTATGACCGTTCCCTGCCCTGGGACGGCGCGACGATCTTCACCAGCCTTAGTCGCACGACACGCACCGCCGATGTGACCGAGCGCTTTATCGCCTCGAACCAGCCCATGGATCCCAGCCGGCGCTGGATTGGCAATCCGGGGCTGGATCCCGAGATCCATCGACAGGCGGACGTCGGTTTCGCCTGGGTGCGGCAGGCATGGCAGCTCGTGGGCGTGGTCTTTGCCGATGACGTCAAAGACTACATCCTCCCGGATCGCGCCCGGGGTCAGGGCGGCATCCTCCTGGACGATGGTGCACGCATCTACCGCAATGCCCGGGCACGCCTGTTTGGCGCAGAACTCGAGGGCGAGTATCGGTGGTTGTCCGGTTGGCGCCTGCAGGCCAGTGCCGCCTGGGTCAGAGGCGAAGATCGAAGCGACGATCGCCCCTTGCCCCAGATCCCGCCGCTCAACGGCATCCTGGACGCGGCCTACCAGACCGGACGCTGGCAGGTCGGTAGCCGCATCCGCTGGGCTACGCGCCAGTCCAGGGCTGACGACGATCCGGCCACCGGCAGCGGCCTCGATGCCCGGGAAACACCCGGTCATGCGGTTCTCGACATCTATGGCGTGATCGCCACCGGCCGTCTGGGCCAGCTGCGTCTTGGTGTCGACAATGTCTTTGACAAGACCTATGCCGACCACCTCAACCGCGCCAACCAGGATCCCTTCAACCCCGACCCGGTACAGGTCAACGAGCCTGGTCTGACTGCATGGGCCAGCTGGCACGGGGAATTCTGACGCGGTCCCGTATGACGGTCTTTGTTGGCCCCTGATCGGACGGTGCATGTCGCCAGCCACCCAGGCCGGCCGTTAGCCAGTCTTATCTGCCGCGCCGGCCGGCGCTAGAATCCGGCGCAGCCGTCCTTACCTCCTGGAGCCGCCCATGACACCGGCCAGCCGTGAACCGTCGCCCAAAATTTTTCCGAAGCCCGGGTCGAAACCCTCGAATACGGTGCGCCGGCTGCAGGCGCGGCTGCGGGGGCTGACCGGCAAGGCGATCGAGGATTTCGCCATGATCGAGGAGGGCGACCGGGTCATGGTGTGCCTGTCCGGCGGCAAGGACAGCTATACGCTGCTCGATCTGTTGCTCAGCCTGCAGCGCGCGGCGCCGGTGGCGTTCGATCTGCTGGCCGTGAACCTGGATCAGAAGCAGCCCGGATTCCCCGCCGGCGTGTTGCCCGGATACCTGGAGCAGATCGGCGTCCCGTTCCGGGTCATCGAGCAGGACACTTACGGCGTGGTCAAACGCGTCGTGCCTGAGGGCAAGACCATGTGCGGTCTGTGTTCCCGTTTGCGGCGCGGCGCGCTCTATGATTTCGCCGCTCGGGAGGGGTACAACAAGATCGCGCTGGGGCACCACGCGGACGATCTGATGGAGACCCTGTTCCTCAACCTGTTCTTCGGCGGACGGCTCAAGTCCATGCCGCCGAAGTTACGCGCCGACGACGGGCGCAACGTGGTGATCCGTCCGCTGGCCTATTGCCGTGAGCGGGATATTGCCCGCTACGCCCGCGGCCGGGCGTTCCCGCTGATCCCATGCCGGCTCTGCGGCTCCCAGGACTCCATGCAGCGCAAGACCGTCAAGGCCATGCTGGCAGGCTGGGAACGGGAGCATCCCGGGCGCATCGATTCCATCCTTACGGCGATGAAGAACGTGGCGCCGTCACACCTGATGGACCGGCAACTGTTCGACTTCGCCGGGCTCCGACCGGATCCCGCGACCGTCTGACAGTAACTGGCCGGCATTGCGCCGGCCCTGGATCGACTCGCTTGTATCCCGCAGCAGATGACCGGCGGGTCGTGAGACCCGCCGGTCCGCCCCGAGCAAGGAGGCCTCACCGGGATGCGCTCAGTTTTTCCTCCATAGGATCCCTGTCGTATCCCAGCGCCTGCCAGTCCATCCTGCCGCCAGGACGATGGCAGTCCAGACAGCCGAGCGCATCTTCCCTCGGCACGACGCCGTGGTAGATACCCATATAGCGGATAGTGTCTGCCCAGCTGTAATTCAAATCGTGCATGCCGTAGAAGGATTCGGCTGCTTCCCGTACCGCCTTGTCGATGTCACCGTGGGCGTAAAACTCCTCGGTGGCGATGGGCACGACCCATTGCTTGTCATCAAGCACCGGCAGCTTGCCGCGATGCAGCTTGAACGCGTGGATCTTCGCCGCCGGGTCGTCTCTCGACCCCTCGGGCAGGACGATCGCCACGGCGCCTGACTCGACCCTGTTGACCGGCACCCCTGGGACTTGTATCCGGCTCTTGCCATTGAACCAGGTATAGACCGGCACCACGTTCTGTTCGAACTCCGCCGTGTAGACGTATTTCCCCTTCTCCTCGGAGAAGTAGATGTTCGACCAGTCACGGAACATGTCGGTCGGTTCATCCCGGGCGAATGTGGGGATATGGCACGCGGTGCAATCGACCCGGTCCGTGTGCATATCGAGCGCCGTCAGCTCGTGAGGCGTGGCGCTGTGGCAATCGCCTTCGCAGGACAGGGGCGCGTCCGGCGAGTCGGTGGCGGCCAGATCCACGCCGCGGCCACGCACTCGATGGGCTTCACCCGCGTGACAGTCCACGCAGGTCATGTCCTTGCCGTCCGACGCCATGTGCACGTCGAAGCTCCGGGGCGGATCCTTCAGCGTGTACTCGATGTCGCCGCGCTTGAAGTTGGGCCCACCGCCGGAGGCGGAGTGGCAGCGCAGACACATGGTGCGATCCGGGGTCTTGATCCGCCGGGCGACGGAGTTCATGCCCTCCTGGTTCTTCCACAGGATCGGTCTCCATTCCCAGCCGCCGTCGCCGGTGGCGTACAGGTCCCGGCGATAGCCGGAGGCATGGCATATCAGGCAGTCCATGTTCTCCAGCTGCTCCCGGCTGATCTCCTGGCTCGGCAGTTTGCCGAGACCGGAGTGACAGGCCGAGCAGCCTTTCGCGAGCACCTTGCCATCCGCGTTCTCAACCTCGCCGATCCATTGCGGGCCGGTGGGGTTGGTGCAGAAGTCGTTGACCATGGAAAACTTCCCCAGCTCCTCCCCGCCTGAGTTGACCAGGTCCGGCGTTGCGCCCCGCCACTGATAATGCTGGGTGTGGAAGAAGTTCTCGGCCTCTTCCTGGTGGCACTTGAGGCAGGTCTCGGTACCTTCGTAGTTCTTGACGAATCGCTCGTGCGGGTTCTTGCCCGCCGCCTCCGTTGCGGAGGCGGCGAGCCCGAGGAGTACGAGCGCTGTCATCATGACGATGCGCATGGCAGTCTCCGGATCAGAAGCGGGCGCTGAAGCTGGCCATGAACTTGTGGGCCTCTTCATAGGTCGGCGTGGCCAGGATGTTCACGTCATCCACGTCCTTCGGCCGCCCGAGGATCCAGCCGGAGCCGGAGTAGTCGTAGTCGTAGTAGATGTAATCGACTTTGAATACGAACCGGTTGCGGATCCGATGGGTGAGATAGGCTTCCCAGACGTCGCCGCGGACACTGGTTTTCGGCCCGATGAAGTCGTCCTCCGCCAGCGCGAAGTTGAACCAGTACTTGGAGCCGTGGTTGTACTCCAGACCCAATTTCGTCTTCTGGTTCTTGAAGTTGTAGCGGGCGCCCAGGTAGTACATGTGGCCGTCTTCATCGTCCGGCCGCTCGAAGGGATCGGAGAACAGGCCGCCGAACGGCGTGGTCACGTTGTCCGGATCGGACTTGGAGTAGTTGCCGCTGATGAACCAGTCGAACGGTCCGTCATGCCGAACCAGGACCAGACCGGCGAGATTCATATTGCCGATATTGTCGGTGGGCGTATACCGGATCACGGCCGGCGGGGCGTCCTGACCGGTGACGGGGTCGAACGGCAGGACGGTCAGACCGTTGAAGCCGTCGCCGATGTCCTGGGCCGTCGCCAGGTTGAACTGCAGCAAGGTGCGGTCAGTGTTGAATACATCCCACACGGCGCCGATGAACCAGGTGTCGTCCAGGCGGTCCGAAGCGGTCTTGTACTCGCTGCCGTTACCCCATTCGGACTCGTAGCCCAGCCCGTAGCAGATACGGAAGGTCGAGTAGTCGTTGAAGTGATAACCCCAGGTGATGCCGTCGAACTGGTAGTTGAACAGGGCGCCGATCGGGGTGCCGCCACGCAGCTCGTCCTCGCGGAAGTTGAGCGGCGCGCCACCGGTGGATGGACGGCGGCCGATGGACAGGTACATGGGCAGATCGGCGATGTCCGTCCAGGTGAAATAAGCGCGCTCTACCCGGAGGATGTCCGAGCTCGGCGGCACGCCGACGGTGATGCCGTCCCAGCCGATCGAGGTGGGCTGGCCGTTGAACACCTGCACGTTGGTGGAGTCGCCCCAGGTCTTGTACATGCCAAGGCGGCCCTGGAATACCACGTCCTCGGCCACGTCCGCATCCATTTCCATGCGCAGACGGCTGGTGTAGACGATATCGTTGTCGTGGTCATAGCCAGGGACGAAGCTGTCCGGCTGGGAGGCCAGAAGCCCGAGCAGCTGCTCGGCCAGGGCCGGGTCCATCTGCTGCAGGCCTTCGACCTGCTGTTTGATGAAATCGAACGTGACGGTGTTGTCCAGATAGTACAGATACTGGTCGTAGTTCTGCTGGATGAATGTGTCCACGTCGCTCAGATCCGGCGTCATCGGCGGCTGGCCGGTGGCCCCGAAGTAGAACAACGTGTTGACCAGGTCCTTCTGCACGTTGATTCCGTCGATCCTTGGCGCCATATCGATCGAGATGTTATGGGCCTGAGTGCGGAAGTCGCCGCCGAAGCTGATGGCGTCCAGCGCCGCGTGGCGTTCGGGTTTGATCAGACGATCGTCCAGATCCTCGACGTCATCCTCCAGATAGTCGGTGCGTTC
>JASFJM010000112.1:0-8775 GCA_050122055.1 Gammaproteobacteria bacterium | reverse complement strand
GCCGGCTGCGGATCCGGTCCCGGCGGCCCCCGAGCCGGTTGCTGAGCCAATTCCCGAGCCAGTGTCCGAGCCAGTGGCCGGGGCCCAGCCCCCGGCAGAAGATCCCGCGGGCGCTGAAGCCGATGATATTTCGATCGGAGCGGCCGATTCCGGGCCGACCCCACCGCCGCTGGATCAGGTGCGGGTCGAGATGGTGTTCAGCGAGGACTCATGGGTAGAGGTGCGGGATCCCCGCGGCCAGCGGCTGATCTATCAGCTGGGTCGCCAGGGCGACAGCCGTCGCATCACCGGCGAGCCGCCGCTGCGGGTGTTCCTGGGATTTGTCGACGGTGTGACCATCGTCGTCGATGGTGAGCCCTTCCGGGTGCCGGCTGAGCGGCGACTCGGCAACACGGCCAGATTCACCATCCCCCTGGACGCCGGCGCGGCGAACGGACGCTAGGGGCAGGCATGGGCAGCACCGTCGCACCCATCCGCGGGATCAACGACATCCTCCCTGACGAGAGCCGGGCCTGGCAGTGGCTGGAGCAGGTGGTCCGCGAAGTGCTCCAGGCCCAGGGCTATGGGGAGATCCGGCTGCCAATGATGGAGCGGACGGAGTTGTTCGCGCGCTCCATCGGCGAGGTGACCGACATCGTCGAGAAGGAGATGTATACCTTCCTCGATCGCAACGGCGACAGCCTGAGCCTGCGGCCCGAAGCCACCGCGAGCTGCGTGCGGGCCGGCATCACCCATGGGTTGTTTCACAATCAGCAGCAGCGTCTTTGGTATGCGGGCCCCATGTTCCGCTACGAGCGTCCCCAGAAGGGACGCTATCGGCAGTTTTATCAGATGGGGGCCGAGGCATTCGGCTTCGCCGGGCCGGATATCGATGCCGAGCTTATCCTGGCGTCGGCCCGCATCTGGCGCCGGCTCGGGCTGGACGACCTGCGCCTCGAACTCAATTCCCTGGGCACGGCGGAATCGCGCCATGCCTATCGGGATTTGCTGGTGGCCTATTTCCGCGATCATGAGGCCGAGCTGGACGAGGACAGCCAGCGCCGCCTGCAGCAGAATCCGATGCGCATCCTCGACAGCAAGAACCCGGACATGCAGGCCCTGATCGCGTCGGCGCCGGCGATCACCGATCATCTGGATCCGGAATCGTCAGAACATTTCGCCCAGCTGCGCGAAACCCTTGATGCGGTCGGCCTGTCCTACCGGATAAATGTGCGCCTGGTGCGCGGTCTGGACTACTACACCCGGACCGTGTTCGAGTGGGTGACCGAGCGTCTCGGCGCCCAGGGCGCGGTCTGCTCCGGCGGCCGTTATGATGGCCTGGTGGAGCAGCTCGGGGGGCGGCCGACGCCGGCCATCGGCTGGGCCCTCGGCATGGAGCGGCTGGTCGAACTGCTGCGGGCCGGAGACCTGGTGCCGGAGCCTGCCGTCCCCCATGTGTATCTGGTGCCGCTTGGAGAGCGGGCGGCCCGGCGGGCCCCGGCCCTGGCCGAGGAATTGCGCGAACTCAGCGGCTCCCTGCGACTGGAGCTGCACTGCGGCGGGGGCGGCATGCGCGCCCGCATGAAGAAGGCGGATCGCAGCGGCGCGGCATTCGCCATGATCGTCGGTGACGACGAATTGGAGAGCGGGTCCGCGGTGCTCAAACCGCTGCGAGAAGAGAAGGAACAGGCGACCATCCCGATCCCGCAGATCGCCGATTATCTGCGGCGGCATTGCGCGGATCTGGACTGATCCCCGGCCCCGCACCGAATACGTTTCGAACTGGAGAGTCACATCGTGGACGAATTGCTGTCGGAAAGAGAACAGATCGAGAAGATCCGCTTATGGTGGAAGGAGAACGGCGCCTTCGTCATCGTCGGCCTCGCACTCGGCATCGGTGGCATCGCCGGCTGGAATTACTGGCAGTCTTACAAGCTGGAGCAGGCTGAGAAAGCCGGCGCCGCCTTTGCTGCCATGAGCGCCGCGGCCGAGCGCGGCGACAGTGAACTCGCCGCGGCCGAGCTGCAGACCCTGGAAAGCGACTTCGCGTCCTCCGGCTACACCGACCAGGGACGTCTCCTGATGGCGCGCCTGCGTGTGGAACAGGGCGACCTGGGTGGCGCTGCAGAACTGCTTCGGACGCTTGCGGACAAGAGCGATGATCCGGAGCTGGCGCTGGTGGCCCGGCTGCGGCTGGCCCGCGTCTTGATCGCCGACGGAGCCGGAGACGAGGCCCTGGACGTGCTGAGCCTGGATCGGGCCGGCGTGTTCGCGCCCCGCTTCCACGAGCTGCGCGGAGACATTTTCGCCGGCCGCGGCGAGACCGAGGCCGCCCGTGAGGAGTACACCCTGGCGCTCGCCGGGGGATCGCCGGATGTTGTCGAAACCCAGGTGGTCCAGTTCAAGCTGGACGCACTCGGCGCCCCGGCCAGTGAGGCGGCCGACGAGGAATCATGATCCGACGCCTGAGCATCGTTTTCGCGCTGCTGCTGGTCGGCGGCTGTTCGCTGTTCCGCAGCGAGGAAGCCGAACCGATCGACCCGCCGGCGCCGCTGCCCGAGTACGAGTCCCGGCTCAAGCTCGATCGCCTCTGGCAGGTCAAAGTCGGCGACAGCAGCGAGAATCTGTTGCTGGGGCTGGCGCCCGCCACCGACGGCGCCCGGGTCTATGCCGGTGCCCACGACGGCAGAGCCATCGCCGTGGACCTGGAGAAGGGCAGCAGGGTCTGGACCACGGATACCAATATGGAGTTGTCGGCGGGCCCGTCGGTCGGCCACGGGCTCGCCGTGTTCGGCACCAGCGACGGGCAGATCATCGCGCTGGACTCGAGCAACGGTGAACTGCGCTGGATCAGCGGCTCAGTGGGCGAGGTCCTGTCCGCGCCCGCCATCTCCTCCACCAGCGTCGCAGTACGCAGCGTCGACGGCCGGCTGCGCGTGCTCGATATCAGCGACGGCGTCGAGCGCTGGAACGTGGAGCAGCCGGTCCCCCGGCTGACGCTGCGCGGCACTTCGGCACCGGCGATCTCGGGCGATACCGTGGTGGCGGGATTCGATAACGGACGCATTGCCGCCTATTCCCTGCGTGACGGTCAGCCGCGCTGGGAGAACGTGGTCGCTCCCGCCCGCGGCCGTACTGAAGTCGAGCGTCTGGCAGACGTGGACTCGCCGATCAACATCGTCGATCAGGACGTCTACACGGCGAGCTTCAATGGCCGTACCGCAAGCCTGGCGCTGGAATCGGGACAGATCCTGTGGTCCCAGGACGTGTCCAGTTACCACGGGCTGGCGGCAGACTGGACCGCCGTATTCGTGACCAGCGCGGTCAGCCACGTCGTGGCCATGAGCCGCACCAGTGGCTCGGTGATCTGGGTCCAGGAGGAACTCCACCAGCGCGGCCTGACGGCGCCGACGCCGGTGGCCAACAGCCTGGTGGTCGGTGATTTCGAAGGCTATGTGCACTGGCTCGACGCAACGACCGGTGAACTGATCGCGCGCGCGCGGGCTGACGATACCGCCATCGTCGCCCAGCCGCGGGTGGCCGGGGATGTGGTCGTGGTCCTTGCCGAATCCGGCGCCCTGGCGGCTTACCGCGCCCGCAGCCCGGAGTCCCGCTGACTCCGGGGCGACTGATCATGTTACCCGTGGTGGCACTGGTGGGACGGCCCAATGTGGGCAAGTCCACCCTGTTCAATCTGCTCACGCGGACCCGGGATGCTCTGGTCGCCGATCTGCCGGGTCTGACCCGTGACCGCCGCTACGGTTTCGGCCGCCGTGGCCCGATCCCCTATCTTGCCGTCGACACCGGAGGCCTGAGCGGTGACCTGGATGGTATCGATGGATTGATGGCCCGCCAGACCCTGATGGCACTGGACGAATCCGACGTGGTGCTGTTCATGGTCGACGCCCGGGACGGGATCACCGCCGCCGATGAGCAGGTCGCGGATCTGCTGCGCCGACGAGGCTGCGCGGTGCGGCTGGTGGTCAACAAGGCCGAAGGGCTCGAGGCCGGGATCGCCGCCGCGGATTTCTTCGGTCTGGGTTTCGGTGAGCCGGCGGTCATCTCCGCGGCTCACGGCGACAACGTCCAGGCGCTGATCGAGGCGGTGCTGGCGCCATTCGCCGGGGAGCCGGACCACGAGACCGAGGAGTCGGAGCGGGATCGCACCCGGGTCGCGGTGATCGGTCGCCCCAACGTGGGCAAGTCGACCCTGATCAACCGCATGATCGGCGAGGACCGTCTGGTCGCATTCGACATGCCCGGGACGACGCGGGACAGCATCGCCGTGCCCTTCGAGCGCGACGGCCGCCGCTACATGCTGATCGACACGGCCGGTATCCGGCGCCGCCGCAGCGTGCGCGAGGCGGTGGAGAAGTTCAGCGTGATCAAGGCCCTGCAGGCGATCGACGAGGCCAACGTGGTGATCGCGGTGCTCGACGCCAGCGAGGGCATCACCGACCAGGACGCGAGCCTGCTGGGCCTGGCTACGGAACGCGGTCGCGCCATGGTGATCGCGGTCAACAAATGGGACGGTCTCTCGCCGGATCATCGCGACCAGGTACGACGGGAGATCGACCTGAAACTGCCGTTTCTGGAATTCGCCCGCGTGCATTTCATCTCGGCGCTCCACGGCAGCGGCGTCGGTGACCTGTTTGCATCCGTGGATCTGGCCGAGGCCGCTGCCATGCGGGACCTGCCCACGCCGGTGCTCACCCGGGTGCTGGAGGAAGCCATCGTCGCCCATCAGCCGCCCATGGTCCGCGGCCGGCGGATCCGTCTGCGCTATGCCCACCAGGGCGGACGCAACCCGCCGCTGATCGTCATCCACGGCACCCAGACCCAGCGGCTGCCGGCGACCTATCGCCGCTATCTGATCAACACGTTCCGCAAGGCCTTCGATCTAAAGGGCACGCCGGTCCGGCTGGAGCTGAAGTCCGGCGAAAACCCCTTCGCCGGGCGCCGCAACAAGCTCACGCCCAGGCAGGAGCGCAAACGCACGCGGCTGCGGCAGCACGTGAAGCGCAAGCGCTAGGCCGACTGGAATTTGACCGCCCCATTGGACACAATGCGGGTCCGCCTGGGGGGGAGCCCGATGACCACGCACTCGGCGCGAAAATTCATCCACCTGGAATCGGAGTTCCAGATGCATCGCGGCGGCAGCCTGCCGCGGGTGGATCTGGCTTACGAGACCTGGGGCGCGCTCAACAGCGAGCGCGACAATGCCGTGCTGCTGTTCACCGGCCTGTCGCCCTCCGCCCATGCGGCTTCTTCCGGAGAGGATGCCTCTCCGGGCTGGTGGGAAGAGATGGTGGGGCCAGGGCGCCCCATCGATACGCGCCGTTTTTTCGTGGTGTGTGTCAACTCCCTCGGCAGCTGTTACGGATCCACCGGCCCGGCCTCCCCGGATCCGCGCACCGGCGAGCCATACCGCCTGGAGTTCCCGGTCCTGAGCATCGAGGACATCGCCGCCGCCGGTTACGAGGTGGTGAAGGCCATGAAGATCGACCGTCTCCACACCGTCGTGGGCGCGTCCATGGGCGGCATGACGGCGCTGGCATTCTGCACCCTGTTCCCCCATGTCGCTGCGGGTCTCGTGACCATCTCCTCCGCCGCGCGGGCGGAACCCTTCGCCATCGCCCTGCGGTCGCTGCAGCGAGAGATGATCCGGGCCGATCCGGAATGGCACCAGGGCAATTACGACGTGGGGCATCCGCCGGTCCGGGGCATGCGGCTGGCGCGCAAGCTGGGCATGATCACCTACCGGTCCGGCGAGGAGTGGCTGCACCGCTTCGGCCGCGAACGGGTGGCGGCCGAGCATGCACCCGGCGACGCGTTCGGTATCGATTTCGAGATCGAGTCCTATCTCGAGTATCACGCCAACAAGTTCGTCGGCCAGTTCGACCCCAACAGCTATCTGTACCTGTCCCGTGCCATGGACCTGTTCGACGTCGGCGAACACAGCGGTTGCGTCGCCACCGAACTGGGCAAGTCAACGGTGGAGCGGGCGCTGGTGATCGGCGCCGAGACGGATTTCCTGTTCCCGCTGCATCAGCAGGAAGAGCTGGTGGAGTGTCTCCAGCACCCGGACCGGGAAGTCGAATTCGAGGTACTGCCCTCGCTGCAGGGTCATGATTCGTTCCTCGTGGACATGGACCGTTTCCGCCCGCCGATTTCGCGTTTCTTCGATCAGTCCTGATCGTCCCTGTCCACCACGGCGCCGAAACGTCCGCGCGCCACCCGTATGCCGATATGGCTGCCGCTCTCGACCTGATCGGGATCCCGGATCACCTCGCCCGCGCCCGTCGTGACGATGGCGTAGCCCCGCGAAAGGGTGGATTCGGGACTGATCCCGGCCAGGGCGCGGCGAGCCAGTTCCAGGCGCTGGCCGTTTGCGGTCAGGGTGCGGCGCAGCGCTGCTGCCAGCGTTGTCTGGGCCAAATGCAGCCGTTGCCGCTCGCGGCCGATGAGGGGTGCCGGTGACACGGCGCGGAGTCCTGCCCAGACGCGCCCGAGCTGGTCGCTCCGGCGCGAAAGGGCTCCGGCCCATGCCCGGGCCAGACGCTGATCCAGCTCGTCCAGCCGCTGGGCTTGCTGACGCAGCCGGTTCCCCGGGTGCAGCTGGCCCACGCGCCGCCGCAGCCAGTCGCTGCGCTGGCGCAGCTGTTCCAGCCTCCGATTGAGCGCGGCGCCCAGCCGCCGCTCCTTGCCGGACAGATCCCGCAGCCACTCTGATTGGTCCGGCACCGCCAGTTCGGCCGCACCCGAAGGTGTTGGTGCGCGCAGGTCGGCGGCGAAGTCGGCGATGGTGAAATCGATCTCGTGGCCGACGCCGCTGATCACCGGCACCGGGCAGGCGCGGATGGCGCGTGCCACGGCCTCCTCATTGAACGGCCAAAGGTCTTCCAGGCTGCCACCACCCCGGGCCAGGATCAGGACGTCGCAGTCCGCCCGGGCGCCGGCCAATCCGAGCGCCTGGACGATCGCCGGAGCCGCCGGCTTGCCCTGGACCGGCACCGGATAGATCCGCACCGGCACGGCCGGGAACCGGCGCGCCAGCACGTGCAGGATGTCGCGGATGGCGGCGCCGCTGGGCGAGGTGATCACACCGATGCGGTGGGGCAGGGCCGGCGTGGGGCGTTTCAGGGCGTCGTCGAACAGGCCTTCGGCGGCCAGCTTGCGCTTCAGGGCTTCGAAGGCCTGCTGCAGCCGGCCCTCGCCCGCGGCTTCCATGTAGTCCACCACCAGTTGGTACTCGCCGCGCGCTTCGTAGAGGCTCAGGCGACCCCGGCACAACACTGAGTCGCCGTCGGCGGGTCTGAAATTCAGGCGGCGGTTGCTGCCCCGGAACATGGCGCATCGCAGCTGGGCCGACGCATCCTTGAGGGAGAAGTAGATATGGCCCGATGCCGGCCGCGCCAGGTTGGACAATTCGCCCTCGATCCAGACCGCGGGATAGCCTGATTCCAGCAGGCCCCGTACCTCCCGGTTGAGCTGGCTGACCGTGTAAATCTCCCGCTCGGGCGGCTCCCCGGCGGTGCCTGACTCGAAATCGTCCATGGTGGCGCATCATAGCCGTACCGCCGCCGGGACAGAAATCGGTCCCCGGCGCTGGTTTACTGGCCTGACCGTGGGCCGTAAAATTGATCGTTTAAACCATTCCCGGCCCCCCGCGGAGGACCTGAACATGCGCATAGTCGAAGAGGCTCTGACTTTTGACGACGTGCTGCTGCAGCCCGCGTATTCCCAGCTCCTGCCCCGGGACGCCGACCTCTCGACCCGGCTGACCCGCGAGATCGGTCTGAATCTGCCGCTGCTGTCTGCCGCCATGGACACGGTCACCGAGGCCAGGCTGGCCATCGCGCTAGCCCAGGAGGGCGGGATCGGCATCGTCCACAAGAACATGACGGCGGAGACCCAGGCCCGGGAAGTGGCCCGGGTCAAGAAATACGAGAGCGGAATCATCAGCGACCCGATCACGGTGACGCCCGAAAAGACCGTGCGCGAAGTGATGGATCTGACCCGGCAGAAGAACATTTCCGGCGTGCCGGTCGTGGATGGGGACCAGCTGGTCGGCATCGTCACCCATCGGGATCTGCGATTCGAGACCAAGCTCGATGCGCCGGTATCGTCGGTGATGACGCCCAAGGATAAGCTGGTCACCGTCAACGAAGGCGCCGCCAAGGACGAGGTGCTGGTACTGCTGCACCGGCACCGGATCGAGAAAGTGCTGGTCATCGACGACGATTTCCGCCTGCGCGGCATGATCACCGCCAAAGACTTCCAGAAGGCGACCGATTTCCCCCGGGCGGCCAAGGACACGCGCGGGGCGCTGCTGGTCGGGGCGGCCGTGGGTACCAGCCCCGATACCGCCGACCGGGTGCGTCAGCTGGTGGCGGCCGGGGTCGACGTGGTGGTCGTGGACACGTCCCATGGCCATACCCTGGGCGTGCTGGACCGGGTGCGCGCGATCAAATCGGAGTTCCCGGATCTGCAGGTCATCGGCGGCAACATCGTCACCGCCGAGGCCGCCGGAGCCCTCGTGGAGGCCGGCGCGGACGGGGTCAAGGTCGGAATCGGTCCGGGATCGATCTGCACCACCCGGATGGTGGCCGGCGTCGGGGTGCCGCAGATCAGCGCGGTCTTCAACGTGGCCGCCGCCCTGGACGGCACCGGCGTGCCGCTGATCGCCGATGGCGGCGTGCGTTATTCGGGCGATCTGGCCAAGGCGATTGCCGCCGGCGCTCACTGCATCATGCTCGGCGGCCTGTTCGCCGGCACCGAGGAGTCACCGGGCGA
>JASFJM010000111.1:0-8825 GCA_050122055.1 Gammaproteobacteria bacterium | reverse complement strand
CCTGGGCGATGGGGCTGCGGCGAAACGTTCGGTCCGGGTGCTCTGGCCGGACGGCAGCGAGGAACGCTTCGAGGGATTGCAGGGCGGCAGTTACCACACGCTGCGTCAGGGCGACGGTGTGGCACCTGACCCGGGACCATGATCCGTCCGCGCCGGACGTGGATAGCCGGACTCCTGCTGTGCTCGGGCGTCAGCCTCGGTTCTGCCCCGGAGCCGCCGGCGCCCGCCCTGGACGATTTCGAACCCGGCGTCCGTCAGGGTCTCAATGACGGACTGTCAGTTTTCCGCACCCGGGCCGCCGCAGGCGATGCCGCCTCCCTGGGTCTGGCCTGGGGCGAACTCGGCATGGTCTACCAGGCCCATCATCTGCAGACTCTCGCCCGCCAGTGCTATCTCCAGGCCGTGCAGCATCAGCCGGAGGTGTTCCGCTGGCACTACCTGCTCGGTTATCTGTATCAGGAGATCGGGGAGTACGGATCCGCGCTGCGGAGCTACGATCGCGCCCTCGATATCGATGGGGATTATCTGCCGGCCCGTCTGCGGCGGGGGCAGGTCCGGCTGGACCAGGGCCGGCCGGAGGCGGCCCGGGCGGACTTCGAGAGGGTGCTGGCGGCTCGCCCTAACCAGCCTGCGGCCCTCGCCGGTCTTGGCGAGATCGCCCTGAATGCCCGTGATTACGCTGCCGCGATCAAATACCTCGAGCAGGCCCTGGCGGCGGATCCCGGTGCCGACCGGCTGCGCCACCCCCTCGCCATGGCTTACCGCCAGGCGGGTCAGATCGAGCAGGCACGCCGCAACCTGGCGGAGAAGGGCGATACGGACCCCGCCATCGCCGACCCGGTGCTGGCGGAGATGGCCGCTCTTTCCCGCAGCGCCCAGTACTATCTGGAGCGAGGCTATGCCGCCGCCCGGGCCGGTCGCGAGGCCGAGTCGATCGAGGAATTCCGGCGCGCGGTGGAATACAATCCGGACGACCCCGCGGCGCGGGTGAGCCTCGGTCAGGGGCTGTTGCAGAGCGGCCAGCGAGATGCCGCGCAGGTCCAGTTCGAGCGGGCGCTGGAGATCGATCCGGGCTACGGGCCGGCCCGCTACCGGCGCGGCACCCTGAGGGAGGAGAGCGGAGACGACCCTGGCGCGATCGAGGATTATCGGGCCGCTCTGGACGCGGACCCCGGCTATCTGCTGGCCGGTCTGCGTCTCGGTCATGCGTTGATGCGGGAAGGCCGCTACCTTGACGCAGCAGCCGCCTACGACAGTGTCACGCCACCGCCCGACCAGGCCGCCATCTTTGCCTATCGGGCCGGGCTGGCGGCCCTGGCCGCCGGCGATTGCCAGCGCGCCGTGGACCGATTCGAGGATGCGCTGGGCGCTCAGCCCGGAAGCGGTGAGGTGATGCAGGCCCTGGCCAGAGGCTATGCCAGCTGCCCGGGCGTGGAGCCGGAACAGCTCGAGCTGGCGGCCGAATACGCCGCCACCATTTATCGCGCGCGGCCGGATTACGACCATGCCGAGGCCCTGGCCATGGCGGCTGCCGCCAACGGTCGCTGGCAACAGGCGCTGAAGATCCAGGACCGGCTGGTCGAGGTGGCCGGAGAGGGTGACGGGCCCCGGGCCCGGAGGGCCAGGACCCTGCTGGAGGCCTATCGGCAGCGCCAGCCCGCCACGGAAGCCTGGCCACCGGAGCACCCGGTCTACCGGCCGGCAGCGGCCGGCGCTGGCCGCGAGGCGCCGGTGGGCAGATAATCCCGCAGGGAAAGGGGATCGAATTTGTTCCAGATGGATCTGCAACGGGCCGAGCGCGACATGCGCGACCGCCGGGTGGCCGAGGCCGAATCGATCTGCCAGTCGGTGCTGGCGGACCGGCCGGACCATGTCTGGGCCCTGCGGCTGATGGCCGAAATTCGGATCCGGCAGAAGCGCCCGGATCTGGCCTGGGATTTCATCAGCCAGGCCCTGGAGCTCGATCTCAGCGATCCGCTGTTGTTCAACGTCCGTGGGCGGCTCTACAACAATCGTGACCAACTGGATGAGGCGGAAGCCGACTTTCGCCAGGCGCTGGCGCTGGATCCCCAGTTTGCGGACGCTCACAGCAATCTCGGTCACGTCCTGCGGCGCAAGGGATACAAGGAGGCCGCGGAGCAGTGTTTCCGCACCGCCTTGTCCCATCAGCCGGATCACGGCAACGCCAACCTGAATCTGGGCGCCATGCTCTACGAGCAGGGCCACATCGAGCTGGCAATCCGGCATCTGGAGCGCGGGCTCGAAGAGGAGATGACCAATCGTCCGGGCCGCTACAATCTGGCGATCGCCCAGCATCAGGTCGGCCGACTGGATGAGGCCGTGCACATCTATCGGCAGGTGATTGCCGAGGGCGGGCGCGACGCCGATACGTACGCCAATCTCTCGTCCGTGCTCATGAGCATGGGCGAGATGGAGACCGCTGCGGCGGGATTCGAGACGGCGCTGGAGATCGATCCCGATCATGCGCCCTCGCTGATGGGGCTTGCGGGGTTGCTCGAGCTCAATGGCGAATACAAGCGCGGCATCGCTCTGTTGCTGCCATACATCAAAGCGGGGACGGCGAGCCCGGCCATGCACGTGGCATACGGGCGATTTCTGCGCCGTCTCCATCATGGCGAGGAGGCCCTGCTTCATCTGGCTCCGTTGGCGAAGGCCGAGGGACTGAACGATCAGGAACGTTCGGCGATCCACTTCACCGTTGCCGATCTGCTGGACGACATGCAGGAATACGATCGGGCCTTCGCCCATTATCAGCGGGCCAATCGCATCCATACGGGACGCTATTCCCGCGCCGGACGCGAGCGGGAAGTCGAGCGGCTGATGAATGTGCTCAATCGCGAGAACATCGACCGCCTGCCCCGCTGCCGGCGCAAGACAGAGTTTCCGGTCTTTGTCGTCGGCATGCCGCGCTCCGGCACCTCCCTGGTGGAGCAGATCCTGGCCAGTCATGAAGAGATCCTGGGGGCCGGCGAACTGCTCGAGCTGGGACTGGCGGCCATGCGTCTGGGTCGCAACAAGCACAAGATCCCGTATCCCGAGTGCCTGGCCGGGATCAAGTCCAGCTTCCTCAGCGAATGCACCGGGGCCTATCTCCTGCGGCTGATGCGCGACGTGGACGAGGAACTGCGCGTTACGGACAAGATGTGGCAGAACTTCGAACAGCTCGGGCTCATCCAGCTCGCCTTCCCCTGCGCCCGGGTCATCCACTGCCGCAGGGATCCCGTGGATACCGGCCTGTCCTGCTACAGGCAGAGTTTCGGCACCGCCGGACCGCCATTCAGCTATGACCTGGCAGACATCGCTCACTACTACGGCCAGTACCGGCTATTGATGGACCACTGGACCGAGAACCTGGATCTGCCGATCCTGGACGTGGACTACGAGGAACTGGTCGACGATCTGGAAGGCGTCAGCCGGCGCATGGTCAGATTCCTCGGTCTCGAATGGGATCCCGCCTGCCTCCGCTTCCATGAGAATCCGCGCCTGGTGCGCACGGCCAGTCACGCCCAGGTCAAACGTCCCGTATACCGCACATCGCTCGGACGCGCCGATCACTACCGTAAGCATCTGGATCCCCTGATCGACGGCCTCCGCCGGGAAGGGTTTCTCGATGACTGACACGGGCCCTTGCGGGAGCATCGCCGGGGCCGTGGACCGACCGCCTCGCCGTGTGCCTGCAGTGGTAACGCCGGGCCGAAACCGTGGCTGAGACTCGAAGCGCCGCGCCCGAGACCGCGGAATCCGTGCGCCGCGCGCTCGCCGAACGGCCCGGCGATCCGGAGCTGCTCTGGCGGCTGGCGGACATCGAGGCGGATGCCGGGCGTCTCGGCGCCGCTGCGGAGGCGCTGCAGACGCTCGCGGTGACCCATCCGACGCCGGACGTCCTGGAGCGGCTGGGTCTGGTCCTCAACCGGCTGGGCCGCCACCGGGAGTCGCTGCCGGTACTGAGGCGAGTGCTGGATCTGCAGCCGGGGCGCGCCACGGCCTGGAACAGCGCCGGCGAAGCACTGGGCAATCTGGGTCGGATCAGGGACGCCGCCGATGCCTTCGCGCGGGCCGTGCGCTCGCGGCCGGATTTCGCCCACGCCCATTACAATCTGGGTCTGGCCCTGCGTGCGGCGGGCAACAACAAGGCGGCGCTCGGCGCCCTGCGCAAGGCGGCGGAGCTGTCACCCGATGCGGCCGAGCCATTGCAATCCCTCGGCCATCTGCTGCACTCCCTCGGCCGCTACGAACAGGCCGTCCGCTGTTTCCGCAGACTGGTCGAACTCCGCCCGGACGATGCGGTGGCCCACACCAGCCTCGGCGCGGCCCTGCATATGCTGGGTGACCTGGAATCGGCCCGGGATGCCTACCAGCATGCGCTCTCGCTGCGCCCGGACTATGCCACGGCCCACAGCAACCTGGGCCACGTGTATCAGAGCCTGCGCGATTCCGACCGGGCCGAGGCGGGTTTCCGCCGCGCCCTGGAGCTGGCGCCCGACGACGAGAGCGCACTGGCGGGGCTGGCCGCGAACCTGGACCGGCGGGGCCGCTACGACGAGGGCTGGGCGCTGCTGGAAGAAAGACTCGATCCCGGGCGCAGCGATCTGGATCTGGTCATCACGGCCTCCGAACTCCAGCGCCACCTGGGCAGCCATGGACGCGCCGCCGACATCCTCCGTCAGGCGCTGACCCGCAAGGATCTGACCGACTCGACCCTGCAGCGGCTGCAATTCAATCTCGGTGCCGCCTGCGATGCGGAGGGCAGCTACGAACAGGCATTCGATCACTTCCGTCGCGGCAATCAGATGAAGCCGGTGCTGTTCAACCGCCAGGAGTACGTGGACGACGTCTCCCGGCTGCTGGAGGTCTATGGCGAGGGCGCCGGCGCGTCCCTGCCCCGGGCTGATGATCCCGACGAACGCCCGGTCTTTGTCGTCGGCATGCCCAGATCGGGTACGTCGCTGGTCGAGCAGATCCTGGCGTGTCATCCCCGGGTCGCCGCGGCGGGTGAGTTGACCGATCTCGGGCGGCTGGCGGTGGATCTGGGCGGCCCCGGCGGTCCGCGTTTTCCGCAAAGCGCGCAAGGGGCCGGTCCCGAGGCGCTCGCGGCGGCGGCGCGGGAGTACAGTGCGCTGCTCTCGGCGGTGGATGAGACGGCCGCCCGGGTCATCGACAAGACGCCGGCCAATCATCTGTTCCTCGGTTTCGCCGAACAGCTGTTCCCCCGGGCCCATGTCATCCACTGCGTCCGGCATCCGCTGGATACGGCCCTGTCATGCTATTTCCAGAACTTCGCCGGTCAGGGCATCCCCTTCTCTTACCGGCAGGAGGACATCGCCCTCTACTACAATCGCTATCTCGCGGTCATGGATCACTGGCGGCGCCATAGCGGGCTGGCATTCCACGAGGTGGTCTACGAGGAGCTGGTCACCGACCAGGAGGCCGTCAGCCGGGAACTGGTCGCCTTCCTGGGTCTGGAGTGGGATCCGGCCTGCCTCCAATTCCACCGGCTGGATCGCCTCGTCGCCACCGCCAGTCACGCCCAGGTGCGCCGGCCCATGTATCGCAGCTCCCTGGGCCGCTTCCGGCGTTACGAGCAATGGCTGGGACCGCTGATCGAGGGCATCGACTGGCAGGCCTGGCGGGCGACCGGATTCGCGGAACGGGTCGATGCCCGGATCGATGGCTCCTGAGGCCGGCGACGCCGGCCGACTGCTGGCCGCGGCCGTGGAAGACGCCCGCCAGGGAAGACTGGAGCAGGCCCTGGCCCGGATGGAGGCGGCCAGGGAGATCGCGCCCGGGGATGCCCGTCTCAGCAATCAGGCCGGCCAGCTCCTGGGCCGGCTGGGGCGGCTGGAGGAGTCGGTCACCGCGTTCCGGCGTGCCGTGGAGCTGGACCCGGATCTGGCGGCGGCGCGCTTCAATCTGGCCATGTCGGAGCTCGGCTGCGGTGACGTGGACGCCGCACTGGCGTCGCTGCAGATCGTGACCCGACGATGGCCACAGATCGCCGCCGGCTGGCTGCAACTGGGCGGCGTCCTCAACGCCCTTGGCCGTTATGTCGACGCGGAGCAGGCCCTGCGTCGTCATCTGCAGATGGAGCCCGACAGCGTCGCCGGCCACACCTGGCTGGGCGCTGCGATCCAGCTCCAGGGCCGATTCGACGAAGCCGGGCACTGTTACCGGGCCGCGCTGAGGCGCCATCCGGAGTATCCGGACGCCCTGGCCAATCTGGGCAAGCTGCTCCAGGCCCAGGGGGAACCGGACTCGGCGGAATCCTGTTTCCGCCGGGCCCTGGCCGCGGATCCCGGTCACGACCAGGCCCGTTCGGGCCTGGCGGCGTGGCTGGACAATCGCGGTCGTCAGGATGAAGCGCTGGAACTGCTGGACGACCGCCCCGGCGCGGAACCGGCCATCGTCGCCCCGATCCGGGCGCGGCTCCTGCGACGCTCGGGCAGGCATGACCAGGCGCGCGCGGTTCTGGAAGACGCGCTGGCGTCCCCGATGCTGTCCGCGGAGGGGCAGGCGCAGCTGCGATTCTCCCTGGCCCAGTCGCTGGACGAGACCGGCCATTCCGGACAGGCGTGGTCCATGGCGGAAGCGGCCAACGCCCTGCGCCGGCAGTCGCTACCAGCCGGCGTCCCGGCCGGCGACGTGATCGCCCTCGAACAGGCGGTCGATGCCAGCCGCGAGGCGTTCTCGGCCGCGGCCATGGCCTCGCTGCCGCGCGCGGCCGGCACCAGCGAGAAGCCGGTCTTTATCGTCGGCATGCCGCGCAGCGGCAAGTCCCTGGCGGAGCAGATCCTGTGCAGCCATCCCATGGTCCGTGGCGCCGGCGAACTGACCGAGATCGGGGATATCAGCCTGGATCTGGGCAGAGAGACCGGCGGCTGGCCCGCCGGGGCCTGTCGTCTGGATGCGGCCATGCTCGACCGCCAGGCGCAACGGTACCTGGCGCGGCTGGCCGCCCGGACCGGGGCTGCCGAACGGGTGACCGACACCATGCCGTTCAATTTCATCCATATCGGTCTGATCGAATTGTTGTTCCCCCGGGCTCGCGTGATCCACTGCGTGCGCCATCCCCTGGACCTGGCGCTGCGCTGCTGGCTGAAGAACTTCGCCGGCCGCAGTCTCGCGTTTACCTTCGACCTGTCTGCCATGGCAGCCTATTTCGGTCATTATCGAGCGATGATGGATCACTGGCACCGGGTCAGCGGCCTGCGGATGCTGGAGTTCCCCTACGAAGGCGTGGTGGGCGAACCCGAGGCCTGGAGCCGGCGCCTGGTGGAATTCACCGGTCTGGAGTGGGATCCGCGCTGTCTCCGGTTCTACGAAACCGGGGTCGCCGACAGCGCTGGTGACACGCCGCTGCGCGAGCCCCTCTCGGATCGGGAAGTGGGCGGCTGGCGTCACTACGAGCGCTGGCTGAGACCCTCATTTGACGCACTGGATGCCGATGGTTACGGACGCCGGGCAGATTGATCCCGGCCCGCTGAGGGAGGCCATGGCCCATGCCCGGGCCGGCCGGGCCGCCGAGGCCGAGCGTCTCCTCGCCGGCTTCCTGGCCGACCAGCTGCCCATTTCCATGCTGTGTCTGCGGGCGGAGTTGCGCGCCGCGACCGGTCAGGCTGAAGCTGCCCGGGCCGACCTGGAAATCGCCAGGTCCCGGGCGGCGGACTCTCCCCGGGTGGCCGATGCCCTGGCCGGCCAGGCCATGGCCGACGGCCGGCTCGAGCTGGCCGCAGATCTGCTGGACGGGGCTCTGCGGCAGGACCCCCATCGGCCGCGGCTCTGGCACCGGTTCGGCGTGGTGCTCCATGCTGCTGGCCGTTACGAGGCCGCGCTGCAGGCCTACGAGCGAGCCATGGCGCTGGCGCCGTCGCGGCCCGAGCCCCGGATCGCGCGGGCGAGCGTATGGCAGATCCAGGGGCGCTTCGACGACGCCCGCGAGGAGCTGGAAGCGGTGCTGGCCCAGGTGCCCGGCCACCCGGAGGCGCTGACCACGCTCGCCGCCCAGCTGGAGATCCGCGGCCGGACCGAGGCGGGACTGGCCCTGCTGGAACCCCTTGCGGAGCAGGGCAGACTCGGTCCGGAGGGGGTGCTGGTGCGGGCGCGTCTGCTGCGCCGGGCCGGCCGGGGCGACGAGGCGCTGAAGCTGATCGAGGACCTTGAAGCGTCGAGACTGGATGCCGGACAGCGGGCCCGTCGGTTGTTCCTGCTCGGCGAGATCCGGGACCAGGCCGGGCGCCATGAAGAGGCGTTCACCTGCTTCGAACGGGCCAACGAGCTCTCGCCCGGCCGCTTTGACCCGGGACGATACCGCCGCCGCGTCGACGCTGTCCGCCGGGCCTGGACCCGGACGGCCCTGGACCGCCTTGCCGGGCTCGGCAACGAGACCGAGGCGCCGGTCTTTATCGTCGGCATGCCTCGCTCGGGCACGACGCTGGTCGAGCGGACGCTCGCCCGTCATCCGGCGGTATTCGGCGCCGGCGAGCTCGGCAGCATGGGCGGGATCGAACGGCAACTGCGGGGTGAGCGTCTGGCCGTCGATCCGGCGACCCTGTCCCGGGAGGTCCTTCAGGACATGGCCCGCGCCTACATGAGTTCGGTGGATGCCGGCGGCCGCACCCGGTTTACTGACAAGATGCCGGCGAATTTCCTCCGCCTGGGCCTCATCCAGGCCCTGCTGCCCCGGGCCCGGGTGATCCACTGCCGGCGTCATCCCCTGGATACGGCGCTGTCCTGTTTTATGCAGGACTTCAGCGGGCTCGGTCTGGCCTGGAGCCGGCGCCTGGAACATATCGCCGAGTACTACCTGG
>JASFJM010000110.1:0-8832 GCA_050122055.1 Gammaproteobacteria bacterium | reverse complement strand
GGGCTCGGCCTCCCAGGCTTCGAAAGCCTCTTCGGCGGCTGATTCCTGACGTTTCTTCCAGATCAGGAACAGGGCGGCAAGCAACACCGCGAATCCGGCGATCCATACCCACATGGAGGAGAAAAGGCCACCGCTGGGGGCCGTTCCGGACACCTGCGCCGGCGGCGGCTGAGTCGCCGCGGGCCTCGCCGGAGCGACCGCTTCCTCGGCCACCTCGGGTGCCTCTTCTCCTACCGCCACTTCTTCTACTGCCTCTCCTTCGATCGGCTCGCCGGTAACGCCCTCAGCCTCCGCGAGGGCGGCTTCCGCCTCGGCCTCGGCTACCGCGCGCTCGACGGAATCCGGGTCGATCTCGGCTTCCAGCTCGGGCGCTATCGCCTCGGCGCCATCGATCAACGCCAGCCGTTCCTGCAGCGCAGCGATCTCTGCGTCTTTGACGCTGATCGCCTGGCGGGTTTCCTCCAGCTCGCGCCGCAGGCTCTGGACGGCATTGAGCAACTCCTGATTGAGTGCTTCCTGTTCGGAGGTCAGCGGCGCACCCTCGGCCGCATCCGCCATGGTCTCAGGCTCCTCGGGCGGCACCAGTTCGAGCCGCGGTTCTTCCGAGGTCGGGGTCGCCGGCGCAGCGACCGCCCCGGGCGCACCCACGGGCCGACCGGTGGCGCTGCGCCAGCGCGTATTCTGCGCCCTGACTTCGGCGGTAGCCTCGGCCGGAGACGTACCGAGGATCTCGTCGCGGCTGGGGACCCGCAGGCGAGCACCGGCGCGCATCCGGTTGATGTTGCCGTCAAAGGCGTCGGGGTTGGCCCGGAACAGGGCCATCATCATCTGGTTGGTGGAGATGGCCGGGTCGGGCCGGACCTCCTGGGCGATGCTCCAGAGCGTCTCGTTTCGGCGCACCGGTCCGTAGGCAGACGGTGGGCTGACCGGCGGCCGGGGCGCGGCCTGGGGCGCGGGCGTCGGCGCTGGCAGGGGCCGCTGTACGACGCCGGAAGCCGCCGAGTCCCGGGCGGGCACCGGCGCCTCGACGGCCGGCGGCTCGGGGGTCGGGAGGAATAACGGCGGGTCCAGCAACACCGTATATTCGCGCAGCAGACGGCCACCGCTCCACCGGGCTTCGAGCAGGAAGGTGACAAAGGGCTCGATCATGGGCTCGTCTGAGCTGATCCGGATCACCGCCCGATCGCCGCTGACCCGCTCCACGACGAATTCCAGCCCATCGAGGAACAGCGGGCGATCGATACCGACCCGGTCGAATTCCGCCCGCGGGGCAACTTCCACGCGCAGCGAATTGAGCTCATCGGCTCCCGACAGGGAAACCTGGATCTCTGCGTCCAGCGGTTCGTTCAAGAATGAATTGAGCTTGATATCGCCCATTCCGAGCGAATTTGCACCAGTCGAAACCAGCGCAAGGGCAAGCACCCCAAGCCAACGAAATCTACGAGCCATCGCCACTCCCTGTTCCCGCGGCCCCGCGAAGCGGGACCACTGCTCCAGCATCCGGATTGAACCGCGCCTTTGGATTTTCTTGATAAGGCCCTTTACAAGTTGCGCCTAAATATAACTTATAGAAAGTTTTTCGCAAGAAATTCAGCGATCTGCACGGTGTTCAATGCAGCCCCTTTCCTCACGTTATCGGCAACCACCCACAGATCGAGCCCGCGCGGGTGCGAAAGGTCCTCCCGGATCCGCCCCACAAACACCGGATCACGGTCGGCCGCCTCGGTAACGGGGGTAGGGTATCCGCCCGGCTCCCGCTGGTCGAGTACCTTTATCCCGGGCGCCTCTTTTAGCAGCTTTCGGGCCTCGTCTGCGGTGATCTTATCGCGGGTTTCGATATGTACGGCCTCCGAATGCCCGAAAAACACCGGAACCCTGACCGCGGTCGGATTCACGAGGATCCCCTCATCGTCGAGTATCTTGCGGGTCTCCCAGACCATCTTCATCTCTTCGCGGGTGTAGCCGTTATCCTCGAAACTGTCGATCTGAGGCAGGACATTGAAGGCGATCTGCTTCGGGGTGCTCGGATTTTCGATCGGGAGCCCGTTGAGCAGCCGCGCGGTCTGGGCCGCCAGGTCCTCCACCAGGCCCCGGCCGGCGCCGGACACCGCCTGATAGGTCGCGACATTGATGCGCTCGATGCCGACGGCCCGATAGATCGGGTTCAGCGCGACCAGCATCTGGATGGTCGAGCAATTGGGATTGGCGATGATGTTGCGCGGCGCGTAGCCCGCTATGGCATCCGGATTGACCTCGGGAATGACCAGCGGTATGCCGGCCTCGTTGCGGAATCGCGACGTGTTGTCGATGACCACACAGCCCGCCGCGCCGGCTTTCGGCGCGTAAATCTCCGAGACCGATGCGCCGGCCGAGAACAGGCCGATCTCGGCCCGGGAAAAGTCGAAGTCGGCCACGTCCGTGACCGGGAACTCCCGCCCCTGACAGCGCAGGGTCTTGCCCGCGGAGCGCTCGCTGGCCAGCGGATACAACTCCGCCAGCGGGAACTTGCGCTGCTCGAGGATGGACAGCATCGCTTCGCCCACCAACCCGGTCGCGCCCAGCACGGCCACCGAGAATTTCTTTGACATGGCTCTTCGCTCCATCACCAGCAGACAGGATGACTCAGCCGGGTATCACCGGCGTGGGGCATTCCACATCTGCATTTTGTGCCCGATGGCGGAGATAATGATCCATCAGCACCAGCGCCAGCATGGCCTCGGCGATGGGGGTCGCCCGGATACCGACGCAGGGATCGTGTCGACCCGTGGTGACGACCTCCACCGGATCACCATTCACGTCCACCGAGTCACATGGCAGGCGCAGACTGGAGGTGGGTTTCAGCGCCATGCTGACACGCACGGTCTGGCCGGAGCTGATCCCTCCCAGGGTCCCGCCGGCATGATTGGAGCGGAATCCCTCCGGCGTGATCTCGTCCCGATGCTCCGTACCCTTCTGGGTCACGGCCAGGAAACCGTCGCCGATCTCGACCGCCTTGACGGCATTGATGCCCATCATGGCGTGGGCGATGTCCGCATCCAGCTTGTCGAAGACCGGCTCGCCGAGGCCGGGGGGCACCCCTGTGGCCAGTACATTGACCCTGGCGCCGATTGAATCGCCCTCCTTGCGCAACGCGTCCATGTAGGCCTCCAGCTCCGGGACCCGGCTCGGGTCCGCGCAGAAGAAGGGATTGTCGTCCACGCTGTCCAGATCGACGGGATCCAGTACCAGGGGCCCCAGCTGGGCCAGATAGCCGCGGATCTCGATGCCCAACTGGCGGCCGAGATATCGGCGGGCGATGGCGCCCGCGGCCACACGCATGACGGTCTCCCGGGCCGACGACCGGCCACCGCCGCGGTAGTCACGGAAGCCGTACTTCTGGGCATAGGTGTAATCCGCGTGGCCGGGCCGGAACACGTCCTTGATCTTGGCGTAATCCCGGGACCGCTGATCCTGGTTCTCGACCAGCAGCCCGATCGGGGCGCCGGTGGTGCGACCCTCGAAGATGCCGGAGAGGATACGGACCTGATCGGGCTCGCGCCGCTGGCTGGTGTGGCGGGATTTGCCTGAACGACGTCGTTCCACATCCCTTTGCAGATCATCCTCGGTCAGGGGCAGCCCCGGCGGGCAGCCGTCGACGACACAGCCCAGGGCCGGGCCGTGGCTCTCGCCGAAGGAGGTCACCGAAAACAACTTGCCGAAGGTATTGCCTGACATGTTCAGCCTCCTGGCAGCTGGTCGCGAGTCAGCATGAATACGCCGGATCCGCCACGCTCGAACTCCAGCCATGTGAACGGCAGGTCCGGATAGGCGCCGATCAGCGCCGCCTCTGCGTTGCCGACTTCCACGATCAGTATGCCGCCGGGCAGCAAGTGTTCCCGGGCGCCAGCCAGGATCCTGCGCACCACATCCAGACCTTCTTCACCGGCCAGCAGCCCGAGGGCCGGCTCGTGGCGATACTCGGGAGGCAGCGATTCATATTCGGCGCGCGCCACATAAGGCGGATTGCTGACGATGACGTCATAGCGCCGGCCATCGAGTCCCTCGTAAAGATCCGCTTGAATCGCGCTCACGCGATCTGCCAGATGATGACGCCGGATATTCTCCCGCGCCAGCTCCAGCGCGTCCCCGGACACATCGGAGGCGTCGACCGTGCAGCCCGGCAGATAGTGGGCGCAGGCCACGGCGATGCAGCCGCTGCCGGTGCACAGATCCAGCACTCTTCCGATCTCACCCGGATCGGCCCAGGGAGAAAATCCCTGCTCGATCAATTCGGCGACAGGCGAACGCGGCACGAGAGCCCGCTCGTCGATAGCGAACGGCAGACCCGCGAACCAGGCTTCTCCGGTGAGGTACGCGGCAGGACGACGCTCGCACACCCGCCGGTCGATCAGAGCTGCCACCCGCGGCCGCTCGTGGGCGGTCAGACGGGCGCGGTGGAACTCCCGGGGAAGCGGCAGCGGCAGATGCAGCCCGTGGGCCACCAGCAGCAAGGCCTCGTCGATCGGGTCGTCGGTACCGTGACCGTAGTGCAGACCGGCCGCGGCGAACCGGCTCGCCCCCCAGCGCACGAAATCGGTCACCGTCTCCAAACCGTCGGTTTCTTCCATGGTCAGCTTGCTTGATGCCGGAGCACGCCCGGCGGACAGGCCCGCATGATACCTGACCGCCCTGCCGGGGTGTGGGATAATGAAGGGCTATGAAAACCCGCTCCCATCTGCTGATTTTTGTGCCGGTCGCGGTGTTGGCGGCCCTCGCCGGGATGGCGCTCGGACACTTCCTGTCCGGGCCACCCCAGGGCGATGAGACCGAGACGCGGGCGCTGGTCCTGCAGGCGCCGCGGGCGCTGCCGGAATTCCTGCTGACGGACCATCTCCGGCAACCGTTCGGGCCGGATCGCCTCCAGGGTCACTGGACGCTCCTTTTCTTCGGATTCACCCATTGCCCCGACGTCTGCCCCACCACCCTCAACACTCTGGCCGGCATGAGCGGGAGGCTGGCGGACCTGCCGCCGGAGACGCGGCCAGCAGTGGTGATGATCTCGGTGGATCCGATGCGCGACACGGTAGAAAAGCTGTCCGCTTATGTACCGTTCTTCGACCCGGATTTTATCGGCGTCACGGGGGACATGGGCGAGATCATGACCCTGACCCGCGGGCTCGGCGTGGCCTTCGCCTATCAACCGGCCACGGACGGCACGGAGTACACAGTGGAACACACCGCGTCGGTGTTCCTGATCGACCCCCGGGGACGCCTGGCGGCCATCTTCAACACCCCGCACCGAGTCGAAGAACTCGACCACGAATACCGTCAGATCATGAGGCAACACGGATGACCCGAATACCGAGAATCACGGCCGGCCTGTGCGCATTGTTGGCGATTCTGACGCTGACCGCGTGCGCCCCAGAACCGGCAGGCGACTCACCGCAGGTCGTGGACCCCTGGATCCGTCTGGCGCCGCCCGGCGCCGGCATGATGGCCGGTTATCTGGTGCTGGAGAACCCGGGCGAGCAGCCGCTTGAACTGGTGGCGGTGTCGTCGCCGGCCTTCTCCAGCGTCGAGGTCCACCGCACCGAGATCGTCGGCGGCGTCGCCCGCATGATCGCGGAACCCGACCTGACGGTGCCGCCCGGCGGGCGCGCCGTGTTCGAACCGGGAGGGCGGCATCTCATGCTGCACGGGCCGGCCCGCGACCTTGGCGAGGGCGACACGGTGGCGCTGGCATTCGAATTCGCCGACGACGCCCGGGTCGAGATCCAGGTACCGGTGCGCCGCAGGGCGGACGGCGATGATGAGGGAACCGATCCTCACCATGGACATTGACGGCGGCGCCCGGTGACCGAACGTCTGTTCGTCTGGCTGCAGTATCTGCTCCCGCAGCACGGCCTTTCGCGGCTGGTCCACTGGGCTACCCGCGTACGCACGGCCTGGTTCAAAGACCTGGTGATCCGCGGATTCGTCCGCGCCTTCAGTGTGGACATGAGCGAGGCGGCCGAGACCCGGGCGACGGCCTTCCCGACCTTCAACGCCTTTTTCACCCGCGCCCTGAACCCCGGGGCCCGCCCGCTGCCGGCTTCCGATCTGGCGATCGCGTGCCCGGTGGACGGCACCGTCAGTCAGGCCGGGCTCGCCGCGAATGGCCGCGTGCTGCAGGCCAAGGATCGAGACTACGGCCTGGCCGGCCTGGTGGGAGATGCCGACCTCGGCCGCCGGTTCGCGGGCGGCAGCTTCGCCACCATCTACCTGGCCCCATACAACTACCACCGCATCCACATGCCACTGGATGGAGAGTTGCGGCGGATGATCTACCTGCCGGGACGGTTGTTCAGCGTCAATGCCGCGACAGTCCGGAGCGTACCGCGCCTGTTTTCCCGCAATGAACGGGTCGTGTGCGAGTTCGACACGGCCGCCGGGCCGATGGCCCTGGTGCTGGTCGGCGCGCTCAACGTGGGGAGTATCGAGACAGTCTGGGCCGGGGAAGTCGCGCCGGGCCGGCCGCGGCGCCGGGTGGCAGTGGACTACGGGCCGGGCGAGATGTCCCTCGACCGGGGCCAGGAGATGGGTCGGTTCAACATGGGTTCCACCGTAATCGCCCTGTTCTCACCGGGCCGCGTCGAGCTGGACCCGGGCCTGACCCCGGCCGCCACCCTCCGCATGGGGCAGATCATGGGCCGCCGGCTGAATGCGCCGGAACCCGGCGCCGCGGATCAGTCGGAGAGCGCGCCTACGTAAACCGCGGCGACCGCTTCGATCCCGGCCGCGTCGTCGGCGTCGAACCGGCCCGCCATCGGGCTGTCCAGATCCAGCACGCCCAGCAGCGCATCGCCATGGATCAGGGGCACGACCAGTTCCGACCGGGAGTCCGCGTCACAGGGGATATGCCCGTCGAAGTGGTCCACGTCCTCGACCACCAGCGTCTCGCGCCGCTCGGCGGCGGTGCCGCATACACCCCGACCCAGCGCGATGCGAACGCATGCCGGTTTGCCCTGGAAGGGTCCGACCACCAGTTCGCCATCCCGCAGAAAGTAGAAACCCGCCCAATTCAGGTCCGGCACGGTGTGGAAGATCAGCGACGCCAGGTTGGCCGCGTTGGCCATCGGATCCCTCTCCCCCTTCAGCAGGGCGCAGGCCTGATCCACCAGCGCCCGATACAGATCTGGTTTGGACCCGGATGCATGTTTGGCCAGATCGAACATAAGCGCTCCTCGCAAGGACTCAGGCTCGGCCGGCGTCAAAACTGAGCGCCTGGGAGATATGGTCGCAGCCGGCAAGCCACATGACCAGTCGATCGAAGCCCAGCGCCACGCCTGAACACTCGGGCAGACCCGCTTCCAGAGCCGCCAGCAACCGTCGATCGACCGGCACCACCGGCAGTCCCTCTGCCCGGCGCCGCTGCAGGTCACGCTCGAACCGCTCACCCTGCTCGACCGCGTCGCGCAGCTCGAAAAAGCCGTTGGCCAGCTCCATACCCCCAAGGAACAATTCGAACCGCTGGGCCACAGGCGGGTCATCCGCCCGGATAGTTGCCAGCGCTGCCTTGCTGGCCGGGAAATCGAATACGAACAGAGGCAAGTCCGCCGGCAGGGCCGGCTCGATGACGCTGGCCAACAGCAGGTCCAGCAACCCGTCCCGGTCGGTTTCCAGTGCCTCCGGCACCGGCACGCCGGCATCATCGAGCCGCTGGCGGATGGCTTCGCCGCTGGCCACGAATGGATCCAGATCCGCGTACTGGCGACACACCGCCCGATAACTCAGACGCGCCGCCGGTCCCGGTTGGCGCAGGCCCACTGAGAGCATCGACAACAGCGACTCGATCTCGTCCATCATCCCGTGCATGTCGAGACCGAGCCGGTACCACTCGACCATGGTGAACTCGGGATTGTGACGGCGGCCCTGTTCGCCATCCCGGAAAACCGGGCAGATCTGATAGATGTCGCCGGCGCCGGCGGCGAGGAGGCGTTTCATTGAGAATTCCGGCGAGGTCTGAAGATAGCGCCGCAGGCCGCCCGCACAGGTCTCCATGCTCCCCAGGCTGGGATCGGTCGCCGCGGCTGCGGATAGGACCGGCGTCTCCACCTCCATCACATCGTGGTCGCCGAACCAGTCTCGCAGACGTGCCAGCAACGATGCTCTCAGGCGGAGCACCTCGAGACTGGCGGAGGGACGCCAGTCCGCCTCCGGCTCGTCCCTCATCCGACCCGCCGACATGTGGCGGGATCAATCCTTGACGCGGGACACATACTCGCCGGAACGGGTGTCGACGCGGATGACCTCACCCTGCTCGACGAACAACGGGACCCGCACCACCGCCCCGGTCTCCAGCTTGGCCGGCTTGACGCCGCCCTGGGCGGTATCACCCCGCACGCCAGGGTCCGTCTCGACGATCTTCAATTCGACGAAATTCGGCGGCGTCACGGACAGGGGGGCGTCGTTCCATAGCGTGATCTGGCACATGTCCTGCTCTTTGAGCCACTGGCGGGCGTCGCCCACCGCGGTGGCGTCCGCCGCATGCTGCTCATAGGTATCGGGGACCATGAAGTGGTAGAACTCGCCGTCCGCATACAGATACTGCATCTCGGTGTCGATCACGTCCGCGGCCTCCACCGACTCACCGGATTTGAAAGTCTTGTCGACCACGCGGCCGGTCTTGAGATTGCGGATGCGGACCCGATTGAAGGCCTGACCCTTGCCGGGCTTGACGAATTCGTTCTCGACGATGACACAGGGGTCCTTGTCGATCAGGATTTTGAGGCCGGAGCGGAACTCGTTGGTACTATACGAAGCCATCTGTTCACCGAGGTAAATGTCAGCGATGCTGACCGCCGAAGACAAGTC